>NZ_MOWP01000005.1:0-219218 GCF_001983215.1 Frankia sp. CcI49
TACGGAAGGATCTCCTTGTCCACGAACGACCGCACCGCGGCCAGGATGTCCGCCTGGACATCCGTCAACCCGTCGGTCTGCGCAACCCTGCCCATCACGGCTCCCGTGTCGTTGATCTCGGCGAAAACCAGCGAAATACCAGCCGGAGCCCGGCAGCCTACCAGCGAGTAACAAGCGGAGGCTACCCGCGAGTAACCAGCGCGGGCAGCCGGCCTCCGCTCAGGCCTGCGGCGGGGTGAAGGACTCGGTGCGCGCCATCCCCGCAGCCCGGCCCTTACCCGCGATGACCTCGGCCATCTTGCGGCTGGCCTCGTCGATCATCTCGTCGCCGAGCATCACCGCTCCGCGCAGACCACCGGCAGCCGACGTGTACCAGGCGTACGCGTCCAGGATCAGCTCGGCGTGGTCGTAGTCCTCCTGCCGCGGGGCGTAGATCTCGTTCGCCGCCTCGATCTGCCCCGGATGCAGCACCCACTTGCCGTCATAACCCAACGCCGCGGACTTCTTCGCCACCCCGCGGAACGCGTCCACGTCCCGGATCTGCAGGAACGGACCGTCGATCGCCTGCACGCCCCGCGCCCGCGCCGCCTCGAGAATCTTGAACAGCACGTAGTGGAAGGGGTCACCGGGATAGTCCGGCGTGAGGGCACCGACGACGAGCGACGGCATGTTGATCGACGCCATGAAGTCCGCCGGCCCGAAGATGATCGTCTCGATCCGCGGGCTCGCGAACGCGATCTCCTTCACGTTCGACAGACCCAGCGCGTTCTCGATCTGAGCCTCGATCCCGATCCGACCGACCTCGAAACCCATCACCTCCTCGATCTGCGTCAACAGCAGATCCAGCCACTGCACCTGCGCCGCGGTCTGCACCTTCGGCAACATCACGCAGTCCAGGTTCGCGCCGGCACCCTCGACCACCGTGACCACGTCGCGGTACGTCCACTTGGTGGTCAGGTCGTTGACCCGCACCACCCGGGTCTTGCCCGCCCAGTCACCCTCGTTCAGAGCGGCGACGACGTTGCCGCGCGCCGACTCCTTCGCGTCCGGGGCGACGGAATCCTCAAGATCGCAGAAGATCTGGTCAGCGGGAAGGCCCTGTGCCTTGCCCAGCATCTTCGGGTTCGAACCAGGAACAGCCAGACATGACCGGCGAGCACGCAGAGGCATTCTTCTCGAAAACTCCTTCATCGGGCCGGCCGGCCTGGGCGCCCGGATGCGGTTGGTCAGCCGGATGCGGTTGGTCAGCCGGAGCGCGGTTGGTCAGACCTGGTCAGGCGCATCAAGGCACGGCCGGCGTGGCGTGCGGGCCCCGCCACGGTAGTCGATGGGCCTTACAGCGTCCTGCCGGGTCGGCACCTCGGGGAACGTTCCACACAAAATCTCAGACCCGCACGCGGCGGCGTGGTGGTGTGCCTGTCGTCACACCGCCATACCGGAGCGATCCGACCCCGGCGAACAGCACAGGCACGCGGCGACACCCGCGAATTTCGGAACGGTTCCGTCTCCTTTTCGGGGGCCCGCCGCCCGCGGGCTCGTGAGCGGTTCGCCCCGCACCATTCGCCCGCCCGATGCGACCAGAAAAGGCGACACCCGACTGCCACTCCTGGTGCCGCCTTTCCGGCCCGTTCCCACGGTTTCGCCGCATCCGCCCACCGTCCGCGGCTGCGGTCACATCCCGCCGCGGAGGCGGACTCCCGGTCCGGATCGGTCAGCCGCCGCGCGCCTCGACAAGCGCGCCCCGGTTGACCTTCGTCGCCTCGCTGCGCGGGATCGCGTCCACGATTTCCACCGTTTTGGGTACCTTGTAGGCGGCAAGTCGGCTCTTCGCGAAGGCGATGATCTCCGCGGAGGTCGGCGGTCGCGACGGGTCGACCGGCGCGATGACGGCGTGCACCCGCCGGCCCCACTCCGGATCACGTAGCCCGATCACGACAACGTCGAGAACCTCGGGGTGATCGATGAGTGCCACCTCGACCTCGGCCGGGAAAACATTCGCGCCACCCGAGATGATCATGTCGACGCGCCGGTCGACAAGGAAGAGATAGCCGTCGGAGTCGAGATATCCCAGATCTCCGACGGTCTCGAAGCCCTGCCCGGTCTGCCGCAACTGCGGTGCTTTGCCGAGATACGTGTACCCGCCGTAGCTCGCCGCCGGGGTACGTAGGAAGATCTCACCGATCTCACCGTCCGGCAGGGGATTTCCCGCGTCGTCGAGAATGCTCACCTCGGTACCCCGCATACCGCGCCCGACGCTGCCCTGCCGACTCATCCACTCGTCACCGCGCAAGGCTGTGATGCCGATTGCCTCGGTCATTCCATAGGCCATCAGAATGCGCTCGGCGCCAATCAGCTTCGCCCACCGGTGAACGAGCGACGGCGGCATCGGAGCCGCACCCTGCAGAATCCATYCCAGGCTGGAGAGGTCGCGGCCCTCGATGTCCGGGAGATCCGCGATGCGCTTGAGCATGGTCGGCGTCGCGGTGAAGGTGGTGACCCGGTAGCGCTCGATCACGTCGACGATCCGCGCCGCGTCGAACTTCTCCATCACCACGAGCCGGTCCCCACCGAGCAGGCTGTAGAGGGTGGAGAAGCCGTTGGCGTGGTACATCGGCGCCAGCACCAGAATGACCTGCGGCCGGGGCACCGGGTTGTCGGTCCGCCACAGGTCGATGAACGGTGTGGTGAAGCGTGCGTCGAACACGGCCGGCCGGGTGTTGAGGATGACCTTCGGCGTGCCGGTCGAGCCGCTGCTGCAGATCCCGTTCGTCTGCGGCGAGGTCGCGTCGGGCAGGTCCGGGACGTCCAGGTCGGCCGTGGCATCGATCCAGGGCAGGTCGGCCGGCCCCAGATGCACGGGTGCGCCGACCGTCTCGCGCAGCCGGGAGAGCTCCCAGTCCGGCAGGTCCCAGCGGATCGGCACCGGCACCGCGCCGAGCTTCCAGGCGGCCAGCGCGCTGAGCGCGAACTGCGGCGAGTTGCGTAACCCGAGCCCCAGCAGGTCGCCGCCGCCCAGGCCCCGCCCCGCCAGGGCCCCCGCGAGCTGACTGGAGCGTCGGTCCAGGTCAGACCAGGTGAGGACGGGCTCCGAGCCGTCCAGTGCGATGTGCCGTAAGGCCGGCTCGTCCGGATGTTCCTCGGCGAGCTGGCGAATTCGCCGGGCGTAGCTGACGTCGTCCACCGCGTGTCCCTCCGTCGGTCCCACCGTCGGTTTCGTCGGGGCACCCACGGAGGGACGATGTGGAAACCGGAAGCAAACCTAACCGTTTCCGTTGTTCTGCGGAAGTGTCACACAACGGCGACCGGCGGCGCGGGCCCGCCGCCGCGGCGGTCCGATCACACGGTCGCGACCACACCGTCGCGACCAGGCCGTCGCGACCAGGCCGTCGCGATCAGGCCGTCGCGATCAGGCCGTCGCGATCAGGCCGTCGCGATCAGGCCGTCGCGATCGTGCCCGAGCGGCAGCTGGCGACGAACCTGGTCAGCTCCTCGACCCGGTCGGAACGCGCGTCCACCGCGCGGTTGATGATCCGGATCAGATGCTCGTAGGCGTCGGTGTGGTCATAGCGGGCGGTGTCGGCGATCTGCAGCGCCCAGCGCCAGTAGCCACGCATCGTGTCCGCCAGCGGCATCCGGAACCGCTCGATCACCTCGCGGATCGGCTCCACCACGGCGTCGCCGTGGGTACGCAGGTAGCGCTCGATGACGTCCGCCATGAAGGTGAAGTGCCGGGCCTCGTCCCGGCTGAGCCGGCCGAGCAGGGTGCCCAGCACCGGGTCACCGACGACGGCACGCAGTTGCTGGTAGTAGAGCTGCGTCGCCTTCTCCTGCACGAGCGCGTAGGCGAACAGCGACACCGCGTCGTCGTGCGGCAGCTCGAACGGCTTGCGCCCCTCCAGCGCCAGCTCGTGGCGCAGCGCGTCCGCGTCGGCGATGCCGGCCTCGGTCTGGTAGCGGAACAGCGCGCGGGCGTGGCTGTCCTCCTCCACCGCCCAGCGGACCGTGAAGTGGTACAGCTCGCGGTGGTGGGCGAACTCGGCCGGATCCACGTCCGCGGTGAGCGGGAACCGGCGGGTGTAGACGGCGAAATAGCCCGGGAGATGGTCCTCGATCAGGGTCACGAAGCGGACGGCGGAACGCTGGCCGTCGGTGAGCCGGTCGGCGTCCGCCGCGGCCCAGTCGACGGCGGTCTCGACGTCCCACCGCCGCGCGGGGCTGGAGGCCAGATGGAAGTCGGTCACGGCCTGCGCCAGCTCGCCCGGGGCCAGGAACGGCCCCCGCACCGGGCCGCGCAGGACTGGCTCGCGTGCCGGCGTACTGGTAACCGAGGGTGCGCTGGTCATCGTCGGTGTACTGGTCATCGTCGGTGTGCTCCCGCTCCTCAGCGCGACTTCTGGCAGACCAGCGCGTAGTGCTTCGTCGTGAAGCCCCAGCCGGYGTTGGCGACCTGCAGGTACCGGGTCAGCATCGCCGCCGTGCCCGGCCGGATCGCGTCGATGCGGTCCGCGTTCGCGGCGACGTTCGCCAGCCAGTCCTCGATCGTGCGCCGGTAGTCCTCGGTCAGGTCGTCGACCGACCGGATCGAGAACCCGGCGTCCTCGGCCGCCCTGACCAGCTCGGACAGCGGGCGCATGTCGCCCCATCCGAAGATCGAGTTACGGACGAACTCGGTGCCCCCACGACGGTCGAACTCCGCGTGCGCGGCGGCGTTGCGGAAGCACGACTCGGACACGTAGAGCCGGCCGCCACGGCGCAGCGCCGCGCGCGCCCGGCGGAACACCAGGTCCAGGTCGGGCATGTGCACGATCGAGCCGAGCAGGGACACCGCGTCGAAGGACGCCGGCTCGGTGTCGAAGGTCTCGAAGTGGCCCTGACGGGTCCGCACCAGGTCGGACACGCCCAGCTCGGCGGCGCGCTCGGCGATGTAGGCGTGCTGGCGGCCCGCCGGGCTCACCCCGACCGCGTGACAGCCCAGCTCACGCGCGAGATGCAGGACGACCGAACCCCAGCCGCAGCCGACGTCCAGCGTCCGCTCACCGCCGCGCAGCGCCAGCCGGTCGGCGACGAAGCGCAGCTTGGCGAGCTGTGCCTCCTCCAGCGTCACCCCGTCCGCGCGGTACAGGCCGCTGGAGTACTTGCGGCGGGAGTCGAGGAACAGGCCGAAGATCTCCGGGTCGAGGTCGTAGTGCTGGTTGGTGTCCGCGATGGAGGCCGGGTCCGCGGCAGCTGCCGCGGCGACGCTCGCTGGCGCAGGCACGGCCGGTGCCGGGGCGCCGGTGGAGGTGACGGTCACGCCGCGGCCCCCCCGGCGAGGGCACGCTCGACGACCTCGGTCACCTCACGGACCGTGGTCACCGTGAAGACGGTCTCGTCGTCGAGCTCGATGTCGAAGGCTCGCTCGATACGGGCGATCATGCGCAGCACCTTCACCGAGTCGGCGCCGGCGACCGACCGCAGATCGAGGTCCGGATCGATCGTGCCCGGGGCGGTCGCGAGCTCGGTGGCGACGATGCCGGTGATGGTCGAGAGCACCGGCTCGGCGGCGGTCGTGGACATCAGGACTCCTCGGATGCGGGGACGTTCGGGAGCTGGCCGCCGCGCGGCTCGTCAGCCACCGGCCGGTCGGTCGGCGGCGGGTCAGCCAGCGGCCGACCGGCGGCGTCCGCGGTCGCGGCCAGGACGCGGGCGAGGCGCCCGGCGGCGTCGTCACTGATCTGGATGCGGTCGCGGGCCGCCTCCAGCGCCACCGGCCGGTAGGTCGCGCGGGCGGTGGCGACGACGGTGCCCGCGGCGTCGACGACATCAGCCTCGGTGTTGATCAGAGTGGAGCCGTCCGCGCCCGGGATGATCCGGGCCCGGCACTCGTGCACGGCCCCGACCAGCACCGGCGCCAGGAAGCGCACCCGCATCGCCGTGGTGAACGCGGGCTGGCCGACCCGCAGCACGATGAGGTTGCCCATGGTCTCGTCGCAGATCACGCCGAGCAGCCCGCCGTGGACGACTCCGGGGTAGGACTCGTGTGTCGGGCCGAGCTGGAAGGTGGTGGAGATGCCGTCGGGCCGTTCCCGGAAGCGCAGCCGCAGGCCGTGTGCGTTGTGCGGTGAGCACCCGAAGCACTGGTAGTCCTCCAGGACGGTCCACGGCGTCCGCAGGTGCCCGTCGTCAGCGGCCGGGCCCCCGAGCACCTCGGCCAGTGGCCCGTCGGACGTCCTGGACGGCCCGGACGTCCCGGCGGGCGCGGTGCGCGTGTCCTCGGTCGAGGCGGTCACCCCAGCACCTCCGCGAGCTCGCGCCGGACCCGCGCGTTGGTGCCCAGGTCGAGGCCGGTCATCGCGCCGAACGCCCGGCGGATCTTGTCCTGCAGGTGCGCGAGCTCTCCCTCGGTGGCCACCTGGGAGAGGAAGAACTCGAATCCGGTGTCGATGGTGTCGTGGTCGCGCAGCGCCTCCAGCTCGCCCTTGAAGACCCCGACCGGATGCTTGATGCGCTGCTCGGCGGTGTAGACGAACAGCGTCTCCAGCACCGAGGCCAGCTCGTCGGGGTGCTCGGCGAGCCGGCGGCGGGTGTAGTGGATGAACTCGCGGGCGTGCGCGGCCTCGTCCCGGCTGGCGTTGGTCATGATCATGCGCAGCACCGGCTCCTGGACCCAGCCGGCGACCGCGCGGTAGACGTGGTTGACCGTGAGCTCGGAGATGATGTTGGTGGCGAGCGTCGCCGCCGGCGTCGTGCCGGGTGCGTAGGGCTCGCGCATCGCCGCGATCGGCGCCGCCGACACCGGCTCGCCGACGACGTCCAGCCAGGCCCGGAACGCGAAGTGGTGCTGCAGCTCCTGGTAGCCCCACAGGGCGACGAAGGCGGAGAAGTCGTAGTCATGGACGAACTCGTCGAAGAATCCGTGCTGGGCGGCGATCGAGTTCGCCTCGCCCATCACCGCGCCGCGCGCGATCCGGATGTACTCGGGGCGGACGTCACTTCGCCGCACCTCGTCGAAGGGGATGTCGGCGAGCCGCCACACCTGGCGCTCATAGTGGCGGAACACGTCGTAGCTGTGCATGTGCCAGCACCTGCCTGGGACGGAGACGGTGGCCCCGGACGCGCCGGCCCGTGCGGGCCGCGGCGCGGGCCGCGGTCGGGAAGGGACATCGTGTGGATGGTCGGATCGGATGTCGGACGGGGTGACAGCCAGGCCCTCGGGATGACAGCCCGGCCCTGCCACCCGCTCGGGCCGGCTGCCCGCTCACGCCACCGGAACCGCGTCGCGGGCGGCGAGACGTTGGAACTTCCCGCTGGACGTCCGCGGCAGGGCGTCGGGGCCGACGAGGTGGACGGTGATCTCGGCGAGGCCCAGCGCGGCACCGACCGCGGTGCGGATGCCGGTGGTGAGCAGGTCGCGCGCGGCGTCGTCCTCCAGCGTCGTCTCGGCCAGCACGGTCATCGCCTCGGTTCCGTCGGGGGCGATGTCGGCGTAGGCGACGCAGCGCCGGCGGTGGACCCCGGGAACGTCGCGGGCGGCATCCTCGGCGTCGTGCGGGTAGTAGTTCACCCCCCGCACGATGATCATCTCCTTGGCCCGGCCGGTGACGAACAGCTCACCGTCACGTAGCAGGCCGAGGTCGCCGGTGCGCAGCCAGCCGTCCGCGGTGAAGGCGTCGGCGGGTACCGCGCCGGACTCGGTGAGGTAGCCGCCGGTGACCGCCTCGCCGCGGATCTGGATCTCGCCGACCTGGTCGTCGGGAGCCGGCCCGGTGGCGCCGGGCGAGGTGCCGGTGACGCGCACGTTCATCGCGCGCACCGGCCGGCCCACGCCGACCAGCCCGCGGGCGGCCGGATCGTCCGGTGCGACGTCGACGGCGATCCCCCGCCGGGCGAGCAGGTCACGGTCGACCCAGCGCGAGACCGGCGCCCGGCCGCGCGGCGGGAAGGTCACCGCCAGGGTCGCCTCCGCCATGCCGTAGACCGGCATCATCGCCGCCGGGGAGAACCCGGCCGGCTCGAAGATCGCCAGGAAGCGGTCGACGGACGCGGGGGACACCGGCTCCGCCCCGTTGAACGCGACCCGCCAGCCGCTCAGGTCGAGCCCGGCCTGGACGGGCTCGGGGACGGCGTCGGCGAGGTAGTCGTACGCGAAGTTCGGCATCGGCGCGATGCTCCCGCCCCGGCGCAGGAAGTCGGTGAGCCAGCCGGCCGGATCCTTCACGAAACCGGCCGGCGACCAGACCGTCATCGGCATTCCGGTGAGAATTCCGGCGAGCGTGCCGAACAGCCCCATGTCATGAAACAGCGGCAGCCAGATTCCGCCGCCGTCGTTCTCGGTGAGCCCGACACCGTCAATGATCGCGGCGAGGCCGGCGAGGATGTTGTGGTGGGTCAGCAGGACGCCTTTCGGCGCGGCGGTGCTGCCGGAGGTGAACTGGACCAGCGCCGGGGCGCCCGGGGGCACCTCGTCCGGCAGAGGGCCGCCGGCGCCCGCACCGGCGCCGGCGGATGCCGTGTATTCGGTGACGGTGACAACCCGGACGGCGCCGCCGGCGTCGAACGCCGCGGCGAACCGGCTGGCCAGTCGGGCGGTGCGCCCGCCCACCAGGACCAGACCGATGTCGGCGACGGCCGCCGCCCGAGCCAGCCGCGCCGCGTACCCGGTCAGGTCCCGGGTCGAGGTCGGCAGCGGAAGCGGGCAGGTCACGGCGCCGGCCCGGCTCACCCCGGCCAGCGCGACCAGGAAGTCGGGGGCGTTCTCGCTGAGCAGGCCGACCCGCGCGCCGGGCCGTACCCCGCCGCGCGCCAACGCCGCGGCGAGGGCTTCGCCGCGCTCGACCAGCTCCCGGTAGGACAGCGAATCGCCCGAGGACGGGAAGTCGATCCGGACGGCGGGGCGGCGGGCCGCCACGGCCGCCAGCGCCCCGTGCACGCTGCCGGCGGCGAGCGCGGCGGCGGCAGTCGTGCCCGGCACCACCTCGTCCAGGGATACCCGCATGACCACCGGCGTCCTCTCGTCGAAACACCTCGCCCGGCTGCTGGGCCATGCGGCTTTCTCCGCGTGGCACCGGCCACCGTGCGCCTGTTTTCTCCGCGTACCGTCCGCGGGCCGTACCCGTTCCCTGGAAATGCTTGCCCGCCGCTCACCCACCGGTCAAACACGATTTCTCGACCACAATTGGCCCATCGGCGCCGCTAATCGTCCGCATCCCGGGCGAAGCGGCAACGGATGCTGCCGCACGCCGGTCGCGGATTCCACCGGCAGGCAATGCACGCCAGGTGTGAACGCGTACATGGCAGGCCCGCGCGGGAGCGCGGCAGCACCCGTCGGGTCGCGGTCGGCCCAGACCGCCCTGCCGGCCGGCGCGCCTGCCCGCCATGTTCTCGTTCCGCCGTCCACATGTGCGCGTTACCGGTGGTTAGCGCTCACCGGTAACGTGGTCTGCGCCCACCGGGAGGACGGCCATGGAGCTGCGATATCTCACGTCATTCCTGGCCATCGCCGAAGAACTTCATTTCGGCCGGGCGGCGGCCCGGCTGCACCTCGCGCAGCCGTCGCTGAGCCAGCAGCTGCAGCGGCTCGAGCGCGACATCGGCGTCGAGCTCGTCTCGCGCAGCTCCCATGAGGTGAAGCTGACCGCGGCCGGCCGGGCCTTCGAGGTCGAGGCCCGGAGGCTGCTGGACGCGACCCGCCGCGCCGTGACCGTCGCCCGGGAGGCGGCGTCCGGGCGCACCGGCATGATCAGCATCGGGTTCAACTACCCGGCCGGTCAGCGGGTGCTGCAGCCGACGCTGCTGCGGCTGGCCGCCGACTATCCCGGTGTGTCGACCACCCTGTGGGAGGCGCGCAGCGGTCCGCAGCTGTCCGCGCTGGCAGAGGGCCGCCTCGACGTCGCGCTGGTCTTCGCCGGGCCGCCGTCGGCGCAGCTGCGCTCCCAGCGGGTCGCGACGATACCGCTGGTCGCGATCGTCAGCCGCCGCCATCCCTGGGCGACCCGCAACGAGGTCCCGTTCCGGGAGCTGGCCGACCAGCCCTGCGTGCTGTTCCGCCGGGAGCAGAGTCCTGCCATGCACGACGCCATCCTCGCCGCGGCCGACCGCTGTGGCATCGCGCTGACGATCTCCGACGAGGTGGACGACTCAGGCGCCACCGGCATCGTGGTCACCACCAGGCCGGTCGTCGGCTTCGCCTCCGCGGCCCGCGGGGCGCACCCGCCCGGCCACGGGCTGTTCGCGGTCCGCCTGGTCGACCCGGTCCCGACAGTGGGGATGTACGCCGTGTGGCGCCCCGACCCGCAGCCGGTCGTGGGTGCCTTCCTGGACTGCCTGGAGGCGGCCGGGCCCTTCTCCGAGCAGGTCACCGATCAGGGTTCGGCCCGTGCCGGGGCGGCGGCGTCCACCACTGCGGGATCCGGGGCGGCGCCAACCCGAACCGCGCCGCCCGGGGCGGTGCCATCCGCGCGGGCGCCGCGGGCGTAGCGCGCCGGGGTGACGCCGAAGGCGTCTCGAAACGCCGCCGTGAACGAGCTCGGATTGTCGTAACCGCAGGCGATGGCCACCACGGTGACCGGCTCGCCCATCGCGAGCAGGGTCAGGCTGTGGTGCAGTCTGAGCTGCGCCCGCCACTGCGGAAAGGTCATCCCGGTCTCGGCCCGGAACAGCCGGCTCAGCGTCCGCTCGCTCGCGCCCGCGGTCCGCGCGAGCTCGCGCAGGGTCCGGGTGTCCGCGGGCTGGCGCGTGAGCGCGGTGGTGACGGCGACGAGTCGGTCGTCGACCGGCCTGGGTAGGTGCAGCCGGGGCTCGGTGACCGGTCGCAGCCCGCGACGGAGCACGGCGGTGAGATCCGCGGCGTCGGCCGGGCTCAGCTCCGGGTCGGTGAGCGCGCGGATGAGCTCCCGCAGCAGGCCGGTCACCGCCACGATCGTCGGGTCGGGAACACCGAAGGGATCGTCGTCCGGCCCGAACGCGAGCGTGTGCATGTCGGTGCGGCCGTGCGCCCGGTGTGCGTGGGCGACGCCGGCCGGCAGCCAGACCGCACGCAGCGGTGGCACCACCCACGAGCCCCGCCGGGTGAAGACCCGCAGCACCCCGGTCCCGGGGTAGACGAGCTGGTGGTCGGCGTGATCGTGCCAGTCGACGCCCTCCCGGTCCGCCAGGCGCAGCAATATCGGCCCGGCGGCGAGATGGCGGTTCATCGACAGAACTGTACGGGCTGGCGGTGGCTGGCCAGGCCACCGGCGGGAGAGGCTCGCAGTCGTCCACCGGGACCGGCCCCGGCGCCCCACGCGGCACCCACCGAACGTGACCGGTCCCGTGCCCGTCGCCCGCCCCCGAGCGGGCGCGTCAGGAGTGCCTCATGACTGCGTCACACCGGGTGACCACCCCCGACGGCTGCGACCTGCACGTCGATGTCGGCGGGTCCGGACCGCCCGTCGTGCTGCTGCACGCCGGCGGCCCCGACCGACACAGCCTCGACCCGATCGCCCGCGGGCTGTCCGGGCGGTACACCGTCGTGCAGCCGGACATCCGGGGGTACGGCGCGTCGGTGTGCCGCGACCCGGCCCGCCACACCTGGGACCAGTACGTCCACGACGTTCTCACCGTGCTCGCCGCTGTGCCCGCCGCGGGAGCGCACGGCGACGTGCCCGCCGTCATCGGGGTCGGCATCGGTGCGACGATCGCGCTGCGGCTGGCGATCGCCCATCCCGACCGGCCTGCCGCCGTGGTCGCCATCGGCGTCGAGGACATCGAGGACGACGAGGCGAAAGCCGCCGAGATCCGGCTGCTCGACGAGTTCGCCGGACGGGTCCGCTCGGACGGCCTGGCGGCGGGCTGGGAACCACTCCTGCGGGGGCTGTCACCGCTGGCGAACGCCATGGTCAGGGAGGCGATCGGGCGCGCCGACCCTGACAGCGTCGCCGCCGCGGCGGCCATCGGGCACGACCGGTCCTTCCGGTCCGTCGACGAGCTCTCCGCTGTGCGGGTTCCGACGTTGCTCTTCCCGGGCGGCGACTGGCGCCATCCGGACCACGTCGTCCACGCCGCGGCGCGCATCATGCCGGCCGCCGTGCTCGCCGGCCGTGCCCTGGACGACTCCCTCACCACCCCGGTCGACCTCGCCGCCGCCGTCCTCCCGGAAATCGAGACGTTCCTGCGCGCGCTGCCCCGGCAGCGCGGCTGAGCGGAAGTGGCCCATCACATGCGCACATCCCACGATCACAGCAGCCCCGGCGCCCTGCTCGCCGGCATCGTCCCGGCACCGACAGCGCTGACGGAACCACCCGCAGTGGCACCCGCCTCGCTCTGGGCCCGGATGCGGACCTGGACGGCGGCGCACGCCGTCGACGACCTGTACCAGGGGCTGGTCCCGGCGAGCATCCCCTACTTCGTCCTCGAACGGAACTACGGCTACACCGCCGCGTCCGGCCTGGCGCTGGCCGCGACCCTGGGCGGCTCGCTGCCCCAGCTGCTGGTCGGCGTGCTGGTCGACCGCCGCCGGGTCCCCTGGATGGCACCGGTCGGCGTCAGCCTGGCCGGGGTGGGCGCGGGCCTGGCCGGGCTGGCGCCTGCCTACGCCGCGACCTGGCTGCTGCTCCTGCTGTCCGGGGTCGGGGTGTCGATGTTCCATCCGGCGGCCGGCGCGGCCGCACGCGCGGTGGCAGGCGACGACACCACCGCGATGAGCCTGTTCGCGGCGGGCGGCAGCGTCGGGTTCTTCCTCGCGCCGCTGCTGGCCACACCGGCCCTCGCCGCCTGGGGGCCGAACGCGACGGTGCTCTTCATCCCGCCCGCGCTGCTGCTCGCTGTGGTACTGCTGCGGGCGGGCCGCCGGCCGGTGGCGGCCCGGCGGCCGGGCACTGGTGCGGGCGCACCCACGCCCGACCGCCCGCGTCCGTTCCTGCTGCTGACCGCGGTCGAGATCGTCCGGTCGGTGCTGCTGTTCGGCGTCAGCACGTTCATCGAGCTGTTCTGGCTGCGGCACCTGGGTGCCAGCCACGCCCTCGCCGGGCTCGCGCTGACCCTGTTCCTGATGGGCGGTGTCGGGGGAACGCTGGTCGGCGGCCGCCTCGCGGACCGGTTCGGGGCGGTCCGCACCGTCCAGGCCGGCGCCGTGCTCACCGTGCCGGCCCTCGTCGCGTTGCGGCTGGCCGGCGGACCGGTGACGGGACTTCCCGCCGCGGTCGCGGCGGGTATGGCCATTAGCATCCCGTTCGCCGTGCTGGTCAAGCTCGGGCAGGACTACCTGCCCAGCCGGCCGGGAACCGCCTCCGGGGTCACTCTCGGCCTCGCCGTCAGCGCCGGTGGGCTCGCGGCGCCCGCCCTCGGTGCGATCGCCGACACGCACGGCATCTCGGCCCCGTTCACCGTGCTGTGCTTCGTCCCGGCGCTGGCGGTGGCCATGTGCGTGTTCCTGCCCGAGCCGGCCCGGCGCGGCGCCGCGTTTCGCGATTGACATTCTGAATAGTTCGTTCGGCATTCCTGTGTTGCCGATGATCCGGTGGGCGCGGAACATCGCTCAAACGGTCGGATTCGCGTGATCGCCGAGGCTGGCCGGCCCGCTCCTGTCCCAGGTCGCTCCGCCGTCCAGGTCGGTGCGACCGGGCCGGTGCCCGCCGCGGAGAACGTGCCGGCCGCGGTCACCGCCCACGACAGCGTTGTTCGCTCCGGACGCTGTCCAACAGAATGGACACGGACATGCAGTTGACGGTCCTCGGATGCCGGTCGGGAATGCCCGGCGCCGGCCAGTGCAGTTCCAGCTATCTGGTGGAGAGCGAAAAGGCTCGCCTGTTGCTGGACTGCGGCCCCGGGGCCGYGACCGCGCTCAGCACGATCACGCATCCGGACCAGCTCGACGCCGTCGTCATCAGCCACCTGCATCTGGACCACTGCTACGACCTGCTTCCCCTCGGGAAGACGCTGCTCGCCGGATACGGGCAGTTCGCCGAACTGTTCCCGACGCTGCCGTCGCTGACCCGGCGCGTCGAGCGGGCCCCGGTGCCGCTGTACGTTCCGGCGGGCGGACGGGAGCGGCTGACGGCGCTGGCGGCGCTGTTCCCGGTCGCGACGATCCCACTGCTGGACCGCGCGTTCGAGGTCGCCTTCGACGTCCGCGAATACGCGCCGGGGGACGTCTTCGAAATCGGCGACACCACCGTGAGCCTGCATGAGCTGCGCCATTCGGTGCCCAACTGCGGAACCCRCATCGACAGCGGAACCGGCAGCTTCGCCTACACCGGCGACACCGGGGTGACGGCGGATCTCGTCCCGTTCGCCCGTGACGTCGACATGCTGCTCGCCGAGGCGACGCTGGAGCTCACCGATACCACGGGCCACGGCCACCTCAGCGCCACCGACGCCGCCGCCGTGGCCGCCGCGGCCGGGGTGGACCAGCTCGTCCTCACCCATTTCGTGACCGCGGATCGGGCCTGGCTCGCCGCCCGCAAGGTGGACGCGGAGCGTGTCTTCGCCGGTCCGGTGCATCTGGCCGCCCCCGCGGCCCGCTTCACGACGCGGAGCCCCGAGGTGCTTGCGCCCGTCGTCCCAGGCGCGGAGCTGGCGCGATCCGGTCGGGCCGGAACGGAGCTGGCGGGTACGGAGCTGGCGCCCCGTGGTTGAACCGTTCAGCACGGCGCCCGCCGCGCCGCGGCGGCACCGGACGCCCGGCGCCGCCGCGGCCCTGACCGTGCGCGCACCGCGCACCGCGCCGCCGGTCCGAGCCCTGTGGTGCGACTACGGCGGTGTCCTCACCTCCCCCGTCGCCGACGCGCTCAGCCAGGTCGCGGCGGCTGCCGAGGTCCCGGCGGCGGACCTGATGGCGGCGATCCGCCAGGTCGCCGAACCGTTCGGCGGCACCCTCATCGAGCCGCTCGAGCTGGGCATTCTTCCGCAGCGGGAATGGGGGCTGCGGGTGACGGCGGCACTCGCGCCCCGCTGGACACCGCGCATCGACCTGACCCGCTTCGGCGACTACTGGTACGTCGGCCGGACCGTCAGCACAGAGCTGTTCACGCTGCTGGCGCGGGTGCGCGGTGAGGGCGTGCGGGTCGGCATGCTCACGAACAGCGTGCGGGAATGGGAGCCGCACCGGCGGGCCCTCGCCCCGGATGTCGACCCGTTCGAGGTGACGGTCAACTCGTTCGAGGTGGGCCTGCGCAAGCCGGATCCGGCGATCTTCCGGCTGGCCGAATCGATCTTCCGGGTGCCGCCGGAATCCTGCCTGCTCATCGACGACCTCGGCGCCAACTGCGCCGCCGCCCGGGTGCTCGGCTGGCAGACAATCGAGCACACCACCGTCGCCGACACCCTCGACGTGGTGCACCGACTGGTTTTCGAGCGGCGCTGAACCCACTTTCAATTCTTTTCCATCCCTGACCGTGGACCGCGGGACGGCGAGGGAGAACCGCCCGCGAGAACGATAAATAGTTTCCATCGATCCATCGAAATCGATCACGCGCCGACGATTGCTGTCGTTTACGGATCGTTCGCCACAATCGCATTGCCAACCGCGACGCACCGTTCGAGACTGAGTCCGGAAAATCCGCCAGGAATTCCCCGGAACTCGTCACGGAACAGGTGGTCGGTGTGTCGCAGTACACCCTGGGAGCGGGCCTCGTCCTTCCTGAGGACCGTGGCCTCTACTCCCTCGTCGACGACCGGGTACGGGTCACCCCCGAACTGGTTGTCCTGAGCCGCCCGGCGGCGTCGGGCTGGCAGGACATCACCTACCGCGAGCTCGACGCCCACGCGCGCCGGGTCGCGGCGGTCCTGCTGCACCGGGGAGTCGGCGCGGGCGACCGCGTCGGCGTCCTGGGCCGCACCAGCTACGAGTGGGTGGTGGCCGACCTCGCGGTGCTCGCGATCGGCGCGATCACCGTCCCGATCTTCCCGACCGCCTCCGCGGCCCAGATCGCTCACATCGTCGCCGATTCCGGGATGACGTGGTGCTTCGCCGAGACACCGGAGCATCAGGAACTGGTGGCCGGCGCGGCGGCGGGCGCGCTGCGGGCGGCCCCCTGGCCACTGGCGGACCTCGACACACTGGCGGCATCCGACGACACCGCCCGCACCGACGGCGAGTTCGAGCGGCGCCGCGACGCCGTCCGCGCGGACTCGATCGCGACAATCGTCTACACCAGCGGAACCACCGGGATGCCCAAGGGCTGCATTCTCACCCACGGCAACCTGTTCGCGTCCAGCGCGAACACGGTCGAGCACACCGGCGGGCTGTTCCGCGTGTGGCGTCCGGAGCACACCGTCGGCACCGGTGCCGACGGAGACGGCGCGGACGCCAGCGATGTCGTGACCGAGCAGGCCGCGACGCTGCTCTGCCTGCCACTGGCGCACGTCTTCGGACGCACCATCCTGGTCGCCTGCCTGTACGCCGGGACCAGGACCGGGCTGCTCTCGGCCGTCACCGACCTGCTGCCCGCGATGGCCGGTTTCCGGCCGACCGTGCTGGCGCTGGTCCCGTACGGGCTGGAGAAGATCCGCAAGGGCCTGCGGGCAGCCGTCGACGCCGACACCGAGCTGGCCGCGGTCGCCGCGGGGCTGGCACAGGTCGGCACCGGCACCGGCACCGATGAGCCTGGCGGCCGCCCGGACGAAGCCCTGCTGGCCCGGGTCGGCGCCGTGTTCGGTGGGCGGCTGACCCACGTGATCAGCGGCGGCGCGTCGCTGGACAGCACGACCGCGGCCTACTACCGCGGGCTCGGCGTGCACATCCTCAACTGCTACGGCCTGACCGAGGCCGCGACCGCCGTGACGGTCAACCAGCCCGAGACCAACCGGGTCGGCACCGTCGGCCAGCCCATCCCGGGAACGACGGTGGGCATCGCACCGGACGGCGAGGTGCTGGTCGCGGGCCCGAACGTCTCCCCCGGCTACTGGCGGACCGGCCAGGACCCGCTCAAGGCAGGCACAGACCCGCTGAAGGCGGGAACGGACCCGTCGACCGCCGGCGCCGACGGGCAGGACGGCACCGACGCCGCGCCCCGCTGGCTGTACACCGGCGACCTGGGCCGGCTCGACGCCGACGGCTACCTCGTCATCACCGGCCGGCGTAAGGAGATCCTGGTCACCAGCGGTGGCAAGAACGTCACACCGACCCTGCTCGAGGACCGGATGCGGTTGCACCCGCTGGTCGCCGACTGCATGGTCGTCGGCGAGGGCCGCCCGTTCGTCGCCGCGCTGGTGACGCTGGAGCCGGCGGTGCTGGCGAAGCTGGCCGCCGAGGCCGGCCTCGACCTCGACGCCGACCGGTGGTGGGAGCATCCCGCCCTGGCGGAGCGGCTGCGCGACGCGGTCGACGACACGAACAGCCTGGTCTCCCGGGCCGAGTCGATCCGGCGCATCCGGGTGCTGCCGACCCAGTTCACCATCGCCGACGGCCATCTGACGCCCTCGATGAAGCTGCGCCGCGCACAGATCGAGGCCACGTTCGCCGCCGAGATCGACGAGCTCTACACCGCCGCACCCGAGCCGGCCGGCCCGGCGCCGACCGAACCGGCGACCTCCGCCGCCTGACCAGAGCCGCCGCCTGACCTGAACCAAAGGCCCCAGTCCTGTTCCACCCGCCTGTACGACGGGAGTTCCCAAGGATGTACGACGTCATCGTGGTCGGTGCCCGCTGCGCCGGATCGCCGCTGGCCATGCTGCTGGCCCGCCAGGGCCACCGGGTCCTGGTCGTGGACCGGTCGACCTTCCCCAGCGACACTGTGTCGACCCACTACATGCACCAGACGGGGCTGGCCCGGCTGCGTGACTGGGGCCTGCTGGACCGGCTGATCGCCAGCGGGGTGCCGCCGATCCGCAACCTGACCTTCTACTACACCGGCATGCTCGTCGAGGGCTTCGCCGACCCGATCGAGGGCATCGACGCGGTGTACTGCCCGCGCCGGACCGTCCTGGACAAGCTGCTGGTCGACGCCGCCCGCGAGGCCGGCGCCGAGGTGATCGAAGGCTTCACGGTCACCGACCTGCTGTTCGACGCCGGGCGGGTCACCGGCATCCGCGGGCAGGTCGGCGACGGGCCCGAGCAGGAGTTCCGCTCCGCGTTCGTGGTCGGCGCGGACGGGCGGACGTCCACCGTGGCGGACAAGGTCGGCGCCGACTTCTACAAGGTCGTGCCGGCGGAGGGCTTCATCTACTACTCGTACTTCGAGGGCCTGGACTGGGCGATGCAGCACCGGACCGGCCTCGGCGAGCAGCAGTTCGGCACCTGGCCGACGAACGACGGCCAGCACCTGCTGTCGATCATCCGGCCGCGCGCGGCGTTCAGCGAGTTCCGCGCCGACGTCGAGGGCAGCTTCCAGGCGATCTTCGACAACGTGCAGCCGGAGTTCGGCGAGGACCTGCGGGCCCGGGGCAAGCAGGTGGAGGAGTTCCGCCCGATGCGCTACCCGGACAACTACTACCGGCGCTCGAACGGCCCGGGCTGGGCGCTGGTCGGCGACGCCGGCTACCACAAGGACCCGTTCACCGGCTGGGGCATCACCGACGCCTTCCTGCAGGCGCAGCTGCTGGCCGACCGCCTGCACGCGGGCCTGGCCGGCGAGCGGACGCTCGACGACGCCGCCGCCGAGTACGTCAAGATCCGCGACGAGGAGAGCCACGGCACGTTCGAGCTGACCTGCACGCTGTCCAAGCTCGTCCTGCCGCCGTTCCTGGACTCGGTCTTCAACGCCACCGCGGCCAGCCCCCGGTACATCAAGAAGTTCTTCGCCATGATCGCCGGCGGCGCCGACGGCCACGACTTCTTCGAGCGCGACAGCCTCGCCGAGCTGTACGAGGAGGTCGGGACGCCGGCCGACAAGCGCCTGCTGCCGGCCGCCTGAGCCCGAGCCCGAGCCCAGAAACCCAGGAGGCGTCCCCCCGATGACCACCGCCCCGGCCACGCGTCCACCCGCGCCCGCCGGCACGCCCGAGCCCGCCGGTTCGCCCCCGCCCGCGGGCCCGGGGGCCGACGTCGCCGAGCTCGCCCGGCGCACCCGTGCCTTCGTCGACGACCACGTCCTGCCCGTCGAACGCGAGCTGGTCGTGGCGGGCCGGCACATGGACGACGACGTCCGGGTCGACCTGCAGCGCGCCGCCCGCGCGGCCGGGGTGTTCGGGCCGCTCACCCCGGTCGGGCTCGGCGGACTGGGCCTGTCCAACGCCGGCCTCGCCGAGGTGCTCGAGGCGGCCGGGCGCAGCCTGATCGGCCCGACCGCGGTCAACTGCGCCGCACCCGACGACGGCAACATGCACCTGCTCGCCGCGGTGTGCACCCAGGCGCAGGCCGAGCGCTACCTGCACCCGCTGCTGCGCGGTGAGACCCGCTCCTCGATCGCGCTCACCGAGCCCGCGCCCGGTGCCGGCTCGGACCCGTCGATGGTCCGCACCAGCGCCGTCCCGGTCGACGGCGGCTGGGTCATCGACGGGGCGAAGCACTTCATCACCGGCGCCGAGGGTGCCGCGTTCACCATCTGCATCGCCCGCACCGAGGGCGGCACCACCATGTTCCTGGTCGACCAGGACAACCCGGGCCTGCGCGTCGGGCGCCGCATGCCGACCCTGGACCACAGCGCCGCGGGCGGGCACTGCGAGGTCACCTTCGCCGACTGCTTCGTCCCGGACGACGCCGTCCTCGGTGACGTCGGCGCCGGCCTGCGCTACGCCCAGGTGCGCCTCGCCCCGTCCCGGCTGGCGTTCTGCATGGCCTGGCTGGGCCTGGCCGCGCGGGCGCACGAGATGGCCGCCGCGTGGATCACCGGCCGCTCCTCGTTCGGCCAGCGGATCTCCGACCACGGCATGGCGCAGGCACACGTCGCCGACAACGAGATCGACATCGCCGCCGCGCGGGCGCTGGTGCGGTCGGTGGCGCGGGTCCTCGACGAGGAGGGCCTGGCCAGCTCCGGCGCCCGCCACGGCGCCGCGATCGCGAAGACGTTCGTCGCCGAGGCGGTGTGGCGGGTGCTCGACCGGGTGGTCCAGCTCTACGGCGGGCTCGGCATCTGCGAGGACCACCTGGTCGCCCGCTTCCTGGTCGAGGCCCGCGGGTTCCGCATCTACGAGGGCTCGTCCGAGGTGCTGCGTGCCTCGATCGCCCGCCGGGTGCTGCGCGCGCACAGCAGCCCGGCTCCCATCAGCCCCGAGGAGGCCCGATGACATCGACATCCGCACCTGCCACGCCGCCCGCGACGCAGCAGGCCGGCGCCGGAGCCGGCGGATCCGGGCCGTTCTCCATCTTCGGCCCGGCGACGGCCGATCCGTCGGCACCGGACTTCGCGCGGATCTGCGAGATCGCCAACGCGATCGTGCCGTTCCGCCGGTTCGTGGGCATCGACATCACCCAGGTCGACCCCGACCACTCGGTCGTGGAGATCCCCGCCCGGCCCGATCTCACCAACCAGCTCGGCACCGTGCACGCGGGCGCGCTGTTCCTGGCCGCCGACCTCGCCGGGGCGGCCGCCGTCGCCGGGGCGATGGCGGCGCGGCTGAGCCGGTTCGAGAGCCTCGTCGTGCGCGACGCCCGCTCGTCCTTCCGCCGGCCCGCCCGCGGACGCATCCGGGCGATCGGCATGGTCGACGAGCGGGAGGCGCGCCGCGTCCTCGCCGGCACCGGGCCCGAGCGGTTCGACCTCGACGTGCGTGCCGTGCTCTACGACGACGACGACGTGATCGTGGCCCGCTTCGGCTTCGACTACGTCTGCGCGATCGGCGGCGACTGACCATGGCCACCACCGAGTCGACGGCGTCATCACCGTCCCCGGCCTCGTCCTCGTCCCCAGCCCCGGCCCCGGCGCAGGGCTCGTCCGCCGAGAAGGTGGCCGTGCCGGTCGGCGGCGGCGTCGTGCTGGGGCTGCGGATCATGGCCCAGCCCGACCCGGCCGTGCCCGTGGTCGCGCTGCTGCCCGCGATGGCGCTGAAGGCGAAGTTCTACGTGCCGCTGGCGAAGGCGCTGTTCGGCGCCGGCCTGTCGGTGGTGCTGTGTGACCAGCGCGGCTACGGCGACAGCACCCCCGGCCTGCGCGAGCAGCCGAACTTCGGCTACCGCGAGCTGATCGAGGTCGACGTCCCGGCGGTGGTCACCACGATCCGCGCCCGCTTCCCCGAGTCCGCGCTGTACCTGTTCGGCCACAGCCTCGGCGGGCAGCTCGCGCTGTTCCACGCGGCGTCCGCGCCGGCCGGTGTCGCCGGCATCATCACCATCGGCACCGGCACGCCCTACTGGCGGGCCTTCGGACGCCGCAACTGGCTCGAGGCGTACTGGAAGATCCAGACGATCGGCCTGGTCGCGCGGCTGCGCGGCCACTGGCCGGGCGGGATGCTCATCGGCGGCGCGATGTCCGGCCAGGTCATGGTCGACTGGGCGCGGCAGTCGCGGACGAGCTGGTGCCGGCCGCGCGGCTCGTCGCGCCGCCACGACGACGCGCTGCGGGCGCTGAGCCTGCCGGTGCTCGCGATCTCGCTCGACGACGACCGGCTCGGCCCCGCCTCGAACGTGGACTTCCTGTGCTCCCGGATGCCGGTCGCCCGGCTCACCCGCTGGCACGTCGTGGCGGCCTCGGGAGTCGAGAACCGGGACCACTTCGCGTGGATCAAGGACAGCGCGGTCATCGGGAAGGCCGCCGCGACCTGGATCGCCAGCGGCCGGCTGCCCGCCGCGGCCACCGCGGGCTCCGGCACCAGCTCGACCGACGGGGGCGGCCGGTGACCCGGGCCCGGCTGACCGTGCTCGGCGACAGCTTCGCCGAGGGCCGCGGCGACCCGCGGCCGGACGGCTCGTACGGCGGCTGGGTGCCGCTGTTCGCCGACCTGTTCGCCGTCCCGCGCGGCGGCCACCGCAACCTCGGCACCCACCAGGCCACCACATCCGACATCCTGCACCGGCAGGTCCCGGCCGCCCTGGTCAACAAGGCCACCATGATCGGTTTCATCGGTGGTGTGAACGACCTGGTCAGCGACTACGACCCCGATCGCTTCGCGCGCAACCTGGAGGCGATCCTGCGCCGGCTCGCCGGCCCGGACACCGTCCTGTTCACCGCCACCTACCCAGACATCCCCGGCAACCTCGACATCCCCGCGCCGTTCCGGGCCCTGCTGCGCGACCGCTTCGCCCGCGCGAACGAGGACCTGACCCGGGCCGCCACGGCCGTCGGCGCGGTCTGCCTCGACATCGCGGCCGCGGCCGAATGGCGCGGGCCGACGTTGTGGGACCCCGACGGGCTGCACCCGAACCCGCGCGGGCACCGCCACTTCGCCGACACCATGGCCGACTTCGTCGGCCTGCACACGGGCATGGCGCCGGTCGGGCGCGAACCCGTCGGCGCCGGCGCGGGGGCCGGCCTCCTGTCCTACTGACCCCTTCCCCCAGGCCCTGGCCTCCGGCGCCGCCGGCCGCTGTGCCCGCCCGCCGCGGGGCCTGCCGCCGCGGGGCCGCCGGCCGGCCCTGTGCCGCCGGTGCCGCCGTCATCCCCTGGCGGCACCGGCCCACCGGCCCCGCGGCCCCGCGGCCTGGCGCGGCTGACCATCCAGCGCCCCGCCCCCACCACCTGATGAAAGGTTCATCGTGCGCGAGAGCGGACCGCCCCGGCGACTCGCCGACACACCCATCGCCATCGTCGGCATGGCGGGTCTCTTCCCGCATGCCCGTGACGTCCGTGAGTTCTGGCAGAACATCGTCGACGCACGGGACTGCATCGAGGACATCCCGGCCAGCCGCTGGAACATCGACGACTACTACGACGCCGATCCGACCCGGCCCGACCACACCTACTCCCGGCGTGGCGGCTTCGTCCCGGACGTCGACTTCGACCCGCTGGAGTTCGGCCTCCCGCCGAACCAGCTCGAGGTCACCAGCACCCTGCAGACCCTCAGCCTCGTCGTCGCCCGCGACCTGCTGCGCGACGCCGGCGCCACCGACTCCACCTGGTACGACTCCGAGACCACCGGCGTGGTCCTCGGTGTCACCGGGCCGGTGCCGCTCATGCACCCGCTCGGCGCCCGGCTCACCACCCCGGTGCTGCGCGAGGTCGTGCGTGCCTGCGGGCTGACCGAGGACGACGCCCAGGCCATCGCCACCCGCTACGCCGAGGCCTTCGCGCCCTGGGAGGAGAACTCCTTCCCCGGCCTGCTCGCCAACGTCACCGCCGGGCGCATCGCGAACCGCCTCGGCCTCGGCGGCATGAACTGCACCGTCGACGCCGCCTGCGCGGCGTCGCTTTCCGCGGTGCGGATGGCGATCGCCGAGCTGGTCGACGGCCGCTCCGACATGATGATCGCCGGTGGTGCCGACACCGAGAACTCGATCTTCGGATACATGTGCTTCAGCAAGACCCAGGCGCTGTCGAAGTCCGACCGCATCCGCCCGTTCGACGAGGGCGCCGACGGCACGCTGATCGGCGAGGGCGTCGGCATGATCGCCCTGCGCCGGCTGGCGGACGCCGAGCGCGACGGCAACCGGATCTACGCGGTCATCCGCGGGCTCGGCTCGTCCAGCGACGGCCGTTCGAAGAGCATCTACGCCCCGCGGGCCGAGGGCCAGGAGCGCGCGCTGCGGCGCGCCTACGCCGACGCCGACTGCTCGCCGGCGTCCGTCGAGCTGTTCGAGGCCCACGCCACCGGCACCGCCGTCGGCGACCGCACCGAGCTGACCGCGCTGGACGGCGTCCTGCGCGCCGCCGCCGACGGGCAGGCCCACTTCGCCGCGATCGGCAGCGTCAAGTCGCAGATCGGCCACACCAAGGGCGCCGCGGGCACCGCCAGCCTGATGAAGCTGGCGCTCAGCCTCTACCAGAAGACGCTGCCCCCGACGATCAACGTCGAGCGCCCCAACGGCCCGCTCGCCGAGGACGCGACCCCGCTGTACGTGAACACCCGCACCCGGCCGTGGATCCGCGACCCGCGCCGGCCGGTGCGCCGCGCCGCCGCCTCCGCGATGGGCTTCGGCGGGACGAACTTCCACGTCGTCCTGGAGGAGCACAGCGCGCTGCGCCCGGCGAACGGGATGGTGCACCGCACCGCCCGTGCCTGGGTGTGGCACGCCCCGGACCCGGCCGCGCTGCGCGCCGCGCTCGAGGCCGGCGCCGCCCCCACCGACGGCCCCATCCCCGCCGACCACGCCCGGGTCGGGTTCGTGACCCCGGCCGGCGACCCGGACGGCGCCGAGCCGCGCCGGATCGCGCTCGCCCAGCTCGCCGCGTCCCCCGACGCCGAGCAGTGGACGCACCCCGCCGGGGTCTACTACCGCCGCCGCGCCCTGGCGGACCTTCGCGTCGGCGCGCTGTTCGCCGGCCAGGGCAGCCAGTACCTGGAGATGGGCCTCGACGCCGTGCTCGGCGTGCCGACCGTCGGCCAGGCCCTCGACGACGCGAACGCCGTGTTCGACGGCGACGCCACCGCGCTGGCCGCGGTGATGTACCCGCCGCCGGTGTTCGATCCCGAGCTGCGCCAGGAGCAGGAGTCCCGGCTGCGGGCCACCCGGTACGCCCAGCCCGCCATCGGCGCACTGTCGGTGGGCCAGTTCCGCTACCTGGCCGAGCTGGGCCTGGACTGCGCGGGCTACCTCGGCCACAGCTTCGGTGAGCTCACCGCGCTGTGGGCCGCCGGCGCGCTGACCGACGCCGACTTCTTCCGGCTCGCCCGCGCCCGCGGCGCCGCGATGGCCCCGCCCGACGCCGTCTCCCCCGCCGACACGGCCTCCGCCGCCGACGCGGTGAGCGCCGATCCCGGGACGATGGCCGCCGTCCAGGCCGGCCGCGAGGAGATCGAGCAGATCCTCGCCGACTTCCCCGACGTGGTCGTCTGCAACCACAACGCCCCCGACCAGGTCGTCGTCGGCGGCGGCACGCAGGCCGTCGGCGAGGTGCTGGCGGAGCTGGCCCGGCGCGGCCTGAACGGGCGGCTGCTGCCCGTCTCCGCCGCGTTCCACACCCGCTACGTCGGGCACGCGGTGGACCGGTTCGCCGCCGACCTGGCCTCCGTCGAGATCGGGGCGCCGACCGCGCCGGTGTACGCCAACACGGCCGGCGCGAGCTACGGCACCGAGCCGGCGGAGAACCGCGCGGTTCTCGGCGGCCAGCTGCTGGCACCCGTCGACTTCGTCGCCGGTGTCCGCGCGATGCGCGCCGCCGGCTGCAACGTCTTCGTCGAGTTCGGCCCGAAGCAGGTGCTCGCCCAGCTCACCCGCCGCATCCTCGGCGACGAGCCGATCGCGGTCGTCTCCACGGACGGCGGCCCGCTGCGCGACGGCGACGTCATGCTCAAGCAGGCCGCCGTGCAGCTCGCGGTGCTCGGCGTGGCGATCACCGACATCAACCGGTACGACCCGGCCTCGCACGCCGAGGGCGGGCAGGCCGCGCGCCGTGCCGCGATGACCATCACGCTCACCGGCGCCGAGTACATCCCCGACTCCCGCCGCGCGCTCTACAACGCCGGCCTCACCGACGGCTTCCGGGTCAGCGCGCTGGCGGCCCCGACCGCCGCCACACCGGTCGCGGACGCCGCCGCGGTCACCGCCGTCACGCCGGCCACGCTCACCACGGCGGCGCTGGCTCCGGCCGCGCTCACCCCCACCGCGGGCGGCGCCCCCACCGCGAACGGCGGCTCCGTCCTCGGCGGCCTGGCCACCACCAGCGCCAACGGTGACCTGTCGGCCGCCAGCCACGCGCCGGCGGTCGACGGCCCACCCGCCCCGAACGGTCTGGCCGTGGCCGGTGCCGCCGCGGCGCCGAGCCCGGTGGTGGCCGCAGGCACGGACCTGGACCCGGCGCTGGTGACCGAGGCGGTGAACCGGCACCTGGACCTGCACACCCGGTACCTGGACGGACAGCTGCAGATCACCGGGGAGCTGGTCGCCCTGCTGCGATCGGGCGCGAGCACGGACCAGCCCGCCTGGATCCCGGCGGCCATCGAGCAGGTCGCCGAGCAGAGCCTCGCCGCCGGCCGCACCCACACCCGCGCCAACGAGGTGCTCGCCGCCCTCGCCGGCCTGCGGCTGCCGGCTCGGGAGGACGCCTTCCTTCCCGCGCCCGCCCCGGCCCCGGCTCTGCCGGTGGCCCCGGTTCACGCGGCACCAGCCGGACTCACGCCGGCCCCGCCGGCCGGTTCGGCGGCCCCGGTGGTGCCCTGGATCCCCAGCCAGGACTCCGGTGACGGCGTTGCCAGCGGCAACGGCAGCACCCCTGGCAACGGCAGTGCCAACGGCAACGGGTACCGGCCCGGGACGCCGGCCCTCGGCGCAGGCGAGCCCGTCGGGACCGAGACCCCGGCGAGCCCTGCTGCCAGCACGCCGGTCGCCGCGGGCCCCACCGCGGACGAGGTGCGCACCGCGCTGCTGGGCGTCGTCGCCGACCGCACCGGCTACCCCGCCGAAATGATCGACACCGGCATGGACCTCGAAGCCGACCTCGGCGTCGACTCCATCAAACGCGTCCAGATCCTCGGCGCCCTCCAAGAACACTTCCCCACCCTCCCCGCAGTCGGCCCCGAACGCCTCGCCGAAATGCGCACCCTCGACCACATCACCGACCACGTCCTCGCCAGCCTCACCAACACGGCAAGCAGCGCCCCCACCGCCAGCACAACCGGACCGGCCACCGCCACGGCGAACGGCACCGCCACCACCGCCGTCTCCCCTGACGCCGTCCGCACCGCACTGCTGGGCGTCGTCGCCGACCGCACCGGCTACCCCGCCGAAATGATCGACACCGGCATGGACCTCGAAGCCGACCTCGGCGTCGACTCCATCAAACGCGTCCAGATCCTCGGCGCCCTCCAGGAACACTTCCCCACCCTCCCCGCAGTCGGCCCCGAACGCCTCGCCGAAATGCGCACCCTCGACCACATCACCGACCACGTCCTCACCAGCCTCACCAGCGCGGCTCCCGCCGCCCCGCAGCCCGTACCGGCCTCGCTGAACGGCGCGCCCGCGGCCGCGGTCTCCCCCGACGCCGTCCGCACCGCGCTCCTCGGCGTCGTCGCGGACCGCACCGGCTACCCCGCCGAAATGATCGACACCGGCATGGACCTCGAAGCCGACCTCGGCGTCGACTCCATCAAACGCGTCCAGATCCTCGGCGCCCTCCAAGAACACTTCCCCACCCTCCCCGCAGTCGGCCCCGAACGCCTCGCCGAAATGCGCACCCTCGACCACATCACCGACCACGTGCTGACGAGCCTCGCCGGGCCGGCCGAGCCGGCCGCCGGAACGCTCGACCCCGTGGCACCGGCCGCGGCCGAGTCCCTCGACGGCGGGGCACCGCTGCCCCGGCGCCGGGTCGAGCTCGTACCGACCGCCCCAGTGGACGTCCTCGACGCCGCGCCGTTCGGGTCGGACCCGGTCGCCGTCGTCGTCGACGCCTCGGCCACCGGCGCGGACGCCGCGACGCTGGCCGCGCTGGACGAGGAGCTGATGGGCCGAGGCTTCGCGGTCCGCACGGTGCGGCTGCCGGCCGCGGCAGCCGGCGGCACCGAGCCCGGCGCCGACACCGAGACCGCCGACGAGCCGGCCGACCCGCTCGACGAATGGGACGCCGCCGCGGTCGAGAGCGCGCTTGCGGACGCGTTCGGCGCGGGGGAGACCGCCGACCTGTGCCTCCTGCTGGTCGGCACGCCGGCCGGACCGGATGACGGTTCCGGCTGGACGGACGGCATCCGCCGGCTCGCCGACGCCGTCCTGGTGGCCAAGCACGCCGCCGGGCCGCTGCGCCGCGCGGCCGCGCGTGGCGACCGCGCCGCCTTCCTCACCATCACCCGCCTCGACGGCGGTCTGGGCCTTCGCGGCCCGGAGCCCGCGGTGCAACGCCTCGTCGGCGGGGTCTCCGGAGTGGTGAAGACGCTGGCCCGCGAGGAGACCTCGCTGTTCTGCCGGGCCCTGGACGTCGATCCCGCCGTGGCGCCCGCGGATCTGGCCCGGATCGCGCTGACCGAGTTGTGGGACGCGGCTGTCGACCTCCTCGAGGTCGGCGTCGACCCGGTCGGCACCCGCTGGACGGTCCGGCCCGGCCCCTTCGGCGCCAGCCCGGCCACGGCGACCGCCGACCGTGACCCGGAGACCGGGCCCATCGACGACGGCGAGGTCACCAAGCTGAGCCCGCAGGACACGGTGATCGTCACCGGGGGCGGGCGCGGGGTGACCGCCGACTGCGTGCGGGCGCTCGCGGCCCGTGTCCCGGCGCACTTCGTGCTCCTCGGCCGGACCGAGGCCGACGCCGATCCCGCCTGGGCGCAGGGCGTCGCCGACGCCGCCCTGCTCGGCGCCGCCGCCGCCGACCTGGCGGCGCGGGCCGGCACCGACGGCCCACGCCCGACGCCCCGGCAGGCCGAGGCGGCGCGCCGCGACGTGCTGGCCCGCCGCGAGATCCGCGACACCCTCGCGGCGCTGGCCGCGACCGGCGCCACCGCGGTCTACCTGAGCGTCGACATCGCCGACCGGGCGGCGGTACAGGCCGCGCTGGCTCCCTACCGGGACGTGGCCAGCGCCCTCGTGCACGGTGCCGGGGCACTCGCCGACAGCACGTTGGAGGCCAAGACCCCCGACGCGGTCCGCCGGGTCCTGACCCCGAAGCTGACCGGGCTGCGCAACGTCCTCGACGCGCTCGGCGCGCTCGACTCATCCGAGGAATCCCGTTCCGGCGCGGCCTCGCCGCTGGGGCATCTGGTGCTGTTCACCTCGGTGGCGGGCCTGATGGGCAACCCGGGTCAGGCCGACTACGCGGCGGCGAACGAGGCCCTCGGCCGGCTCGCCGCCGGCTGGAAGCAGGCGACGCCCGGCCGGCACATCACCGCGATCGACTGGGGCGCCTGGGACGGCGGCATGGTCGACGCCGACCTGCGCGAGCTGTTCCGCTCCCGCGGCGTCGCGCTGATCGACCGGGCGCAGGGCGCCGAGGTGTTCGCCGACCAGTTCGAGCCGCCGGGCACCGCCGACGTCCGCCTGCTGGTCGGGTCGGCCGAGGCGCTGACCGGCGCGGGCGGGGTGCGGCCCGCACCGGCCCTGGTGGCCCGCCGCGACCTCGGCGAGATCGCCGAGCACCCGGTGATCCTGCACCACCAGGTCGGCGGGTTCCCCGTCCTGCCGGCGACCTTCGCGATCGGCTGGCTCGCGGGCGTCGTCGAGCGGGCCCACCCGGGGCTCGCGGTCGTGGAGGTCCGCGACTTCGACGTCCACAAGGGTGTGGTGTTCGACGGGACGGGTGAGCTGACCCTGCGGGTGCACGCCGCGGCTGCCGAGCCCGACCCGAGCGCCGGCGGCGCGGCCGGCACGGGTGACCGGCTCGTCGTGAAGGCGAGCGTGCGCAGCCCGGGCGCGCTGCCGATCGGCGTCTCCCGCTACGCGGCGACGCTGGTCCTCGCCGCGCGGCCACCGGCGCCGACACAGGTGGAGGACTGGTCGCGGCTGGAGGCGCTGTGGTCGGGGCCGGGCGCGCAGGACGGCCTGGAGATCTACACCGGCGGCACCCTGTTCCACGGGCCGTTGCTGCGGGGGATCACCCGGGTCCTGGAGCGCGCTGACCGCAGCCTCGTCATCGAGTGCCGCCTGCCCGCGGCTCCGGTCGCGCACGGCGCGTTCGCCGCCACGCTGCACGATCCGGCGCTGGCCGACCTGCTGCTGCACGGCCCGTCGGTGCTCGGGCGCTGGGTGACCGGCCAGGCCTGCCTGCCGCTGGCCGTCGGGCGGATCGACTACCGGGCCCCGCTGCCGGCGGACGAGCCGTTCGCCGTGGTGGTCGACGAGACCCAGGTCCGCGACACCGGCCTGCTCAACCGGGTGACCGCCGTCGGCCGGGATGGACGGATCCTCGTCCGCCTGCACGACGTGGCGATGGTCGCCACCCCGGACATGGCCGCGAAGTTCGCCGAGGGTGCCGCGCGCTGGGCGCAGGAGGTGACGTCATGACGATCGCCGAGGAGGCGCCCCGCATGTCCGTGCCGGGCTTCGGCCCCGGTGCGCTGCCGGCCGCCGCGTTGGACGACGAGCTCGGTTTCGAGGGCGAGCCCTTCGACGCGCTCCGGCTGACCGTCCCGGCCACGCCCACGGCGACCACGGCGACCACCGTGGCGACCACGGAGGCGCTCGCTCTGGTGACCCCCGGGGCAACCACGGTGGCGGCGGTGACGGTGCCGCTGCCCGCCGGCTCCGCGCTCACCGGCGCGGGTCACCTCGCCACGACCCGGATCGCCGGGCTCATCCGCGAGGCGGGCGCCGTCGTGGCGGCGGCGCACGACTCCGCGCTGGCGGCGCAGCTCGCGCTGAGCCGGCTCACCCTCGCCGGCCCGGCGCCCACCGGCACCGGCACCGTCCGCCCCGCGCCCACCGTCACACCGGCGATCGCGGGCACCCCGACGATCAGCGTCACGCCGGCGGTCACGGGCACGGCGATCACGGGCACACCGGCGATCGCCACGGCGGCGACACCAGCTATCACAGCGATCACGGCGGCCACACCGGCCCTCCCGCCGGCGGTCACGACGGCGGCCGTTCCTGAGACCGGGCCGGCGCAGGCCGGGCCGGCACCCACCGGTCCGGGCACGGAGGACGACCCGGTCACGGAGGCGTCCTTCAAGGCGCTGGCGCGCACGGAGCGCCGTGAGCTCACCGCCGCGGACCTGGCCGCGCTCGGCCGCGGCGAGATCGCGGGCGTCTTCGGGCCGGCCTACGACCAGGAGGGCGCCAGCCCCGACCTCACGCTCGTCGATCCGGGCGACCGGCCGCTGCTGGCCTGGGTGGCGGGGCTGCGTACGCATGGCGGTGCCAGCGCGGCCGGCTCCCTGCACGCCGGTCTGCTGCCGCTGGACGCCGCGAGCGGCACCGACGCGCTCACCACCGAGCTGCTGACCGCGGCCGGGCAGGCGCTGCGGGTCTTCGCGCTGTACGTCGGCCTGCACCTGTGCCTGGCGGACGCACGCTTCGTCCCCGCCGCGCCCGCGGAGGACCCGGACGGCCGCCCGCGCACCGGCCCGGCACATCCCGCGCCCACCGTGACGCTCGTCGGCACCGGCGCCGACGGCGCGTCGCGGTGGGACGGCACCGGCGGGGAGGTCGTGCTCGACGTCGACACGATCGACCTGCTGCCACGGCCCTGGCTGGCCGCCCGGGTGCTGGTCCAGGCCGGCGGACGGGTCGTCGCCGAGATCCGCGACGTGGCCGTGACCGTCCGGGAGCGTCCGGGCACGCAGATCGGGCCCGACCACGGCGGCGCCGTCACGGCCTTCCTCGGCCGGCGCAACGCCGCCGGGGAGCGGGCACTGCTCAACGAGTTCCACATGGCGCACTGCGCCCGCGGGGACCAGGGCATCGGGCTGGGCCCGGAGTTCGGCGCCTACCGGGGCCGGCGGGCCACCCGGCTGCCCGGCGGCGGGCTGCGGCTCGTCGACCGGATCATGGCGTCGGACTCCCGCCGCGGCGACCTGCGCGGCGGCGCCACCCACATCACCGAGTACGACGCGGCGGCGGACTGCTGGTACTACGCCGACACCGCGAACGCCTCGATGCCCAACGCCGTCTACATGGAGACGTCGCTGCAGTCGGCGCTGCTGCTCGGCTACTACCTGGGCGCGACCCTGGCCGAGCCGGAGGAGGACTACAGCCTGCGCAACCTCGGCGGGAGCGCGACGGTGCTGCGCGAGGTGGAGCTGCGCGACGCGACCATCCGCCAGCACTCGACGCTGATGTCGACGAACCCGATGCCGGGCACGGCGCTGCAGGACTTCTCCTACTCGATGGCCGTCGACGGCGAGCCGTTCTACACGGGCGAGTCGATGTTCGGCTACTTCAACGCGCCGGCACTGGCCCGCCAGACCGGCCTGGACGGCGGGCGGCTCGTGCCGACCTGGCTCGACGAGGTCGCCGAGCGGGGCGGTGAGGCCCCGGCGGTCCGCACGATCGACGTCGCCGCCCGCCGCGCGGACCCGGCGGCGCCGCTGTGTGCCCGCGGCCAGCTCGCGCTGCTCGACGACGTGGAGGTCGTCGACGGCGGGGGCCGGCACGGGCGCGGCTACCTGCGGGCGGTCCGCCCGATCGACCCGGCGGACTGGTTCTTCACCCGGCACTTCCACCTCGACCCGGTGATCCCCGGATCGCTCGGGGTCGAGGCGGTCATCCAGGCCATGCAGGAGTGGTCCGTCGACGCGGGCCACGCGGACGGGATGGCCCGGCCCGGGTTCGTCCTGCCGGTCGGCCTGACCATGCACTGGAAGTACCGGGGCCAGCTGCTCCCGTCCGACGGGACGTTCACCCTGGAGGTTCACATCTCCGATGTCAGCCGCCGGCCCGGCCGGGTCCGTGTCACCGCCGACGCGAGCCTGTGGAAGCCGACGATGCGGATCTACCAGCTGACCGACATCGCGATCGAGCTGCGCGACGAGGGAGCGCCGTCATGGTGAGCCCGCCCCTGGTCACCACGCCACTGGTCCCCACACCCCCTGCCGCGGCCTCGCCCGCACGACTCGCACCGCCCGGGCGGGCCACACCGCTCGCCCGGACCCCGGCGGACGTCCACCGGGTGCTCGCCGACCTGGAGCGGCCCGTCTACGTCGTGCGCGACGCGGCCGGGATCGCCCTCACCGGCGACGAGCAGGCCGCGGCGACGGCCGGGCAGGTGCTGGCCGCCGCGGGCCCGCTGCCGCCGCGGCGCCTCGGCTCCCCCGCCTTCCGCCGCGACCACGGGGTCGACCAGGCCTACATGGCCGGGTCGATGGCGAACGGCATCGCATCCACCGATCTGGTGGTCAACCTGGCCCAGGCGGGCTACCTCGCCTCGTTCGGCGCGGCCGGCGTGGTCGCCGCCCGGGTCGAGGAGGCGCTCGCCGACATCAGCCGCCGTGTCGGGGGGCGTCCCTTCGCCTGCAACCTGATCCACAGCCCGACCGAGGCCGCGATGGAGCGCGAGGCCATCGACGCGTGCCTGCGCCATCAGGTGCGCTGCATCGAGGCGTCGGCCTTCCTGGACCTGACCCCCCAGGTGGTGCGCTACCGGCTCGCCGGCCTGCACCGCGGCCCGGACGGGCGGGTCGTCGCGGCGAACCGGGTCGTGGCGAAGGTGTCCCGTACCGAGGTGGCCGAGCTGTTCCTGCGGCCGGCTCCGGAGGCACTGGTCCGTCCGCTGGTCGAGCAGGGGCTGGTCAGCGCCGAGCAGGCCGCGCTCGCCGCGGCGGTGCCGCTCGCCGACGACATCACCGCGGAGGCCGACTCCGGCGGCCACACCGACCGCCGCCCGCTGGCCGTCCTGCTGCCCGAGCTGCTGGCCCTGCGCGACGCCCTTCGGGACACGCCGGGTGGCCCGGGCGGCGCAGGTGGCGGGTGGTCCGTCCGGGTGGGTGCGGCCGGTGGCCTCGGCACCCCCCGAGCCGTCGCCGCCGCGTTCGCCCTCGGCGCGGACTATGTCGTGACCGGCTCGGTCAACCAGTCCTCCGTCGAGGCGGCGCAGTCGCCGGCGACCAAGGCGCTGCTCGCCCAGGCCTCGGTGACCGACTGCGCGCAGGCTCCGTCCGCCGACATGTTCGAGATCGGCGCCGAGGTGCAGGTTCTCAGCCGCGGCACCATGTTCGCGTCGAAGGCGCGCCGGCTGTACGACCTGTACCACCGGTACGACGGGCTGGACGACATCCCCGCCGACGAGCGGGCCGCGCTGGAGAAGCGGATCTTCCGCCGGCCGCTCGACGACGTCTGGGCCGACACGGTCACCTACTTCTCCACCCGCGACCCCGAGCAGATCGAGCGGGCGCGGGAGAGCCCGAAGCGGCGGATGGCACTGGTGTTCCGCTGGTATCTCGGCCTGTCCTCGGGCTGGAGCATCGGCGGCGCGGCCGACCGGGTCGCCGACTACCAGGTCTGGTGCGGCCCGGCGATGGGTGCCTTCAACACCTGGGTACGCGGCAGCGTCCTGGAACCGCTGGAGAACCGGCACGCCGCCGCGATCGCCACCGAGCTGATGCGCGGGGCCGCGTTCACCAGCCGGGTCGCGGCTCTCGCCCAGGCCGGCGTCCGGCTGCCCGCCGCGGCCACCACCTACCGGCCGCTCCCCCACCGACCAGAACAGGAACGACGGCCATGACCGCACCGGTACTGCAGCACCAGCACCGTCCCGAGGGGGACGACGGCACCTCCGCGTGGCTCGTCTGCGACGGCTGCCGGCGGATGATCTACAGCCGGCGGTTCGCCCGCGGCGGGAGCGTCTGCCCCGAATGCGGCTGGCACGCGCGCCTGACAGCCGCGCAGCGGATCGACCTGCTGCTGGACGCGGACTCCGTCGAGCTCCTCGACACTCCGGTCACCGCGGCGGACCCGCTGCACTTCATCGACACCCGCCCCTACACCGACCGGCTGCGCGGCGCCCGGGCCGCGACCGGGATGTCCGAGGGGGTGCTGGTCGCCCGCGGCACGATCGAGGGCTGCCCCGTCGTCGCCGCGGTGATGGACTTCCGCTTCCTCGGCGGCAGTCTCGGCGCGGCCGTCGGCGAGGCGATCACCTTGGCCTGCGAGATCGCCCTGCGGGAACGCACCCCGCTGCTGCTGGTGACCGCCTCGGGCGGCGCCCGGATGCAGGAGGGCGCGCTCTCCCTGATGCAGATGGCCAAGACGGCCCAGGCCATCGGTCAGCTCGACGAGGCGGGCATCCTCACCGTCTCGCTGGTCACCGACCCGACGTTCGGCGGTGTCGCCGCGTCCTTCGCGACGCTGACCGACGTCATCATCGCCGAGCCCGGCGCCCGCCTCGGCTTCGCCGGCGCCCGGGTGATCGAGCAGACCATCCGCCAGACCCTCCCGCCCGGGTTCCAGACCGCCGAGTTCCTGCTCGAGCACGGCGTCGTGGACCTGATCAGCCCGCGGGCAGCTCTGCGCCCGACACTCGGGCGGCTGCTGTCCGTCGCCACCCGCCGCCAGGCGCCGGCGCCCGCAACGGCCGCGGCCGCGGCGAGCCCGGACGGGGAAGCCGGCGGGCACGGCTCGGCGGGCGTCGTCCGTGACCCCGCCCGGCTCGCCGAGCGCCACCCGTGGGAGGCGGTGCGCCTCGCCCGCCGGCTCGGCCGGCCCAGCGCGCTGGACTACGTCGGCGCGCTGGTCGAGGACTGGACCGAGCTGCACGGCGATCGCGCCGCCGCCGACTGCCCGGCCATGATCGCCGGCCTGGGCCGCTTCGACGGGATGTCCGTCGTCGTCATCGGGACGCAGAAGGGCCACACCGCCGCCGAGCTCGCGGCCCGGGCCTACGGCATGCCCTCGCCCGCCGGCTACCGCAAGGCCGCTCGGGTGATGCGGCTGGCGGCGAAGCTGGGCCTGCCGGTCATCACGCTGATCGACACCGCCGGGGCGCATCCCGGCATCGAGGCCGAGGAGAACGCCCAGGCCGTCGCCATCGCCGAGAACCTGCGGCTGATGGCCGGCCTGCCGGTGCCCGTCGTCGCGGTGGTGACCGGTGAGGGCGGCAGCGGCGGCGCGCTCGCGCTGGCCGTCGCTGACCGGGTGCTGATGTGCGCGAACGCGATCTACTCGGTGATCAGCCCTGAGGGCTGCGCCGCGATCCTGTGGAAGGACCCGGCCGCCGGACCGGACGCCGCGGCCGCGCTGCGGGTCGACTCCCGTGCCCTGCTGGAGGCCGGGATCGTCGACGGCGTCATCCCCGAGCCCGACGGCGGTGCCGACGTCGACCCGCTCGCCGCGGCGGACGCCCTGCGCGCCGCCCTGGCCGGCACCCTCGCGGACCTCGTCCCGCTGGACCCGCCGACCCTGGTCTCCGGCCGCCGGGCCCGCTTCCGCCGCTTCGGCGCCCCGGTGCCGGCCTCGGCCTCCGCCACGACCCCGAGCGCCGCCACGCCTGCCGTACCCACCCTCCCCGCGGCACGCCCGCCGATGGGGCAGCGCTCCACCGCCGATCTCGACGACGTGAGGCAGCCTTGATCATGACCACCGCGAACGGCAGTCACACCACCCCGGTCACCGGGACCGGCCAGCGGGCCGGGGAGAACAGCCTCGGCGAGGTGATCGCGGTCCTGCGCCGCGAGGCCCTGGAGGCGGGAGCCGGCGGCGGGCGCCCGGTGAGCCGGGTGCGGGTCAGCGCCGGGGACATCACCCTGGAGATCGACTGGACGACGCCCGCCATCCCGGGCGCCCGGGACGGCTCGGTCGCCACCGGGCCGGCTGTGCCGGCACCGGACCCGGCCGCGCTCGGGGCCCCCACCGGGTCGGGTCATGCCGACCTGGCCCAGGCCGCGGCGGCCCCGCGCCCGCGCGAGAGCGCCGACGACGCGCTCGCCTACGTCGTCCCGGCGCACACCGTCGGCGTCTTCTACCACTCCCCCGAGCCGGGTGCGGACCCGTTCGTGCGGGCCGGCGACACCGTCGTCGCGGGCCAGCAGGTCGGGATCATCGAGGCGATGAAGCTGATGATCCCGGTCGAGGCGGATCGCGGCGGTGTGGTCCGTGAGGTCCTCGTCGCCGACGCCACCCCGGTGGAGTACGGCCAGCCCCTGCTCACCCTGGACGTCGACGCGCCCACCGGCGGCCGGTGATGATCAAGAAGGTTCTCATCGCCAACCGCGGCGAGATCGCGCTGCGCGTCGCCCGCACCTGCCGCGAGCTGGGCATCGCCACCGTCGCCGCGCACTCGTCGGCCGACCGCGACAGCGCCGTCGTCGCGTTCGCCGACGAATCCGTCCAGATCGGCCCCGGACCGTCGCGGGAGAGCTACCTCAACATTCCCGCGGTCATCGAGGCGGCGCGCATCCGCGGCGCCGACGCCGTGCATCCCGGCTATGGCTTCCTGTCGGAGAACGCCGACTTCGCCGAGGTCTGCGCGGCCGAAGGGCTGACCTTCATCGGCCCGCCGCCGGAGGTCATGGCCCGCCTGGGCGACAAGGCCGTCGCCCGGCGGATCATGGCCGAGGCCGGCCTGCCGCTGCTGCCCGGCAGCCGTGACACCCCCGACCAGCCGGAGGCCGCCGCCGCGGTCGCGGCGGAGATCGGCTACCCGGTCATCATCAAGGCCGCGGCCGGCGGCGGCGGGCGCGGAATGACCGTCGTGCACGACGCGGACGCCTTCGCCCGCGCCTACCGGCACACCCGGGCGACCGCCCAGGCGGTGTTCGGTGACGGCCGCCTGTATGTCGAGCGGTACCTGCCGTCCGCGCGCCATGTCGAGGTCCAGGTCCTGGCCGACACGCATGGCAACGCCGTCCACCTGGGTGCCCGGGACTGCTCCCTGCAGCGGCGCCACCAGAAGCTGGTCGAGGAGACCCCGGCGCCCGGCCTGCCCGCCGAGGTCGTCGAGCCGCTCTGCGCGGCGGCGGTGCGCGGCACGCTGGCGAGCGGGTACGTCGGCGCCGGTACCTTCGAGTTCCTCGTCGACCCGCAGGGCCGCTTCTACTTCATGGAGGTCAACTGCCGGCTGCAGGTGGAGCATCCCGTCACCGAGATGGTGACCGGCCTCGACCTGGTCGCGGAGCAGATCCGGGTGGCCGCCGGCGAGCCGCTCGGCTTCGCCCAGGCGGACGTCGACGCCCGCGGTGTGTCGATCGAATGCCGCATCAACGCCGAGAACCCGCGGCGCGACTTCGCCCCCGCCCCCGGGACGCTCGAGGAGTTCGCCGCGCCCGCCGGCCCGTTCGTCCGGGTCGACACCCACGCCCGCCCCGGGTACCGCATCCCGGCCTACTACGACTCGCTGCTGGCGAAGGTCGTCGTCTGGGCCCCGGACCGCCCCCGGGCCCTCGCCCGGATGCGCCGCGCCCTCGAGGAGTTGCACGCGGACGGCCCCGGCGTGGTCACGACCACGGAGTTCCTGCGCGGCCTGCTCGACCATCCCCGCTTCGTCGCCGCCGAGCACGACACGGTGATGATCGAGACCCTGACGTCCTGACCACCACGCCGTACACATCACTCGCCGCAGGCAACCGTCCCGGCGGCCCGACGCGACGGGGCGTCGGGCCGGCCGCGTGGACGTCAGGCACCGACCCGGACGGAGACCTCGGTGCTGCCCTTGAGCGGGAGGGACATCCCGACGAAGCCGTTCGCGGGGTCGCGGACGTACTCCAGGTAGTCCTCCTCCGCGTTGTCGTTGACGACGATCGCGCCGGGCCGCAGCTGCGGGGCGACCAGGCCGATGATCGAACGGGACAGGCTCGGCGGGTTCGCCGTCGGCCAGCCGTCGACGAGCAGCAGGTCGACGGGCCCGCCGAGGTCGGCGAACGTCTCCAGCGCGTCACCCACCCGGATGTCGACCAGATGGTCCAGGCCCGCGTCGGCGAGGTTCTTCCGCGCCTTCGCCGCCTTCTCCGGGACGATCTCCGAGCCGATCACCAGCCCGCCGCCGTTGTCGCGCATCGCGGCGGCGAGGTACAGCGTGGAGATCCCCAGCGACGTCGCGCATTCGGCGACCCGGGTCGCGCCCGTCGCCCGGCACAGCAGGTAGAGCAGGTCGCCCTGCTCGGGCGCGATCGGGAACGCGACCTCGGTGAACTCGAACGGGTCGCGCGGCGGGAACCCGCCGCCCCCCGCCCGCGGACCCCGCCCGCCCCTCCCACCGGGACCACCCGGCCCGCCGGCGCCACCGGGGCGGGGGCCCCAACCGGGCGGCCTGCCCTCAGCCCTGACCCGCTCGATCACCGCGTGGACGTCGGGATCCCGCAACGGTCCGTTCAGCACATCACCCATCTGAACATCGCTCATCTGATCCTCCATCGAGCAATCGCGATACATCGCGATACTATCCACGAGTAGACGGCCCGCAAGCCGCGTACCGCAGCACCGGTGCCGGCGCGTGCCAAGCCGCGCCAGGCGATCAGCGCCGATGCCAGCCGCCGGCGCCGAGCCGCCGCACGCCCGCCACCACGCGCCGCTCGGTAGCAGGTCGCCACCGGCCCGCGACGGCACCGGAGCGCGGGAGACTGGTCGTCATGCGACAGGCGTTCGCCCACGAGGCCCTCGTCGAGATGCCCTCCGACGCTGACATCCACGCGCCCGGCGCGGCGGTGACGGTCGCCCTGTGCGGGCACTGGGACCATCCGCCGCCGTGCCCGGACGCGCCGCACCACACCGCCGCCGTCCGCACGCCGGACGGGGTGCGGCTGCGGATCCTGTTCGCCACCGAGCCGCCTGGGGAGCTTCCCGTCCGCCGCCGCATCGAGGAGGCGCTGCGGGCCGGGTGGCTGCGCGGCCCGGACGGCACCGTCACCCGCTGGCGGCTGCTCGGCTGCAATGCCTCATCGGTGACCGCCGCCGAGACCGCCCACGGCGCCCGCCTCGCCGACGGCTGATCACCGTCCACGCCGTCCGCCCGGCGCCAGGACGGCGCCACCCGCCCGGGCACCTACATCTCGCATCTCGGCTGGCCAGCCGGCTCCTGACTCCTCGCTCGCTCTCGTCCCGACTTCCTGGCGTAACGCCGGGTCGGTCCCGGATGCCCTAGCCTGTGACCATGTCGACCGGCCACCGCGTGCGCGCCCAGGTGGCGTGGGTGGTCGTCATCGCGGTCATGGCGCTGCTCGGCCTCGGTGCGGGAACAGACGGGTGGGCCGGCGGCCATCCTCCGGGCGGCATCGGCGGCGTGGCCACCACCTCGGCCCTGTCCACCGTGCCGCCGCTCCAGGGCGGCCCGCCGTTCCCGCACCTCGACCACGGCGCCCACCTCGCGAACTCGTCGCCGTCGTGGGCCGGCGGCCACGAGGTCGGCCTCGCCGCCGCGCTCGTTCCGCTCGTTCTCGCCGCTGTCTTCCTGGGATGGCGCTGCTCCCGCTGCGCGGCCCGGCCACTGCGCCCCGTCGGCCCCGGTGGCGCGCGCGACCCGCCGACGCGGGGTGGACGCCCGGTCTGAGCACCAGCGCGCCGCGCCGCGATCCGGCCGCCGCCGCTCGCCCCGACGCGGGCCGTGTCACCGGTGCCCTGTCACGCGCCAACCGCCGCCAGTGCCTCGATGGCCGTTCGCCGGCCAGGCGTCACCCGCATGCGCCAGGCTCGAAGCCTTCACCACCGGGAGCGACGGCATCGCTGACCACCTCGCTGACCACCTCGCGGACGACCTCACGGACGACCTCACGGACAAAGCGTTCCGGCTCCGCCACGGGCCCGCGCCCCAGGACGGCACGCGCGCGCCCGGTCCCGACGACCACCCGCCGGCCTGCCGCCCCACCCGCCGACGAATGCCGGCCGACGAATGCCGGCCGAACGCGGCCGGTCACTCGCGCCCGGCCGGCCAAGCCCACCTGAACACACACATCCTGAACTCGACACGTACCTCACTGACGGGGATCCCCATGAATGTCGAAGAAACCGGGCTTCCGGGAATCGGCCTGCGGCACGACTTCTCGACCCGCGCCGGCCGGCGGGTCGGTGTGGTGTCGCATCACAGCGGCCGCCGCGTCCTGGTGGTCTATGACGCCCAGGATCCCGATTCCTGCGCCGAGTCGATAAACCTGACTCCTGAGGAGAGCGATGTGCTGTCCGAACTACTTGGTGCTCCCCACATCGTCGAGAAGCTGGCCGACATCAGCCGGGCGTTCGCCGGCCTGGTAGGCGACCAGATCACGATCGTCGCCGGGTCGCCCTACGACGGACGACTGCTCGGCGACACCAGGGCCAGGACCCGTACCGGCGCGTCGATCGTGGCCGTGGTCCGCGACCGCCAGGTACTCGCCTCGCCGCGGCCGGACTTCAGGCTCCAGGCCGAGGATGTCGTGGTCGTCGTCGGGACACCGGAGAACACCGCCGCTGTCGGCGAGCTCCTGCGGTCCGGCTGAGGGGCGCCGCGACCATATGCATGATCTTGCCTCGATAATGATGGAGCTGGGCGCTGTCCTGTTCCTGCTCGGCCTCGTCGGCCACGGCGCGGCCCGGTTCGGGATCTCCCCGATTCCCTTCTATCTGCTGTGCGGCCTCGCCTTCGGCCATGGCGGGCTGATCCCGCTCGGCGCGAGCGAGGAGTTCATCGCGATCGGCGCCGAGATCGGCGTCGTGCTCCTGCTGCTCACCCTCGGCCTGGAATACACCGCCGGTGAGCTGCTGGTGGGCCTGCGGCGCAACGCTCCGGCCGGCGGCCTGGACCTCACCCTCAACGCCGCTCCCGGGGTGGCCGCCGCGTTCCTGCTCGGCTGGGACTGGCGCGCGGCGGTCGTGCTCGGCGGTGTCACCGCCATCTCGTCCTCCGGCATCATCGCCAAGGTTCTCGGGGACCTCGGCCGGCTCGGCAACCGGGAGACCCCGGTCGTGTTGTCGGTGCTCGTCCTCGAGGACCTCGCGATGGCGGTCTACCTGCCCGTCCTGACCGCGCTGCTGGCCGGCACGACGTTCGCCGGTGCGGCGCAGTCGCTCGCGATCGCGCTCGGCGCCATGGTCGGCGTCCTCTACCTCGCGCTGCGGCACAGCGCGCGGGTGACCAGGCTGGTGTACAACCCGACGTCCGACCGCAACGACGAGATCATCCTGCTGCGCGCGCTGGGCCTGGCGCTGCTCGTCGCGGGAGTGGCCCAGCAGGTGCAGGTGTCGGCCGCGGTCGGCGCCTTCCTCGTGGGCATCGCGCTGTCCGGCCCGGTGGCCGAAGGCGCGCGGGAGGTGCTGACACCGCTGCGCGATCTGTTCGCCGCCGTCTTCTTCGTGTTCTTCGGCCTGCAGTCCGACCCGGCGCAGATCCCGTCGGCGCTGCTGCCGGCGCTGGGGCTGGCAGCAGCGGGCATCGCCACGAAGACGTTCACGGGCTGGTGGGCGGCGCGGCGCTCCGGCATCGCCACCATGGGACGCTTCCGCGCCGGTGCGGCGCTGATCGCGCGCGGCGAGTTCTCCATCGTCATCGCCGGCCTCGCGGTCGCCTCCGACGTCGAGCCCCGGCTCGGGCCGCTCGCGGCCAGCTATGTGCTGCTGATGGCGATCATCGGCCCGGTGGCAGCCCGCGTCGTCGAGCCGCTCACCCGCGCCGCACTGCGCCGCCGGCGCGGCCCGCGCGCGGCGACCGGTCCAGCTCCCGCGACCAGATCAGCCCCGGCGACTGCCTCGCTCGCCGTGACCAGCCCGGTCGCGTTGGCTGGCCCGGTTCCTCCCGAACCACGCGGCCCGCTGTCGGTCGAGGCCGCCGCCGATCCGGCCGCCGCCGGCCGGGACGATCCGGCCGCCGCCGGCCGGGACGATCCGGCTGATCGGCCACAGTCTCAGCGGGACACCGTGCGCGACTGACTCCGGCCCCAGGCACCGGCCCGCGGCACGTCCGTCGAGGGCGTGACCGCGGCCAGCGCTCGGGCCGCGATGCCGCCGTCCAGCACGATCATCGGGCCGTTGGGGAAGGATCCGGAACCACTGGCTCGAACCACCCCTGAACCACCCGCTTCCCGAAGCCACCGCCCGAAGGTCTGAGGATTCCGCTGCTACTGCCGCTGGCCCCGAGCAAGATTGAAGGATTTTAGCTGCTACAGCAACCATAATCCTTCAATCTTGCGGATCGCCAAATGATTCCGCGCCCCGTTTGTCCACCTTGGCGTGAATTGCTGACGCTACGCGGCGACGCCGGATCCCCGGTGGGGCACCATGTGGTCGGCGGACGCGGACCGCCAGGTCAATATCGGTGGCCCCGGATCCGCCGCTTCTCTGGATTTTGCTACGCACTCCCCCCGCATCCACAATTCTCAGGGTCCCGCTCGGCAGCAGCGGCAGCCCGCAGCCACCGCCCGAGGATCTGAGCGTCTCCACGGCTAACGGAGGACCGGCGGCCCGTCGGCGAGGTAGTCGTGGATGCGCGCGAGATTGCTCTCCTGAATCTCGAGCTGGTCGAGCGTGGCGAGGTCATGAAAGCCGACCGCGGTGGATTCCTCGCTGACCTGCACCGATCCGCCCGTGATGGTGCAGGCGCAACAGATGTTGAACTGCTGGCGGATCTCACCGTTGTCGTAGGCGAAGACGTGATGCGGGTCGGAGTAGATACCGATGATGCGGTCGATCCTGACGTCGAACCCGGTCTCCTCCTTCGTCTCCCGGATGACGCAGTTCGCGAACGACTCGCCAATGTCCATCTGCCCACCGGGAAGGGCCCATTTCCCGGTATCGGCGCGCCGCTGCAGCAGGATGCGGCCCTCGCCGTCGACCACCACGGCAGATCCCCCGACGACCAGGGAGTTCGCGGCGGGAGCGTCAGGGTCGTGGTAGTAGTCAACGCGTCCCATCAGGCAATACCTCCTGGTCTCGACAGGTCGTTCGGCCGAGCAGCGGCCGTCCGGCATCCCTGCGCCGCAGGTCTCACTATGGCGACGGCCGGGCCGCATCCGCACGGGAACGCACCAGAAGCCCACGCAAAGTCACCAGACCCACCGGCCCACCGAGACGGGGCTCCTTTCCTGCGGCGTCGGCCCTGCCAGGAGATCCCAGCGGGGCTACCATCATCGGAGGATGCGCCGAAACCCGCGCGCGGCCGACCGTTTCGTGGAGGGGTCATGCCCGACCTGGGTGCACCGGAAATTCTGATCATCGCGATCGTCGTGCTGGTGTTGTTCGGGTCGAAGAGGCTCCCGGATGCGGCACGTTCCCTCGGCCGCTCGATGCGGATCTTCAAGTCCGAGGTGAAGGGCCTCCGCGAGGACGACCACAGCGAGCCGGCACCGGTGGCCACCACACCGGCCGTCGCCACTGCACCGGCCGTCGCCACCACACCGGCCGTCGCCCCCGCGGCACCTGTCGCCCCCGCGGCAGCGCCCGACGCCGCGACCCCGGCCGCAGGCGAGGCAACCCCCTCGGCCGCCGCCAGGTAGCACCGGCAGCGCTGGGCCAGCGGAGCAGCGCCGAGGAGACCGGCGCTGCAGAACGCCAGAGGCACTCAGGTCAGACAACCGGACACAGGGGCACGCAGCGGTATGGACGCACCGAGCGGAATCATCAGTGCGATCGTCACCGGGCTCGTCATCGGGGTGCTCGGCCGCCTCGTGGTTCCCGGGCGGCAGGCGATCGGCTGCCTCATGACGATCCTGGTCGGCCTGATCGGCGCCGCCGGCGGTCTCGCCATCGCGAACGCCATCGACGCCGCCTGGCTGCTGACGCTCCTGCTGCAGATCGGCGTCGCCGCCGTACTGGTACTGATCGCCGCGTCAGCCACCGGTCGCAACCAGTAGACACACCTCACCCGGCGAAAGCGCAGTTCAGCCAGCCTGCGCCCGGGGCGGACCAGGCACCCCGGTCCTCAGCCGGTGTTTCCGAGGCCGGCTTCGGGGCCGCGGTCGATCCCGACGCCGGGGCCGCGGGGCGGACGATGCGGTACCGGTTCGACCGCCGGCCGCCACCGATCTCGGTGACAAGGACACCGATCGACTCCGGCGCACGCACCGCGCGCCGGGCGGTCGACACCGACTCCTCGGCCCGCGCGGCCAGCGTGGACATCGACGGGAACGCGCCCGACCAGTCCTCCGCGTCGAGGTAATAGGCGACCGCGAGCAGCGTGGAACGCAGCACCCGCACCGAGACCACCCGCCCGCAGACCACGGTCGGGACAAGCTTTACGGCACGAACATGGAGTACAGCGCGGAGACGGCGGAGCGTTGTGCAATGCTGGAGGTCACGGTTCGGATACCTGCGGCTTTCAGGGTTCGGATCGAGGCCCCGTTCCGGTGCTCTAACACCGGAGCGGGACCGCTCCATCGATGGGGATGATCCACGTTAGCCCGCGAAACGATTCACACTCACCGGGCGTCCACCGTGACCACAACCAAGCCACATTCCGCAGCGTTTCCGCTGCTAGCAGCCCAGCACCCATCCAACGCCGAGCAAGCAATACAATAATCTATCTACTCGGCTGGGCCGCCTCAGAAATCGGGACACCAGCCCCGTGAACATCCCGACTTTTCGGCGCGAACCTCCGCCGCAGACAAGATTCAGATAATTGCCCTCCCACCTCTTCCCTCATCATTTCGCCGGTTATCCGGACAGCGAAGCCAGTGGACACGGCGCTGGAACGTGGGGGTGATCCGCTGGCCGCGGTGCCGCTGCCGGGAGTCCCTGCGGGCCGTCCTGCGAGCGGAGACAGACCGACGCACGGACTTTCGCCGACCCGCGCGGAGCGCGTACGGAGGTGTGGACGTCAACCGCCGGCGGTTCCTCCGCGTCACAGCCGTCGCCAGCGTCGCAACGGCTCCTCCTCCCCCCGCCCCCCGCACGCGAGCCGACCGTGCCGGCTCGCCGACAGCGATGACTGGTTGCGCGCGGCGTCACCTCACAGGGGCTTGATCCGCGGGTTTGAACGGTCGACTGTTTGGTGACGCATCAGAACATGGTCGTGCCACTCGTGGTCGACGGCTGGTATTTCACGAGGCGCCCTTGAGGGATCACGGCCCGAGTGTTGCCTTATGCCCCTCAAGATCGACCGAGCACCTGCGCGATCTCCACCTGTGAGCGTGCGTTCGCGCGAAGATCCGCTTTCAGCGCGTCGGCGTCTTTGGCACTAAGATCCTGGCCGGCGAGTTCGGCCCGCATCAGGTAGTACACGTGGTGGCTCGCGTCCGGGAACCGCGGTGCGGGTAACGTCGTCCCCAAAGGCGTCTCGACCATTTCCTCGACGTCTCCCATCAGCTGGTCCATGTAGTACATCGTGTACAGGGAGCAAAGGAGTGCGACCTTGTTGCGAGCCATGAGGAGTTGGGCGAACGCGTCTGCGCGACCGCCGCTGTCGGCGCGATCAGCCACGTTCCCTTCCCGGCGATGAAACCCGAATTTGCGAAATATGTTCTGATAGGCGTTCCAGAACTCGACAAATGCAGCCCGTTTCTCCAGCCGAATCGCGGCCGAGGCTTCTAGAGACTGCTGCCGAGCAACGCTTTCCAGCTGAGCTCCACGCTGCATTCGTGCTGCGTAGACAGCGCCGGCGATACCGGCGACACCGACAAGGGCGGTGGCCACTGGTGTGACCCAGTCCTGACTCATGAAACCGGCGTCCCCCATCAGCGTCGCGGTTGCCGATGAGGGTGTATCACGAGCGCAAAGGCCTGCGTGCCGTGATCGCGGATCTCTGGGATCGCGTCGCAGGCCGCCGACGGCCCCTGCCTCAGCGCACCTGAGGCCGTGGTGGCGCCGGACTGGTCAGGTGGCCGCGGACCGCTAACGTACGGGGATGGCAACCGGGACTCAGTCTGATCTGGCTTTGGAGAGCACCGCCTGGGATCTTGGGCCGCTGCTCGGCGGGCAGGGCGAGGAGAGCATCGACGGGCAGCTCGCCGACGCACAGGCACGCGCCGAGGCGTTCGCGCGGCGCCACGCGGGCCGGGTCGCCGCGCTGGACGGGCCGGGGCTGGTCGCCGCGATCGGCGAGCTGACCGCGATCTACGAGCTGATCGGGCGGGCGGGCAGCTACGCGTCGCTGCGGTTCTCCACCGACACGGCCGATCCCGGCCGGGGTGCGCTGATGCAGAAGGTGCGGGAGCGCTCGACCACGATCGAGACCACCCTGCTGTTCTTCGGCCTGGAGTGGGCGGCACTGGACGACGATGCCGCCGAGCGGCTGCTCGCCGCGGACGGCCTCGACCACGCCCGCCACTACCTGCGGACGGAACGGCGCTACCGCCCCTACCTGCTCAGCGAGCCGGAGGAGAAGCTGCTGACCGAGAAGTCGGTGACCGGCCGGGCGGCGTGGAGCCGGCTGTTCTCCGAGCAGGTCTCGGCGATCGAGGTCGGCGCGGGTGGGGCAGGCGGCGCGGGTGGGGCGGGCGGCGCGGGGGCCGGTGGGGAGGCGCTCGACGTCGCGCTGAGCCGGCTGGCGTCCAGTGACCGTGAGGTCCGGCGGGCGACCGCCGAGGCGGTCACCGCCGCGCTGGCGCCGGGGCTGCGCACCCGTGCCTACATCTTCAACACGCTGATTCACGACAAGGCGGTGAACGACCGGCTGCGCGGCTATCCCACCTGGCTGACCAGCCGCAACCTGGCGAACGAGGTGTCGGACGAGTCCGTCCAGGCGCTCGTCGCCGCCGTCCGGGAGCGGTACGACATCCCGCAGCGGTGGTACCGGCTCAAGGCGCGGATTCTCGGCCTGCCCCGGCTCGCCGACTATGACCGGATGGCCGCGGTCACGACCGCCGACGAGCAGTTCGGCTGGGAGCAGTCACGCGATCTGGTGCTCGACTCGTTCGGCGCGTTCTCGCCGGAGATGGCCCGCCAGGCCCGCCGGTTCTTCGACGAGAAGTGGATCGACGCACCGGTGCGGCCGGGCAAGCGGGGTGGCGCGTTCGCGAGCTCGGCGGTGCCGACGGTCCATCCGTACGTCATGCTGAACTTCACGTCACGGCGCCGGGACGTGCTGACCCTCGCGCATGAGCTGGGCCACGGCATTCATTTCGCGCTCGCCGCGAAGCAGGGGATCCTGCAGCAGAACACGCCGCTGACCGTGGCCGAGACGGCGTCGGTGTTCGGCGAGACGATCGTGTTCAACCGGCTGTTGGCACAGACGTCCGACCCCGAGCAGCGGCTGGCGCTGCTGGCGGAGGCGGTCGAGGGGGCGATCGCCACCGTCTTCCGCCAGATCGCGATGAACCAGTTCGAGCAGGCCGTCCACACGCAGCGGCGGACCGCGGGCGAGCTGTCCGTCGACGGTTTCAACGAGGCCTGGGTGGCCAGCCAGCGGGAGCTGCTCGGCGACTCGGTGGAGCTCACCGAGGGGTACCGGACGTGGTGGAGCTACGTCCCGCATTTCATCGGCACGCCGGGCTACGTGTACGCGTACGCCTACGGGCAGCTGCTGGCGCTGTCGGTGTACCAGCGCTACGTCACCGATGGTGCCGCGTTCGTGCCGCACTACCTGGAGATGCTCGCCGCCGGCGGGTCGCGCTCCCCCGAGGAGCTGGGCCGCATCGTCGGCATCGACCTCGCCGACCCGGGGTTCTGGGCGGCCGGGCTCGACCTCGTCGAGGGCCAGCTGCAGGCCGCCGAGTCGGCCGCCCACGACGCCGGGCGGACCGCACCGGCCTGAGCCTCGCGCCTGCCCGGCAGTGGCGTCAGCCGATCCGGCCGGCCGGTGCCGGGCACGCGGCGGGGGGCGCGTCCGCGAAGCCTGTCGCCAGGTAGCCGTCGCGGCCCGGTACCAGGGTCACCCGGACCCGGGACCGGATGCCGACCTCCCCGGTCGGAACCGCCAGCCGGAGCTTCTCCCGCGCGGTCTCGTCGACACAGCTGTCCACCGCGATGCTGCCGCCCTGCTCGGACACCGAGGTCACGAGCAGGTGCACCGGGCCCCGGGTGGAGCGGCCCGCGTCCCCCCGGAGCAGGTCGACCAGGCTCATCAGGCTGCTCATGAAGCTCGAGTCCACCCGGGCCTGCAGCGCACGCAGCTCCGGGCGGTCGCTTTCCTGGATGCCGGTGAAGGCGGCCCAGAAGGCGAGATGATCACGCAGGACGGGGCTGTTCGGGTCCACCCCGGCCGCGATCGTCAGCTGCACGGAACCCGCGCTGCCCGCGGCGGTGCCGGCCGGCGCCGGGGCGTCCTCCTGGCCACCGGCACGAGCCGGGGATCCGGTGCCGTCCCAGGAGGTGAGCGGCGCGAGTGCGGAGACGAGCTGGCGGTCGGTGGGGGCGCTGAACACCTCGGCGCCCGCCCACGCGACCTTGACCGAGGTCGGGCAGCCGGCGGCCGCCGGGTCGACCGGCAGTGTGGCGACGACCGCACCGGTGTGCGCCTCGCGCACGGTGATCCGGTAGGAGGTGCGGAAGAACGGCACCTCGTCGGCGGCACCGATGTCGAACCGGCAGATGATGTCGGTGGGTTTCCGCCTGTCCCGCTCGGCACACGCCACCAGCTGGGTCCGCGCGATCGGGGCACCGAACGCCGCCCGCTCCTGCTGGTCCGTGTCGGCCAGCAGGCGGATCGACAGTTTCGGGCCGGTGGGGTCGTTCCCCTGCGGCTGGCTGAACACCGTCACCGGATGCGGGCCCGGCCCCGCGTAGGGCGGCGCGCCGGTCAGGGCGACGTCGCCGTCGCAGACATCGCCCAGGGTGCCTCGGTCGACCGGTCCGTCGACAGCGCGTACCGCCGCGCCGTCGGTCCCGGCCCCAGCATCACCGGATCCCTGGCCTCCGCAGGCGACGGAGCACCCGATCACCATTCCGGCGACAGCCACCGACACCCAGCGCCGCATGCCTGATTCCCACCTCACGTGTCTCACCCGACCGCGGCGATGTCCAACCCGCAGCTCGATACCCGGCAGGCACAAAGCGCCCCAGAAAACAGTCCCCGTGGAAAAGGCCTCGCGCCGACAACGGCACGACCAGCATTTCCCGCACCCTACCGGCAGGCGGGGCAGGCGGCCCGTCCCGGTCCCGACATCGGGGATTCCCCGGCGCCCGTTGGGCGCCGCGCGATGTGACGGCCCGGCCGTTGTCAGCCGGCGCTTTCTCTGCCGGCGGCGACACCCTCGGCCACATTCATTCACAACACAGGAACTGGCACGCCGACGCCGACGCCTGGCCTGACCGGCGGCGCAGGCGGAGGCTCAGAGCGGCCGGAGCAGGCTCAGAGCGTCGGGCAGAGTGTGGCGAGGAACTCGGTGGTCCGGCGGCGGGACTCGACCCGGGCGGCCAGGTCCGCGCCGAGCGGGATCACCCGCGCGCCGAGGTCGGTGACACCGGCGTCGCGGTAGCGGCGCAGGCGGTCGAGGATCGCCGCCTCGTCGCCGGCGGCCATGACGTCGCCGATGCCGCGGGCGTCGCCCTGCTCCAGCAGCCGCAGGTAGTTCGGGGAGAGCTCGGCATGCCCGAGGGTCTGCTCGGCATGCTCGCGGGCCGCGTCCACCTCACCCGGTGCGCACAGCGCCACCGGCACGCCGGCGACGATCCGCGGGGTCGGCCGGCCGGCGGCCTCGGCCGCCTTCGCCAGCCGCGGCGCGACATGGTCGGCGATGGCCCGCTCGTCCGCCATCCACAGGATGGTGCCGGACGCCTGGCCCCCGGCCAGTCCCAGCATCACCGGCGCGAGGGCCGCGAGCAGGATGGACGGCGGCGCGGTCGCGGCCGGGTCGAGGACGTCGAGCGGGCTGTGCACCCGGTAGCTGTCGTTCTCGACGTCGACGCGCCCCGCTCCGGCGAACGCCGCGTTCAGTACCTCCAGGTAGTCGCGCACCAGGCGGGCGGGACGCTCGTAGGGCAGGCCCAGCTGCTCGGTCACGATCCAGTGGTGCGACGGCCCGAGCCCCAGCGTGAACCGGCCGCCACAGGCGGCCTGGGTGGACAGCACCTGCTGGGCCATCGCGACGGGGTGCCGGGTCTGGATCGGCACGACCGCGGTGCCCAGCTCGATCCGGCTGGTCGCCTGGCCCATCAGCGTGACGGCGGTCAGCGCGTCGAAGTAGCCGGGGACCTGCGGCACCCACATCGAGGTGAAGCCGAGCTCCTCGGCCTGGCGCGCGTCGGCGGCGAGGTTCGCCGCCCGGTCCCGGGCGGGCCGGTCGCGGTCCGAGCCGATCATCGTCCCGATGCGCATCGTGGCAGCCCTCCAGTGGATCGGCGGCAGATCACCCGTCCGCCGGCGCCCGTCGGCAGCCACCGGCGGGACGAAGCGCTTCGGACGATACCGAGACGATCACTCACACGGTGCGGGTCCGCGGCCGGGTCGGCGCCGGCGCTGCGGCCGAGGCCGACCCGGCCGCGGCCTACTTCAGGCCGGAGCGGACGAAGGCGCTCACCACGTGGCGCTGCAGCATCAGGTAGATGGCGAAGATGGGCAGGCACGCCAGGCCCGACCCGGCCATGAGACCGCCCCAGTCGGGGCCCTCGACACCGACGAACAGCCCGCGCAGGCCGAGCTGGACGACGGACTCGGCCCGCTGCAGCACCAGCGCCGGCCAGAAGTAGTCGTTCCAGGCGTTGATGAACAGCACGATCGCGAGCGCCGCAAGCGGGGCCCGCAGGTTCGGCACGATGACCGTCCACAGGATGGACCAGGCCGAGCGGCCGTCGATGCGGGCGGCGTCGATCAGGTCCCGGGGGAAGCTGGCCATGTGCTGGCGCAGCAGGAGGACGCCGAGCGCGGACACCAGGTTCGGGATGATCACGCCGGGTAGCACGTTGAGCAGGCCCAGGCGGTACAGCAGGGTGTAGTTCGGCAGCATCGTCACCTGGAACGGCACGAGCCAGGTGCCGACGAACGCCAGGTACAGCAGCGTCTGGCCGCGGAACTTCCAGGCGGTGAAGGCGTAGGCGGCGAGCAGCCCGACCAGCATCTGGCCGACCGCGACGGCCAGCGCCACCAGGAACGTGTTGAGGATCAGCTGGCCCATCGGCAGGACGTCGGTGACGTGCGTGTAGTTGCCGATGGACAGCGGCCAGGGGAACAGCGTGACGTTGTAGACCTCGTCCGGCCGGCGCAGCGAGGTGGCGTACATCCAGTAGATCGGGAAGATGCAGAACAGGCTCAGCCCGGCCAGTACGCCGTGCCCGACGACCGCGCGCACCCGGTCACGCCAGCCGCTCTCCCCCGCAGGGCCGTCGTCGCCGGAGCGGCCGGAGCGGCCGGTCGCCGCCCGTGCCGACACCCGCCGCGGCGCAGGCGCGTCAGGCGTGGCCGGCGTGGACGGCGGGCCTGCCGGGGCCGGCATCGCCGTGTCGGCCGCTGCCATGGGGAGCTCCCTTCGAGGGCGTTCGGTGGTGTTCGGTGGTGTTCGGTGTTGTTCGGGGGCGTTCGGGGTGACGTCGCGGCGACCGCACCGGACCGTCAGGAGTCCCGCGATGTCAGGACTCGCGGACCGTCAGGACTCACGGAACGTCAGGAGTCGTGGAACGTCAGGCGGTCGGAGAGGCGGATCAGCCCGACCGCGATCACACCGAAGGCGACGAAGAACAGCAGTCCCGCGGCGCTGGCGAAGCCGGTGTCGAAGTTCTGGAAGCCGTACTCCCAGAGCAGGTAGTAGACGTTCGTGGTCTGCGAGTCCGGCCCGCCCTGGGTGAGGGTGTCGATCAGCGGGAACGTGAGGGTGCCGGACATCAGGACGGTCATGAGCGCGAGGAAGACCAGCGTCGGCGACAGCAGCGGCAGGGTGATCCACCGGGTGATCTGCCAGCGGGAGGCCCGGTCGAGCACGGCGGCGTTGCGGTACTCCTCGTCGATGCCCGCCAGCCCCGCGCTGACGACGAGCACGGCGAAGCCGAGCAGGTGCCAGCCGGTGATCACGACGATGGCGATCTGCGCCGGCCGGGTCTCGTGGATCCAGTTGATCTCGGTGCCGAGGACCTTGTCGACGGCGCCACTGTGCGGGTCGAGCATCCACTGCCACAGCGCCGCACCCGCCACCGGCGGCACCAGCACCGGAGCGAAGATCAGGGCGCTGTAGACGGTGCGCCCGCGGCCGCCGATCGCGGACGTCCACAGCGCCACGATGGTCGGCAGCACGACGGTGAACAGCATCAGCGCCAGCGTCATCATGGCCGTGATCCACAGCGCGGTCCGCAGCTCGGGCAGGTCCAGCAGGCGGTGGTAGTTGTCCAGCCCGACGTATTCCTTCGGGGTGGTGGGCAGCAGGTTCCAGGAGAAGAACGACAGGTTGAGCGCGGCGGCGAGCGGCCGGTACGTCCAGACCGCCAGGCAGCCGACGGCGGGCAGCAGGAACAGGTAGGGCGTCACGCCCTGCGCCGCTCGCCGGGCGAGCGGCGGCCGGCGCGCCGTGGCGACGGTGGTCGCCCGCGGTATCGCGGCGACCTCGACGAAGGTTCCGGACATTCCTGGTCCTCACGCGTTCTGTTCTGTGCGGCCTGTGCGGTCTGTGCGCCTGTTCGGCAACCGGTTCCGTTCGGCGGTCGGTTGGTGTGCGGCGGTCGGTTCTGTGCGGCGGTCGGAGCGCGGCGCCGGTCCGCCCGATGCTGGTCGCCCCCGGCGGGCGGGACGGCACGCCGGGGGCGACAGCATCTGGGTTCTCTCAGTGGTTCGTCACCGCGGCCGCCGGTTCACCGACGGCCGCGGGTTGGTCGACGCCGTTCAGGACTTGGGCAGCAGCTTCGTTGCCTCGGCCTGGGCGTCGGTCAGGGTCTTCTTCGGGTCCGCGCCGTTGTAGACGACGTTCTCGACGGCGCCGAGCATCGCGGTGCGGATCTGGACGTAGTCCTTGCCGGGGAAGGACACCCACGGCTTGAGCTTGGCCAGCTGGTCGAGGTTCGGCTTGATCAGCGGGTTCTCGGCGGCCCAGGTCTTGAGGCCGTTCGGGTCGTCGAGCAGGCCGGTGCGCAGCGGCAGGTAGCCGATGCCACTGGTGATCTTCGTGTAGGCGGCGTCGCTGGTCAGGAACTCGATCAGCTCCCAGGCCGCACGCTGCTTCGCCGGGTCCTTGGAGAACATGAACAGGGCGGCACCGGAGTTCGTCGGGACGACGGGCTTGCTGCCGAACGCCGGCATGGTGGCGGCCTTCAGCGTCCACGCCGGCTTGGAGCCGGCCGCGCCCTTGATGAAGACGCCCTGCGCCGAGCTGCTCTCGATGATCATACCGATCTCACCGCGGGAGAAGGCCGGGTAGGCCTGGTCCTGCGACAGCTTGGGGCTGGCGCCCGAGTTCACCAGGTCCTGGGCCATCGTGACGGCCTCGACGGCGGGCGCCTCGGCGAAGGTCATCCTGGTCTTGTCCGCGGAGATCACCGTGCCGCCGTTGGAGGCGACCAGCGCCTGGTAGCACCAGTCACCGGAGACCTTGGTGAGGCAGTCGATGTAGGCGCCCTGCTTGCCGGTCTTGTCCTTGATCGCCAGCGCGGCGGTCTTGAACTCCGCCCAGGTCGTCGGCGGCTTCTCCGGGTCGAGGCCGGCCGCGCGGAACAGGTCGGCGTTGTAGTAGAGGACCGGCGTCGAGAACACGAACGGCACGCCGAAGGTCTTGCCGTCGACGTCACCGAGGGTCTTGGCAGCCGGGGCGAACGGGTGCGTCCCGCCGAAGTTCTCCTGGACGGCGTCGCGCCCGACGATGTCGTCGAGCGGCTTCGCGCCGAGCGACTCGACGGCGTAGTTGAGATCGCCGAAGGTGAGCTGGGCGACGTCGGGGGCGTTGCCGGTGGCCAGCTGCGCCTGGATGCTGGCGGTGGCCGCCGTGCCGAAGCCCTTGAGGGTGGACGTCTGCGGCTTCTGCGCGGTGACCGTGATGTTCGGGTGGCTCTTCTGGAAGTCCGCGACCAGGGCGTCGAAGGTCGGTGTCCAGGAGGCCTGGGCGAGGTTGTAGCTCTCGAAGACGATCGAGACCTTCTGGTCCGGACCCAGCTCCGGTACCGCCTTCACGGTGGGGGAGGCGGGGGACGCCGCGGTCTCGTCGCCGTCGTCCGATCCACACGCGGCGAGGCCGAGTGTCAGCGCGAGGGCGGCAGCGCAGGCGGCTGCCACGCCCCGGGCAGAGCGCCGTCGAATCACGTCTTGCTCCTTTTACAGTCGTACCTGGCGTCGATGTGATGCGTTGTCGTAAGCGACGGATCGTCGCGGCGCGCTGACGTTCCTCAGCGGTGCGGCGCGACGGGCGTCGGCTGCTTCTGGCGTGCCTGCCAGGCCAGCCGGCGCCCGCTGCTCCGGTCGAACAGGTGGATATGGTCACGGGCGGTGGTGAGCACGACCGGCTGCCCGGCGGCGAGGCCGAGCGGCCGGGCGCCGCGGAACTGCACGACGGCGCCACCGACGGTGCACTGGGCCGATTCCTCCGCGCCGAGGTTCTCGACCGCCTGCACCTCCCCGCGCAGGACCGGTGTCCCGACCGGTCCCGCGCTGTCGGTCTGGCGCAGGTGTTCGGGCCGGATGCCGAGGATGACGTCCCGGCTCTCGACCTCCTCACCTGGCCAGAGGTCGACCTCCACGCCTTGGGCGACCACCCGCACCCGGCCGTCGTGTCCTTCCACCCGGGCCGGGAGCAGGTTCATCGGCGGGGAGCCGAGAAAACCGGCGACGAACACCGACGCCGGTTCGTCGAAGACCTCGGTCGGGGTGCCGACCTGTTCCAGTCGGCCGCCGTCGAGCATCGCGATCCGGGTCGCCAGGCTGAGCGCCTCAACCTGGTCGTGGGTGACGTAGACGACGGTCGCACCGAGGGTCTCGTGCAGGGTGCGGAACTGCGCCCTGGTCGCCTGGCGCAGCTTGGCATCCAGGTTGGACAGCGGCTCGTCCATGAGGAAGGCACGTGGATCACGGATGATCGCGCGGCCGACCGCGACCCGCTGGCGCTGGCCGCCGGACAGCTCCCGCGGCCGCCGTTCGAGCAGGCCGTCGAGCTCCAGCAGGGCCGCGACCTCCTCGACCCGCTGCCGGATCCGCGCGCGAGGCATCCGCGCGGCCCGCAGTGGGAAACCGATGTTGCGCGCGACGGTGAGATGCGGGTACAGGGCGTAGCTCTGGAACACCATCGCGAGGTCACGCCGGGCCGGTGGAGCGTAGGTGATGTCCTCGTCGTCGAGCAGCACCCGGCCGCCGGACGGCTGTATCAGGCCGGCGATCAGCCGCAGCAGCGTCGACTTCCCGCAGCCACTCGGACCGAGCAGCACGAGGAACTCGCCGTCGGCGATGTCGAGATCGATGCCGTCGACGGCGACGACGTCTCCGTACTGTTTGGTCAGTCCGTCGAGCACGATCCTGCCCACGCTGCTGGCTCCTCCCCCGGGCGCGACCTGTGGTGTCCCGTTGTCCGTGCGCTGATCTCCCGGCTCCCCCGGCTCCGATGGCCTGTCAGCCCGGCCCGAGACCGGTGGGATACCGGCTCGGTGTGGAGAGCGCGCGGGTGAAGAATACGGTCCACGCTTATTCCGGAGTCAGCCGATTGCATTTATGGATGAGGCGATTGCCCAGACGGATGACCAGACCCCGGCTGATTCTCCTGAAATTGGCCGGGAGTAATTTCTGGTGGATTTCAGATGTCCAGTTCCAGACGCTCGCCCAGGCTGCGCGAAACGCACACCATCATCGTTCGGCCGGCCGCGCGCTCGGCCTGACTCAGAACGGTGTCGCGGTGGTCCACGTCGCCGCCGAGCACGGCTGTCTCGCAGGTGCCGCAGGTGCCGTCCCGGCAGGACGACGTGACCGCCGCACCGGCGGACTCCAACGCCGCCAGGACGGACTGTCCAGGCCGGACGGTGAGCACCCGCCCGCTGCGGGCGAGACGCAGCTCGAACGGGTGGTCGCCGTCGCGGACAGCCGGCTCCGCCGGCCGGAAGCGCTCGGTGTGCAGCGCACCGGCCGGCCAGGCCGCGCAGGCCGCCTCGACCGCGCCGAGCAGGCCTTCCGGCCCGCAGCAGTACACCGCGGTCCCCTCGTGCGCGCCGGAGCCCGCCAGGTCACCGAGGACGTCCCCGATCGGGAGCAGGCCGTGGGTGTCCTGCGGGTGCAGGACGACCCGCGGACCGTACCGGGCCAGTTCCTCGGCGAACGCCATCGCCGCCAGTGCCCGCCCACCGTAGAGCAGGCTCCAGTCGGCACCGCGCGCCGCGAGGTCGGCCACCATCGGCATCAGCGGGGTTATCCCGATACCGCCCGCGACCAGCAGGTACCTCGGCGCCTCGACCAGCGCGAAGGCATTGCGCGGGTGGCTGACCGTCAGCGTGGTGCCGGCCCCGACCCGGTCGTGCAGGTGCATCGAACCGCCCCGGCCGGCGGCCTCACGCAGGACGGCGATCCGCCAGACCCCCCGGTCGGACGGGTCACCGCACAGCGAGTACTGACGGGTCAGGCCCGGCCGGACGGTGACATCGACGTGCGCGCCGGCCGTCCACGCCGGCAGCGGGGCGCCCGCGGGGTCGGCCAGGTCGAAGCAGACCACGTCGAGGGCCAGGGAACGCCGGGCGCGGACGATCAGCGTCAACTCCGGTCCGCCCCCGGACGGATCACGCCGCGAGCCAGATGCTCCGGACTGATCCGGCCCTGGGGCGGCAGACGGTGCCACAGACGAGGACAAGGACACGGACGACCTCCCGGGAATTCCCGACGGATACTGAATCCTTTTCCATCGTCGACGCGGGCTCACGGCAGCTGGCCGTGGACCGCGAGATGGTGAGCGATCACTGGTTCTGGAAAAGGTCAGGGCCTTCCCACGGTAGCGACGCCCCGGCGGCCGGCGAACCGCTCAGGGTGCCATCATTGAAAAGTTCGATCGCCGGGCCGTGGCAGACTGATCGCTTTTCGCCTCCGTGGTCTGCTGCTCGCGCTCCAGGTCGGCTTCGGCGTGTTCCAGGCTGTCCAGCAGGGTTTCCACCAGGCGGGTGCGTGGCGGGCGCCACACGACGTGCACGGGTATCGTCGGCACGGGGTCGACCAGTGGTACCGCACGCGCACCCGCGATGCCGAGTGCGCGTTCCTGTGAGGCGAATCCGACCACCGGCCGGGTGGTGACCAACAATGCGCTCGCGCCGGGATCGTCGACCTCGGCCACGACCCGGAGCTTTATGCCGGCCCGGTCGGCCGCCCGGGAAATCGTGTCGTAGAGCGCCGGGCACTGGGTGCGGTGGAACAGCAGGCATGGCTGGCGTTCCAGGTCGCCGAACGGCACCTGCGCCCGCGCGGCCCATTCATGATGCTCACCGACGACCGCGAGAATTCGGACCCGCAGCACCTCCTTCGAGTGCAGGCTGGAGGTGGGCGGCAGCCCGAAGATGAAGCCGACATCCAGCTCACCGCTGAGCAGGCTCTTGATCTGCGGGCCGGTCCGCCGCTCCCACAGCCGTGGCACGACTCCCGGGTGGGACGTGTGCATGTGGGCGAGCGTCGGCGGAAGAATGCGGTGCCCCGCCGGCAGGTTGAATCCGATGTTGATCTTCCCGGCCCGGCCGGCGGCGGTGTCACGGGTGATTTCGAGCGTTCGGCGCTTCAGCTCGAGGATTTTCTTGGCCTCACCCCGGAACGCGTGACCGGCGGGAGTGAGACGCACCTCACGCGAGTTTCTCGCGACCAGCTGCACACCGACCTCGCGTTCAAGGCGGGCCAGGTGCTGGCTCAGTGAGGGCTGGGTCAGGTTGAGCCGGCGCGCGGCCCGACCGAAGTGGACTTCATCGGCGATGGCGAGAAAAGAGACCAGATGACGGAACTCCACGAGCGTCCTCCCTCATTCCCCCGCTCGCCAGTCTAGTGTGGCTGCCTAACAGACGATGAAGCCCGAGTAAGCCACGAGTAATTCTTCGGCTGCCAGGGTGCGCCGGCACGCCTGCGGATCGGTGCGGAATTTATTCCGCAGCCGCACCGCAATGTGTCCTGCGCCGCTTTTTCGTCGACTTCGGGCGGATATCCCGACGACACGCTATGAAGAACCGGATGGGACGGGAATTTGCGCGAGCAATAGGGATGGGCAGTCGCACGGGCGGCTGCACGAGGCGTTCGCAAGCCGCGGGTCCGTGTCACGGGCCGCCTCCGCGGGCCGGCTCCGCCAGCCGATGCCGTCGATCAGTCGCCGACCGGCGACCGGCGACCGGCGGCCCGGATCAGGCCACAACGAGATCGGCCCTGGTCCGGGCATGCCCGGACCAGGGAATGCCCGGACCAGGGCGTGCCCGGTCCCGACGGGTCAGCCCGCGACGCGCACCGGCAGTGCCGACATGCCACGGACCACGATGTTCGGCCGGTACGGGGGCGGATCCGCCAGCAGCGTGATCCCGGTCAGCCTGGTCGCGACCGCGCGCAACGCCTCGCTGACCTCGAGCCGCACCAGCGGCGCGCCCAGGCAGTAGTGCAGGCCCATCCCGAGAGCGAGATGGCGGTTCACCCGGGCCCCACCCGCGTAGCGATCGATGCGGAACCGGTCGGCCTCGTCGAACGCCCGCGGGTCACGGTTGGCCGAACCGAGCACGAGAATGACCGCCTCGCCCGGGGTGAAGACCCTGCCGGCCACGGTCACCTCCCCGCGTGCGGTGCGTGTCGTCACCTGCGCCGGCGGGTCGAACCGCAGCATCTCCTCGACTGCGGGCAGCGCCAGCTCCGGCGCACGCCGCAGGGCGTCCAGCTGATCGGGGTTGCGCATCAGGGCGAGCACACCGTTCCCGATCAGGTTGACCGTGGTCTCATGGCCCGCGACCACGAGGATGAGCAGGGTGCCGAGCATCTCCGTCGTCGTGAGCCGGTCGCCCTCGGCGTGCACCTGCGCGAGCGCGCTGATCAGATCGTCGCGTGGGTCGGCCCGGCGGTCCGCCACGAGGGCGCCGAAGAACTCCCGGAACTCCCCGACCGCGGCGGTGCGCTCGGCGAGCTCGGCGGGTGAGAGAAGATCGTCCGGATCCAGACCGCGCGCGATCCCGGCCGACATCCGCCGCACCGCGGCGTGCTCGGAGGCGGGGACGCCGAGCAGCTCGCAGATCATGGTCAGCGGCAGCGGGTAGGCGAAATCCTCGATCAGGTCCAGCTCGCCGACGGCGAGCGCGCGGTCGAGCAGCTCGTCGACCACACGACGGGCCGTCGGGCGGGTCGCCTCGATCGTCCGCGGGGTGAAGGCCCGGCTCACCAGGCCACGCAGCCGGGTGTGGTCCGGCGGCTCCATCCACAGGAAGGATCCGGGCAGCTCGACGTCGCTGGCCGGGTGCAGCAGCTCGGATTCCTCGGCGTGGCTCCACACCGGGTCGGCCAGGATCGCGGCGCACTCGGCGTAGCCGGGCACCAGCGACGTGCCCAGCGGCCCCGGCAGGAAGGTGCCCGCCGCGCGCAGGATGCCGTATGCCCGGTAGGGGTCGTGCCGCCAGGCCGGGTCGAAGGAGTCGATCACCGCCTGGCCGAGCACCTCGGCGCTGATCCCCCCGGCCGGCGCGATCGGGGTCGCAGCGTCCGTGGGAGCCGGGCCCTCCGGGCCGGTCGCCGTGGCCGTCATGATGCCGGCACCGCCGGCTCGATCAGCAGGCAGGTCGATGTGCCGTGGGCCACCAGCGCGCCGGCCCGGTTGGTCACCCGGGCCTCGGCGGTCGCGGTACGACGTCCCACGTGCACGGCGGACCCGACGCAGGTGAGCAGGTCGTCGTCCAGCGCGACCGCTCGGATGAAGTTCACCTTCAGCTCCAGCGTCGTGTAGAGCACGCCCTCGGGCAGCTGGGTGTAGACGGCGCTGCCCATCGCGGTGTCCATCAGCGTGCTGATCACCCCGCCGTGGACGGTCATCATCGCGTTCGCCGCGGCTGGTGACGGGGTGAGCGTCCAGACCGACGAGCCGTCACCGAGCTCGGTCAGCAGCACGCCCAGCGAGTGACCGACGCCGATGCCCGCACGCAGGCCGTGGGTCACCAGGTCGGCGAGCTCCCGCAGGCGGCGGGCCTGGTCAGGCTGGTCGACGGTGACCACCGGTTCGGTGGCACGGTCCAGGTCCAGGGTGCGGTCCATGGTCGGCGGCTCCCCGCGCGTCGGTGTCGGCCAACTATGCGTCGGGCCGCATCGTGACCCCGGCCATCGGCGACTGACGAGATGCATTCGCAGCCCGAATCGATCGATCGGGTCCACCCACACCCTCCCGGCCGCCACAGCCGGGACGGACCAGGCTGCCGCCCGGGTGGCGCGGTCGCCCGACCGGCGCAGTCGCCCGACTGGCTCGGCTGGCGCAATCGCCCGATTGGACTGTGCCGCTCATGCTGTCGGTCGGCGGTGCGATCGGACATCGTGCGTCCCGTCGGCGCGGTCGCGCCGCCACGCCCCCGCGTACGACAGGCGTACGACGACAGTGCCGTTGCGGACGTGCCCGGTGCCGAGGTGCCGTGCGTACCTGCCGGCGCGGACGACAGGAGTGGGACAGCCATGGTCGCCGGAGACGTCTCCACCGAGCCCACCCAGGCCGAATCCGACCAGGTGGAGTTCACCGCATTCCACCCGGCCCACAAGGCCGATCCGTACCGCAACTACCGGCAGGTGCGCCAGACCCGGCCGTTGTGCCCGTTCATGCTCGGCGACATCCCCGTCACCGTGGTCACCCGGTACGCCGACTGCGAGGCCGTGCTGCAGAGCGACGACTGGGTGCACGGGTACGACGCCGGGATCAGCCCGTTCCGCGAGGGCAACGCCAGCGCGCCCCGCTCCTTCCTGCGCATGGACCCCCCGGACCACACCCGACTGCGCGGGCTGGTGAACAAGGCGTTCACCCCGCGCATCGTCAACGCGATGGAGCCGCGCATCCGGGCACACGCCGACCGGCTGGTCGCGGACGCCCGTGCGACCGGCACGCTGGAGGTCATCAGCGAGTACGCCGCACCCATGGCGAGCGCGACTCTGGGGCAGCTGCTCGGCGTGCCCGACGACGTCGGCGCGTCGCTGCGGGGATGGGCGCTGGCGATCGCCCGGGGCACCGACCCGGACAACCTGCTGAGCGAGGACGAGCTGGCGGCCCGCAAGAAGGCGACGCTGGACTTCCATCGCTACTTCGAGGAGCTCATCGCGCAGCGCCGGGCACACCCCACCGACGACCTGGTCAGCAAGCTCGCCGCGGCGCGCGACCGGGACGACGCCCTGAGCGAGACCGAGCTGCTGGGTGTCTCCTCGCTGATGGTCGTCGCCGGGATGGAGACGTCCATCAACTACATCGGGTCGGCGGTGCTCACCCTGCTTCGCCACCCCGACCAGCTCGCGCTGCTGCGCGAGCGGCCGGAGCTGCTGGCCTCCGCGGTGGAGGAGGTGCTGCGGTTCGACCCGCCGACCCAGTTCACGATGCGCACCGCGGCCCGGGAGACCGAGGTCGGCGGGCGCACCTTCCGGCGCGGCGACGGCGTGCTGCTGGTCAGTGCCGCGGCCGGCCGCGATCCCGATGCCTACGCGGAGCCGGACCGCTTCGACATCACCCGCTTCCACGGCCCGACGCCGGCTCGGCGCCATCTGGGCTTCAGCGTCGGCATCCACTTCTGCCTCGGGGCGCCGCTGGCCCGGATCGAGGCCGCGTCCGCGATCGGCGCGCTGCTCGCCGGATCCACCCACCTGGAGCTCGCCATCGACGAGAGTGAGCTCGTCTATCTCCCGAGCCTCATCCATCGAGCGCTGGCCACGCTCCCGGTCCGGATCAGCTGACCGCCGACCCAGCCCCGCTCCGCCCTGGCCGGCCCGGCTCCCAGCCCAGCCCAGCTCCCAGCCCGGCACAGAGCTCCCGCAGCCCATCCGGCGCCGCCCGGCGCCGGTCCGCAGCCGGGCTCTCCCGAAGTCCACTGGTACGTCCAGTTACAGTGAGGGAGAGTCCGGTTCTCGCGTCGTTTGTGTCGTGCCGAACCTGGATGGGAGACTAGTTCGCAGGACAGGGAAGGGAGCACCCCGCACTGTGAGTGACCTTGAGACGCCGGACTACTTCCGCGATGCGCAGCTCGTCGCCGACCCGTACCCGTTCCTGGAGCAGATGCGCGATCGCTGCCCAGTGCTGCGGGAGGACCATCACAACGTGGTGATGGTGACCGGTTACGAGGAAGCCGTCGAGGTCTTCCACGACTCGGCGACCTTCTCCTCGTGCACCTCGGTGACCGGCCCCTTCCCCGGCTTCCCCGTGCCGCTCGAGGGCGACGACGTCACCGCGCTCATCGAGGCGCACCGCCACGAGCTGCCGATGAGCGACCAGCTGCCCGTCATGGACCCGCCGACCCACACCGCGCACCGGGCGCTGCTGATGCGGCTGATCACCCCGAAGCGGCTCAAGGAGAACGAGGCCCAGATCTGGAACCTCGTCGACCAGATGCTCGACCCGTATCTGGCCAGCGGCGAGGGTGACTACATCTCCGGTTTCGCCGGGCCGTTCACCCTGCTGATCATCGCCGACCTGCTCGGCGTGCCGGAGGAGGACCAGGAGGAGTTCCTCGACCGGCTGCAGCGCCGGCCCGAGTCGCAGTCGGGCATCGGCAGCACCGGCGACGACCATCTCGCGCACAACCCCCTGGAGTTCCTCTACACCAAGTTCACCGCCTACATCGAGGACCGTCGCGCCGAGCCCCGCGACGACGTGCTCACCGGGCTGGCCCAGGCGACCTTCCCCGATGGTTCGACCCCGGAGGTCATCGACGCCGTCCGGGTGGCGGCGAACCTGTTCTCCGCCGGGCAGGAGACGACGGTGCGGCTGCTCAGCTCCGCGCTGAAGATCCTGGCCGAGGATCCCGAGCTGCAGGATCTGCTGCGCTCCGAGCCCGAGCGGGTCGGCAACTTCATCGAGGAGACGCTGCGGCTGGAGAGCCCGGTCAAGGGCGACTTCCGGCTTTCGCGGGTGCCGACGACCGTCGGCGGGGTCGACCTGCCCGCCGGGACGACCGTGATGGTCGTGAACGGCGCCGCCAACCGTGACCCGCGCCGGTTCGAGAACCCCAACGTCTTCGACGTGGCCCGCCCGAACGCGCGCCACCACGTCGCGTTCGGGCGCGGCATCCACACCTGCCCCGGCGCACCGCTCGCCCGGGCCGAGACGCGGGCCGCCATCGAGCGGATCCTGGAGCGGACCACCGAGATCCGAGTTTCCGAGAGCGTGCACGGCCCGGCCGGCGACCGGCGCTACAGTTACCTGCCCACGTTCATCCTGCGTGGGCTGACCCACCTCAACCTGGAATTCACGCTGGCGCCGAGGAACGTGTGATGAAGGTTTTCGTCGACGAGGACCGTTGCTGCGGGCATTCGACCTGCTGCACGCTGTGTCCCGAGGTCTTCTCCCTCTCCGATGACGGCTTCGCCGTGGTGATCGTGGACGAGGTTCCGCCGGATTTCGAAAGCGTTGTCCACGCCGCGGTCAGCAACTGCCCCGAGCAGGCCATCAGCGCGTCCTGACCCCTTTCGGCGATCCACGGCTGGCCGTTCACCGGTCGACTCACCGGTCGGCGGCCGCCCGCTCGTCCGGCCGTGGCGGAAGGCTCGGTGGCCGTGGTCAGTCCGCGGTCAGGTCAGTCCGCGGTCAGGTCGAGGACGGTAAGCGCGCGGCCCGGCAACCCACCGGGCCGTGCGCGCAGTCCGTCGAGAACGATCTCCCGGGCCCGCTCGTAGACGCGGTCGGCCACCTCGCCGGGCATCCGGTGCGACTCGTGCAGCAGCACCGCGAAGAGATGGGTGACGTCACCCGCCCCGACGTCGGTCCGCAGGGTGCCCTCCCGCTTCGCCGCCTCGACGAGCTCCTCGATCAGCGCGATGAGCTCGTGCCGGATACGCCCGACCCGCGGATCGGTCCGGATCGCCTCGGTGATCGCGGGCTGGAACAGGCTCGGGGTCCGCAGCGCGAACCTGAGCTCCGGCGAGCCGCCGAGGACGGCGATCAGGGCATCCCAGGCCCGCGGGCCCACCTCGACCGCGGTATGCGCCCGGGCGAGCATCGCCGCCAGGCTGTCCTCGACGACGGCCAGGACCAGGCTCTGGCGGTCCGGGAAATGCCGGTACAGCGTCCCCACGCCGACCCCGGCGAGTCGGGCGATCTCCTCCATGGGCAGGTTCGGGCCGTCCTCGGCGAACGCGGCCACCGCGGTGGAGATGATTTTGCCGCGGTTGCGCCGGGCATCGGCCCGTAACCGGACCGGGGACGCCGCGGTCATGCCGCCCGCTCCCCTGCCGGAATCCGGCCGCGGGCATGCGGGCATAACCCGATCGGCGGGCCCGATAAGCGAAAGCCGATGATGCGCGGCTGCCACATCGCTGCTCCCTTGATGTCTCGTGGTGCGTGATGGCCGTCTCGTGGTGCGTGACGGCAGGTGTCAGGTGACTGTGCGCCCGAGAGCGCGCGACGAGCGGTTGGCGATGGTGCTCCCCGCACCTGGCTACGGGCCGGTCGGGCGACGAGTGGGCAGGATTATGCCTGGCAGGCCCGGCCGGCGAAAGAAAACCCGTGGCCGGCCCGGCCCGGCAGCGACGGCGGCGCGGCCGGGAAACCGGGAAACCGCGGAACCGGTGCGGCCGGCGGCTCCCGGCAGCGCACGAACTGTTTCGCCCGCAGGCCGTTGCCGCTACTGTCCGCCTGGTGGCAAAGGCGATCGTCAACGGTCTCGGCATCGGCTACGACCTCGTCGGCGACGGCGACCGGACCTGGGTCCTCACCCTGGGCGGCCGGTTCACCCGACGGACTCCGGGGGTGCCCGAGCTGGCCGCGGCCCTCGCCACGCCCGGTAACCGGGTGCTGCTGTGGGACCGGCCGAACAGCGGCGAGTCCGACCTCTGCTTCGCCGGCGGAAGCGAGCCGCGGATGCAGGCCGACACCCTGGCGGCGCTGCTCACCGAGCTCGACCTCGGCCCGGCGGTGCTCGCCGGTGCCACGGTCGGGTCCCATGTCTCGCTGCTCACCGCCGCCTACCATCCCCAGGTGGCGGCCGGGCTGGCCGTGTGGTGGGTCAGCGGGGGTGTGCCCGGCCTGACGATCCTCGCGAACGCCTACTACACGGCGTCCGTCACGGCCGCGTGGACGACCGGGATGGAGGCGGTGGCCGCCCTGCCGGAGTGGGGCCCGTCGTTCGACGCCAACGCGCGCAACCGGCAGCGGCTGCTCGCCCAGGACCGCGCCGAGTTCGTCGCCACGCTCCAGCGATGGATGGCCGCCTTCAGCGCGCGGCCGGGCGAGGTGATCCCGGGCCTGCCCGACGATGTCGCGCGGTCGGTGCGGGTTCCGGCGCTCGTGCTGCGCAGCGGGGCGAGCGACCCGTTCCACCCGCGGGCCGTCTCGGAGGCACTCGCCGCGGCGCTGCCGCAGGCCCGGCTGGCGGAACCGCCGTGGGGGGACCGCGAGTACCTCGAGCGCCAGGCCGACATGGCCCGGGCCGGCAGCCTGTTCGTGCGCTGGCCGCTGCTGGCGCCGGTGCTCACCTCCTGGGCCGCCGACGCGCTCACCTGATCCGCGCGCCGGCGACAGCGATCGTCGTCCTGGAGCAGCCGTCGTTCCGGATCGACCGTCGTCCTACAGCAGCGCCGCGGCCAGGCGGCGCCACTGCTCGCGTGGGAAGGCCTGCTGGTCGGCCGTCAGCACCTGGATGCAGACGTGGTCCGCGCCGGCCGCGTGGTGCTCGGCGACGCGCCGCCCGACGGCCTCCTCGTCACCCCAGGCGATGAGGGCGTCGAAGAGACGGTCGCTCACGGAGGTGATGTCCTCATCGGTGAAGCCGAGGCGGCGCACGTTGTTCGCGTAGTTCGGCAGCCCCAGGTAGCCCGCGAGCCAGCCGCGGCCGATGGTGTGGGCCTCGTCGGCGTCGGTGGTGAGGATGACCGTCTGCTCCGGCAGCACGAGCGGCCCCGCGCCGAGGCGCTCGCGGACCTGGCGGGTGTGCTCGGGTGTGACCAGGTAGGGGTGGGCTCCACGGGCGCGGCTGCCGGCGAGCTCCAGCATCTTCGGGCCGAGCGCCGCCAGCACGCGGTCCTGCGCCGGGACGGGGGTTTCGGCCTTGTCGAGGCCGTCGAGGAAGGCACTCATCGCCGCCAGCGGGCGCCGGTACCGACCGGCCTCGGCCGCGTCGATCAGGGGCGCGTGGCTGACGCCGATCCCCATCAGGAACCGGTCACCGTGCGCGGCGGTCAGCGCGGCGAAGCCGGCGGCGACGTCCACGGGGTCGTGCATCCACAGATTGAGGATGCCGGTGGCGATCGTCACCCGACTGGTCGCGGTGAGCAGGGCGCCGACCGCGTCGAGGACCGGGCCGCCGACGTCGGGGATCCACAGCGCGCGGTAGCCGAGCTCCTCCAGCTCCGCCGCCGCCTCCGTCACCTCCGCCGGATCGCCGTAGCGCAGCTGCTGGCTCCACACGCCAATGCCTGACAGGTCCATCCCAGCCATCCCGTCCACTTGCCGGTCGCCCGGCGGCCGCCGTCGCTAGTGTGACTATCAGACGCCGGGCGGTGCCGCGACCGTGGCCGGATCCGCGCGGCTGGCGAGTGGGGCGATGCTTTAGATAAAGTATGCAATCGGGTGCCGGGCCTCGTACCAGGCCCGCCGCCTTCCGCCGCGCGTCGCGGGCCCCGCCGCGGGCTCGGTCGCGAACCAGTGCCTGAAGGGAGATCGCGTGCTCGACGACGATGTGCGCCAGATCATCGCCGCCACCCGCCGCTTCGTGCGCGAACGGGTCGTGCCGGCCGAGGCCGACATCGAGCAGTCGGACGCGATACCCCCCGACCTGCGCCGCGAGGCCGCCGAGATGGGCCTGTTCGGCTTCGCCATCCCCGAGACGTACGGCGGCCTGGGCCTGAACATGAGCGCCGAGGCCAGGCTGGTCTTCGAGCTGGGCTACACCACCCCCGCCTTCCGGTCGATGTTCGGGACGAACAACGGCATCGCCGGTCATGTGCTGCTCGAAGGCGCCACCGAGGAGCAGAAGAAGGCCTATCTGCCGCTGGTCGCCTCGGGTGAGTGGACGGCGTCGTTCGCGCTGACCGAGGAGAACGCCGGCTCCGACCCGGCGGGCCTGGCGACGTCCGCCCGCCGCGAGGGTGACGACTGGGTCATCAACGGCGCCAAGCGCTTCATCACCAACGCACCGGTCGCCGACGTCTTCATGGTCTTCGCCCGGACCGACCCGGACGCGAAGGGCGGCCGCGGCATCACCGCCTTCATGGTGGAGCGGGGCACCCCCGGCCTGAGCGTCGGCCCGAAGGACCACAAGATGGGCCAGGCCGGCGCCTGGACCGCCGACGTCACGCTGGACGAGGTCCGCGTGCCGGCCAGCACAGTGATCGGCGGGGAGGACGGGGTCGGGCGCGGTTACGCGACCGCGATGCGCTGCCTCGCCCACGGCCGCATCCACATCGCGGCACTGTGCGTGGGCCTGACCCAGCGGCTGCTGGACGAATCCGTGGCGTACGCCGCCAGCCGGGTCCAGGGCGGCAGCGTGATCGGTGAGCACCAGCTCGTGCAGGGCCTGCTCGCCGACTCCGCGACCGACCTGTACGCGGCGCGTGCGCTGGTCACGGAGGTCGCGGCCGGCTTCGACGACGGAAGCGACACCCGGATCGGGCCGTCCTGCGCGAAGTACTTCGCCTCCGAGGCCGTCGGGCGGGTCGCGGACCGCGCCGTGCAGATCCACGGCGGGGCCGGGTACATGCGCGGCGTGCCGGTCGAGCGTTTCTACCGCGACGCCCGCCTGTTCCGGATCTACGAGGGCACCAGCCAGATCCAGCAGATCGTGATCGCCCGCCAGCTGCTGCGCGACGCCGGCGTCCGCTAGCACCAGCGGCAGCCGATGGTCGGGGCGGTTCCGCGGAACCGCCCCGACCATCGGACCAGACGTGGCCGCCGTCATGGCTCGGGTCATGGCCGGGCAACGCGTAGCCACCTGCCCCGCGGCGGATAGCGTCGGGCGGTGCAGCCGGAAGGCCGGCGCGGCGGGAGGGCTTGGGCGATGCGTTTCGTGGGCGTACGGGACGGTCGGCGGACCGTGGTCGGTCTGGTGCTGGAACGCGCCGGGGTGTCGAAGCTGGCGCGGATCGCCGACGTCGACGACTTCTACGCCGATCTCCCCCGCTGGATGTCGGCGGCCAGCGAGATCACGGCGGGTGACCACGGCCGCGCCGACCTGGACGATCTCGCGGACGTCGCCGCCAGCCCCGGTCTGGCCCCGCCCGTGCCGGCCGGGGCCCGCGTGCTGGGCATGGGCCTGAACTACCACGCCCACGCCGCGGAGACCGGCCTCGAGCTGCCCCGCAAGCCCCCGATCTTCGCGCGCTGGACCGCGTCGCTCACCGTGGACGGCACGCCCGTGCCGGTGCCGCCCGGCGAGCGCGGGCTGGACTGGGAGGGCGAGCTCGCCGCGGTCGTCGGGACCCGGCTCGTCGACGTCGACGAGGCCACCGCCCAGCGGGGCGTCCTCGGCTACGCGGTGTTCAACGATCTCAGTGCCCGCCGGGCCCAGGGCGCCTCCGCGCAGTGGACCCTGGGCAAGAACTCGGACCGCAGCGGGCCGATGGGACCGGTGGTCACCACCGACGAGGCCGGCGACCCGGCCGCCGGCCTGCGCCTGGTCACCCGGGTCAACGGCGAGGTCATGCAGGACGGGAACACCAACGACATGATCTTCACGGTCGGCGCGATCCTGTCCTTCGTCAGCCGCACCATCCCGCTGGATCCCGGGGACGTCCTCATCACCGGGACGCCGGCCGGAGTCGGCTACACCCGCACCCCGCCCCGCTATCTCCTCCCGGGTGACGTCGTCGAGGTCTCGATCGAGACCCTCGGCACCATCCGCAACCCTGTCACAGCAGCGCAGTAACAGCAGCGCAGTAACAGTGCATCGGTCCCGGTCGGCGATCGGACGCTGATCCGACCGCCACATATCATCCGACGGATAGGATCCATCGCACCCAGCCGGTCCGAGCCAACCGAACCGCCGCGCTGGAGATGGGATGTCATGGAGCACTACCGGTCAGCCCCCATCGCCGGCGAGTCTGTCTGGCCTTCCGAGGCACACACCGTCGCGTTCTGCCCGGTGATGGACCGGGGGTTTCACTGGCCCGTGGCGGTCGGCCGCGACAACGGATCCATCGGGTTGTGGGTGGTGCCGCCGAAGGGCGCCACCGGCAACACAGCACGGAGAACGCAACTCGCGGGCCACCGCGACGCGGTGCGTGCCGTGGCGTTCTCCTCCGACGGTCGCCTGCTCGCCTCCGCCGCGGATGACCGCCAGGTGCTGCTCTGGAAGGTCGACGAGTTCCCGGAGCAGGCCACACCCGTGCGGCTGACGGGGCACACCGGCGCGGTCCGGGCCGTCGCCTTCTCGCCGGTCCGCCCGTTACTCGCGTATGCGGGCGACGACCGGACCGTCATCCTGTGGGACCTGTCGGACCCGGGCGCGCCACGTCTCGCGGCGGCGTGCGGCGGGCACGGCGCCACGGTCACGTCCCTCGCGTTCTCGCCGGACGGGACTGTGCTCGTCAGTGGCTGCGGCAACGAGGCCTTCCAGCTGTGGAACGTGGCCAGGCCCACCGAGCCGTCCCGGCTCGGCACAGCCAGCACAGGCCGCGGGGGCGGGGTGCACGCGGCGGCCGTCTCCCCGACCAGCCGGATACTCGCCACGGCAGGGGACGGCACCATCCAGCTCTGGAGCATCGACGGCGCCGCGGGTCCGGCCCGGTTGGGCAGCCCCCTCGTCGGCCACACCGACATCGTCACCTCGGTCGCGTTCACGCGGGACGGTCTTCGCCTCGCCAGCGCCAGCAGCGACCACACAGTGCGCTTCTTCGACGTCAGCCACCCGGCCGCGGCACACCCGCTCGGCGAGCCGATCCGCGGGGAAGGCCCGTTCAGGGCGGTGGCGTTCTCCCCGGACGGCGCCGTGGTCGCGGCGGTTGGCGCCGCGTCACGCGCATCTCTCGACCTCTGGGCGATCCGCGACCTGTGACAGCCGGCGCGCTCGGCCCGGCCGGTCATCGACACGTGCCCGCCGAGCACGCGCCAAGGTACCTCCGCACGGAGACGCACCCGCCTGAGGACCTACCCGAAAGTCCTATGATGTGCCGCGATGAGCCGGTGTCGTCACGCAGAACGACCGCCGCGGCGCGCGGCGCGCGGCACGGGCGCGACCGGCGACACGACGTATCAGCCGCGTACCGATGACAGGAGTCCCGTGAGCCAGGACAAGCCAGCCCAGAGTCCGCTGGTGCGTGCCATCCACGAGCCACCCGCCGGGTGGAGCCCGGAGGGAATCGACACCTCCGTCCCGAGCATCGCCCGGGTCTACGACGCCATCCTCGGGGGCAAGGACAACTTCCCCGTCGACCGCGCGGTGGCCGACGAGCTGATGCGGCTCGCGCCGCGGGGGCGACAGTCCGCTCTGTACAACCGGGCGCTGCTGGGGCGGGGTGTGCGGTTCATGGCCAGCCAGGGCATCCGTCAGTTCGTCGACCTCGGCTCCGGTCTGCCGACGGCGCAGAACACCCACGAGACGGCGCAGGCCGTGGCGCCGGACGCCCGGGTGGTCTACATCGACAACGACCCGATCGTGCTCTCGCACGGCCGGGCGCTGCTCGCCGAGAACGAGAACACCACCGTGCTCACCGCGGACTTCCGTAGCCCGGAGCAGGTGCTCAACCATCCCGAGCTGACCGGGATCATCGACTTCGACCAGCCCGTCGCGCTGCTGCTGTTCGCCGTCGTGCACCACATCGAGGACGCCGAGGATCCCGCCGGCATCCTCGCCACCTACCGCGAGCACCTGGCGCCGGGCAGCTACCTGTTCCTCACCCATTTCGTGACCCATGGGGAGGAGACCGCGGAGCTGGAGAAGGTCATGCTCGCCGACCTCGGGCGGGGCCGCTTCCGGACGATCGCCGAGATCACGGCGTTCTTCGACGGGTTCGAGCTGCTGGAGCCGGGAGTCACCTACACGCCGCTGTGGCGCCCCGAGGAGCCGCTGCCCGACCCGCTCACCCTCACCGAGCGGCTGGTCGCCGGCGGCCTCGCCCGCAGGCCGTGACCCGGCGGGCCGGTGACGCCGTCGCCCACGGCGAGGCGGCACCGGCCCGGGCCCGACCCGGCCCGTGGCCCGGCCTGACCTGGATCGCCGCTCAGGTCTTCGGCCCACCTGCGACGTAGATCACCTGGCCGGTGACGAACCCGGCACCCTCACCGACGAAGAACGACACGGTGTTGGCGATGTCGTCGGGCTCGCCGACCCGGCCCACCGGGATGTCCTTGGCCCGCGCGGCCGCGTACTCGTCCCAGGTGCGCCCGAGCCGCTCCGCGGTCGCCCGGGTCATCTCCGTCGCGATCAGGCCCGGCGCCACCGCGTTGACGGTGATGCCGAACTTGCCGAGCTCGATCGCCACGGTCTTGGTGAAGCCCTGCAGACCGGCCTTCGCCGTCGAGTAGTTGGCCTGCCCGCGGTTACCGACCGCGGACGTGCTCGACAGGTTGACGACCCGCCCCCAGCCGGCCTCGACCATGTACTTCTGGACCGCCCGGGTCATCAGGAACGTGCCGCGCAGGTGCACGCCCATGACGGCGTCCCAGTCGCTCTCCGTCATCTTGAACAGCAGGTTGTCGCGAGTGATGCCGGCGTTGTTCACCAGGACGGTGGGGGCGCCCAGCTCGGCCGCGACCCGCTCCACCGCGGCGGCGACCTGCTCGGCGTCGCTCACGTTCGCCCCGACGGCGATGGCCTTCCCGCCGGCCGCGACGATCGCGTCCGCGGTCTCCTTGGCGGCGGACTCCTCCAGGTCGAGCACCGCGACGGCCAGGCCATCGGCCGCGAGCCGCAGTGCCGTCGCGGCACCGAGCCCCCGCGCGGCACCCGTGACGATCGCGACGCGTTCCTTGACAGCGGACATACTGAAGTCCTCCCACTATGCGGGTGATGGCCCGAGTGCCCGCAGGCGGCCCTCGGGGGCAGATCAGGTCGTTGGTACCGAAGTCTGTCAGGCAGCACCGGCAGACGCATCGCGTCCCGAGCCCACCGGCCAGCGCGGGTGGGTGCCGCGGCGGGCGGCACGGCATGGCCGGCCCGGTTCGCGCCGGCTGCCCGGTGGTCGGACACTGGCTAGCCGGCCGGCCGGCCAGCTGACTGACCGGCTGGCCGGCCGGGACGCAGAAGCACCAGGAGCGCACGCAAAATCATTCGCCAACAGCCACGGCACCAGCGATCGTGGAACGCGACGCGAGGCGGTCCCGTCGAGAGACCATCGGCCCGCGAGAGACACGCGAGAGACGCGCGAGAGAGACCCACACGAGAAGACAAAGGAGTGATCCCCGTGCCCCCGGTTGACGAGCTGGCGGGAGCAGCGGCCCCGATCTGGATGTGGACCCATCCGCACGAGGTGGAGAGCGCCGCCCTCGACCAGCTCCGCACGATCGCCGACCTGCCCTACGTCCACCACCACGTCGCCGTCATGCCGGACGTCCACCTGGGCAAGGGCGCCACGGTGGGTTCGGTCATCGCGCTGCGCGACGCCGTCTCCCCCGCCGCCGTCGGCGTCGACATCGGCTGCGGGATGGCCGCGCTGCGGACCAACCTGACCGCGGCCGACCTGCCGGACGACCTCGGCCCGGTGCGGGCCGCGGTCGAGCGGGCCATTCCCGTCGGGCACCGCGGGCACACCGAGATCTCCCGGCGGGTCCGCGGTTACGGCGAGCTGTGGGCGGCGTTCGGTGATCTGCACCCGAAGGTGTCCGGGCGCAGCGGGGCCATCGACCGGGTGATGTCACAGCTGGGGAGCCTCGGCTCGGGCAACCACTTCGTCGAGCTGTGCCTGGACTCGACGGACGCGGTGTGGCTGATGCTGCACTCGGGGTCGCGCAACGTGGGCAAGACGCTGGCGGAGCTGCACATCGCGGCGGCCAAGAAGCTGCCGCACAACACCGGGCTGCCGGACCGGGACCTGGCGGTCTTCCTCGCCGGCACCCCCGAGATGGCCGCCTACCGGAACGATCTCACCTGGGCCCAGACCTACGCCCGCCACAACCGGGAGACCATGCTGGCGCTCTACGTCGACGCGCTGCGCACCCACCTCCCGCAGCTGCGGGTGCCGACACCGCCGACCGACGGCCCGCACGCGGGCGACGCCGCCTTCGCCGCCGTCAACTGCCATCACAACTACGTCTCCGAGGAGCACCACTACGGCGCCGACGTCCTGGTCACCCGCAAGGGGGCCATCTCGGCGCGGGCCGGTGAGTACGGCATCGTGCCGGGCTCCATGGGTACCCGCTCCTACATCGTGCGCGGCCTGGGCAATCCCGAGTCCTTCCACTCCGCCTCGCACGGCGCGGGCCGGCGGATGAGCCGTACCCGCGCCCGCAGGGAGTTCACCACCGAGGACCTCGTCACCCAGACCGCCGGCGTCGAATGCCGCAAGGACCCCGGCGTGCTCGACGAGATACCCGCCGCGTACAAGGACATCGACGCCGTCATCGCCTACCAGCGTGATCTCGTCGATGTCGCCGCGGAGCTGCACGCCGTGATGTGCGTGAAGGGTTAGCGGCACGGCGGCGGGGTGCCCGAACCCGACGGCGGGATGATCCCCGCGAACCAGGCTCCTCATGATGTCCGTCGCGGCACCGGCTCATAGTCTCCGCGTCTGCGCCACGAACGGGCGCCGACCGGAGGAGGCCGTGCCCAGTGCCGCATCGGAGGAGATCTGGACATCGTGGTGGAAACCGGGGGCTGACGGCCACGCCCGCCCTCGGTCTGGTGCTGGCACTCATCCTGGCGTTGCTCTCCGCCTGCTCAGGTGACGGCGAGGGCGCCTCGGGAAGCGCCGCCCCGGCCGGCACGGGCACAGCCGGCACCGGCCCGTCCGGCAGGTCGGCACGCCCGGCCGGCCCCGCGGCCGACCTCGCCACGGAGCTGTCCGGTGGCAACGGACCGTTCACCGCCGCGGGCACGCCGGCGGACCTGGGCAGCGCCGGGTACACGCAGCGGGAGCTGGCCGCCGCCGGCACCGCGTCGTCCTACCGGGCGGTGGGCGCGCTGGGGGCCGACGGCCGCTGGATGTTCGCCCCCGACACCAGCGCGCCCTTCCGGACCAGGGTCCTGGTCCGCCGTCCCACGGCGGCCGAGCGGTTCAGCGGCACGGTCATCGTCGAATGGCTGAACGTGAGCGTCGGTCTCGACAGCGACGCGGAGTGGACCACGCTGCACGAGGAGATCACCCGGCGCGGCGATGTCTGGGTCGGGGTGTCCGCCCAGCGGATCGGGGTCCAGGGCGGGCCGGTGCTCGTTCCGGTCACCGGGGCGGCCGGGCTCGCCGGGAAGGGCCTCACCGCGATCGACCCGGCCCGCTACGGCACGCTCAACCATCCTGGTGACGGCTTCTCCTACGACATCCTGACCCAGGTCGCCCGCGCGGTGCGCAGCGGCGCGGGCCTGGACGGGCTGCGGCCGCAGCGCCTCATCGCGGCCGGCGAGTCGCAGTCCGCGTACGCCCTGGTGACCTATCACAACGGTGTGCAGCCCCTGACTCGTGCGTTCGACGGCTTCCTCGTCCACAGCCGGGGCGCGACCGGGCTCGGGCTGGTCGGGCCCGGCGAGAACGCCGACCTGGTCAGCGTGCTCAACGACACGCCGACGATCTTCCGGACCGATCTGGACGCGCCGGTGCTGGACGTCCAGACCGAAAGCGACCTCACCGGGGTGCTGAACTCCGCTCGCGCCCGGCAGCCGGACAACCCACACCTGCGGCTGTGGGAGGTGGCGGGCACCGCTCACGCCGACGCGCGTCTGCTCGGCCCCGCGGCGGCCGTCGTCGACTGCGGCGTGTCGATCAACAACGGTCCGTTGCACTTCGTGGCCAAGGCGGCACTGCGGGCGCTGACGGTCTGGCTCACGACCGGCGCGCAGCCACCGGTGGCGCCCCGCATCGAGGTCGCCGCCGGCGGCGAGCCGCACATCACCCGGGACGCCGACGGCATCGCCGTCGGCGGAATTCGCACACCACCGGTCGACGTGCCCGTCTCGACCCTCTCCGGTGCCGGCGGCCCGAACACGTCGACGATCTGCGCGCTGGCCGGTTCATCCCGTCCTTTCACTTCCTCCCGGCTGGGTGAACTTTATTCGTCGGCAGCCGACTACCGTCACCGCTACGACGAGTCGGCCAAATCCGCGGTCAACTCCGGATTCATACTGACCGCAGATCTCGAATCACTGCGCAAAGCCGCCGACACGACCATGATCCCCTCCTGATCGAGGATAACCCGAAGTCACCAATCACGTTCTCAACCGCATTATCCGCAGCCAGCGGAAACCGTTCGGTCAGGGCCGCGACGGGGAGAGAATCCACGGCCTGGTCGCCGGCCGGCGACTGCGCCCCGGTCGACGCCGAACGCCACGTCGACGCCGCCCGCCACCGCGCCCTCCCCCGTCCGCGTCGCAACGCGCACGGCCCGGCGCGGCGCACGCGGCCCGGGGAGGCCGGGGACGCCCCCGCGGCCAGCCACCCGCGACAGCGACCACACGGGCGACCACACGGCCGCGCGCCGAATGCCGGCACCCCGTCAACTCAATGACTTCTCGGGCTTCCCGGCCGGTCCGCACCGGTCCGCACCACCGGCCGCAGCCGCCTCGGGCCCCGGTCCGGCGCCCAGCCCGGATCCCTGCGACCGACCCCGGCGGCGAACCCCCAGCCGACCTCCGCACCCGGCCGCCGCTCCAGCACCAACCGGCAGATGCGGGCTTCGGCGGACACCGACGCCGGTGCCGTGACATCACCTGCCTGTCGACGCCGCCAGGCTCGACATCGACAGCCATCCGGATGATCCGTCACCGTTTTTCCGGTCCGACGCACGTGGATCCGTCCACTATTTGGTGACCGCCGTCACTGCCGGGAAGGCCGGACCTGCGCTCACCCGGGACGTCGGAGTCGGCCACCCACCGACAAAACAGTGGCCTCGACCACATCCGCCCGCATTCCGGGTGCCGCCGCGAGTCCACCGCGGCCCGCTCCGAGGCCGGGCCCGACCCGATGGTCGAACCCGCCTCCAGAATCCATCCCAGCGCCATTCGCACGGCTTTCAAAAACTCGGGAACGCCATTTCCGAAGTTTCGATATCGCACTTCTCCAGGCGGAAATGCGATGTCCGAAATGTCGCCAAACGGGACCTTGACTTCCATGATCATCCATCGCGCGGCGACTCCGAAACTTTGGGCGAGCGCCCGATCCAAGGGCCGACAGACAGCTCTGCCTGCGAACGTCGACCTCCCCGAGGAATGTTGGCAACGGCGCCGTCTACGGCTATAACGGTGCCCACGCCATATCGCCGTATTCGCCCTCAGTGAGGAACTCGGGTCAGTTCGGTCGTTGTCCGTGCGACCTTCAGACGATCAAGGAAGCGAGCTGTATGCTGCTCACCGCTGCGCGCCGTATTGGCCGCGCCCTGCTCGTGGTCTTACTCGTGACCATGGGGGCCGTGGCACTTCTCAGCCTGGCTCCGGGGTCGGCGGCCTCAGTCATCCTCGGCGAGAACGCGACACCCGAAGCGATCGACGCCCTGAACGCCGAGCTCGGGCTCGATCGGCCCCTGTGGTCACAGTACGTGCACTGGATCGGCGACGCCGTCACCGGTGATCTCGGCACCTCGCCGATCACACACCAGCCGGTGCTGGACGCGATCACCGAACGTCTTCCGGTGACGCTGGAGCTCGCCGCGCTGGGCCTGCTCGTCGCGCTGCTGGTCGCCGTGCCCCTGGCGGTGGCCTCCGCGGCCTGGCCCGGCTCCCTGCTCGACCGGGCGATCACCGCCCTGTCCTCGGTCTTCCTCTCCGTCCCCGCGTTCATCGCCGGTCCGGTGCTGGTCTACGTGTTCGCCCTGCAGGCCGGCTGGTTCCCCGTGACGGGCTGGACCCGCATCAGCGAGGACCCCGGCGAGAACCTGCGCGGCGTCATCCTGCCCGTCATCGCCATCGCGCTCACCGAGATCGCCTCGTTCCACCGGCTGCTGCGCACCGACCTGGTCGGAACGCTGCGCGAGGACTTCATCGGCGCGGCCCGGGCCAAGGGCATGAGCCCCGGCTACGTGATGGCCCGCCACGCCCTGCGCCCCTCGTCGTTCTCCCTGGTGACGCTGGTCGGCATCAACCTCGGGCGCCTCATCGGCGGCACGGTGATCGTCGAGTCCTTCTTCTCCCTGCCCGGGCTCGGGCAGCTCGTCATCTACTCGATCACCGCCCGCGACATCATCACCGTCCAGGGCGTCGTCGTGTTCATCGCCGTGGTCTACGTGGCCATCAACATGCTCGTGGATCTCAGCTACGGCTGGCTGGACCCGCGCGTCAGGAAGGCGGCGACCGCATGACCAGCCCCGATGTCGTGGCGAACACCACCGCCGGATCCAGGACCGCCCCGGCCGACACCACAGCCGACGGCACCACAGCCGACGGCACCACACCTGACGGCACCACACCTGACGGCACCGCGCCCAACAACACCCCGCCGCCGGCCACGGCGGTGCCCGGCACGCTTCCCGACGTGCCCGCGGTGCGCGAGCGACGCTCGATCCTGGTCGCGCTGTCCTTCGGCTGGCTGATCGCGATGATCCTGCTGGCCGCCATCGCGGACCTGCTGCCGCTGGCGTCCTACTCGGTGCCGATCGGCCGGCCGCGCCAGCCACCGAGCCTCGAGTCGTTCGACATGYTGCTGGGCACCGACCAGCAGGGCCGCTCCATCCTCTCCCGCTGCATCCACGGCGCCCGGGTGTCCCTGCTCGTCGGCACCGCCGCCGGCCTCATCGGCGCGGCCATCGGCACCTTCTTCGGGATGCTCGCCGGCTACCTCGGCGGGCGTACCAAGGCCGTCATCGGCCTGATCACCGACGCCATGCTGGCCTTCCCGCCGCTGATCCTGCTGCTGGCCCTGTCCTCGATCCTCACCCCCAGCGTGCGGACGCTGCTGGTCGGCCTGACACTGCTGATCATTCCGACCTTCGTGCGCCTCGCGCTGGCCAACACCATCGCCTGGTCGTCACGCGAGTTCGTCACGGCCGCCCGGAACATGGGCGCCGGCCACGGCCGGATCCTGGTCAAGGAGATCCTGCCCAACCTGCTCCCCCCGCTGGGGGCGTTCCTGCCCGTCGTGATGGCGGCCCTGATCGTCGCGGAAKGCTCGCTCAGCTTCCTGGGCGTGGGCATCCCACCGCCGCAGCCGAGCTGGGGCGGCATGATCGCCGACGGCAAGGACGCGATCGAGAACGCCCCCCACATGGTCTTCGTGCCGGCCGCCGCCATCTTCCTCACCGTGTTCGCCCTCAACCAGGCAGGCGACCACCTCCGCCACCGTTTCGACCGCACCATGCGCGACTAACGCCGGGCGCGACCAGCGCCGGGCGCGACCAGCGCCGGGCGCGACCAGCCACCTCTTCGACCGCAGGATGCGCGGCCAGCCGCTGCGGCCGGACCCGGCCCGTGGGCGCGGTGTCGGCCCCGGTGCAGTCCACGCCTGCGGTTCACCGGGATGTCCGCCACCCCGGGCGACGGTCGGGACGCCGTGGCCCACCCGGACATCGACCCGATCCACCACAGCGAAAGGCAGCAGATGTTACATAGGACCCGAACTGTCGTGGCCGCCGTCGTGTGCGGCACGGTCCTCGCCCTGGGGGCATGCGGCGGGAGCAGCGACACCGCTGACACCACGTCGACATCCGGCGTCACCGGCCAACCGGTGGCCGGCGGCGAGGCACGGATCCTCGCGCTCAGCGAACCGAGCAGCCTCGATCCGGTGGTCAGCGGGAACAACGCGGTCATCGCCGGCGTCATCGGCAACGCGCTCTACGGCTCGCTGATGATCGACGACGCCGCCGGCAAGGTCGTCTACCGGATGGCGGAGTCGTTCGAGACGACCGACAAGGGCGCGAGCTTCACCCTCAAACTGCGCCCGGGCCTGCTCTTCTCCGACGGTACCCCGCTCGACGCCGCGGCCGTGAAGTTCAACTGGGACCGGTTCCGGGACCCGGCCAACCGCTCGACGTACCTCGCGGACKGATCACTGATCGCCTCCACCGAAGTGGTTGACGACGTCACGCTCAAGGCCACGATGGTGAGCCCGGTACCGTCCTTCGCCGGGGCGATCATCAACAGCTCGCTGAACTGGATCGCCTCGCCCGACGCACTGAAGAAGGGCCAGGCCGAGTTCGACAAGAACCCGGTCGGCGCCGGCCCCTTCAAGCTGCAGAGCTGGACCCGCCAGGCCGAGCTCCGCCTGGTGAAGAACCCGAAGTACTACGACGCGCCCAAGCCCTACCTCGACAGCCTCGTCGTGCGGGCGGTGACCGACGCCGGCCAGCGCATCAACACGGTGACCAGCGGCGGCGCCGACATCGCGATCGACTCGAACCCGGTCAACATCGACAAGGGCAACTCCGCGGACCTCAACGTCAACGTGGCCGCGCTCAACGGCGGCTTCTTCATGGCGTTGAACACCCGCCGGGCGCCGTTCAACGACATCCGGGCCCGCCAGGCGTTCAACGCCGCGATCGATCTGGACGCGGCCAACCTTGCCGTCTACAACGGCACCGGTGAGGTCCCCGAGACGCTGTTCACCAAGGACTCACCGCTCTACACGGACGTCCCGCTGCACAAGACCGACAAGGCCAAGGCCCAGAAGCTGTTCGACGAGCTGGCAGCCGAGGGCAAGCCGGTCACCTTCACCTTCACCTCGTTCGCGAGCACGGAGAACCGCACGCTGGCGGAGAACATCCAGGCGCAGCTCAGCGTCTACAAGAACGTCAAGGTCGAGGTCAAGGTCGTCGACTACGCGGAGGTGCCCAAGCTACGCAGCACCTATGACTTCGACATCCTGGTCAGCTCCGCCTTCTTCACCAACCCCGACCCCCGGCTGACCACGGCCTTCGCCAGCGGCTCGGCCGCCAACCTCTCCGGCATCGAGGACAAGGCGCTGACCGACGCCCTCGCCGCCGGGCGGGTCGCCACGACGGACGCGGAACGCAAAACCGCGTACACCACGGTGCAGAAGCGGCTGGCCGAGCTCTCGCCGCTGGTGTTCTACACCCGGCCGAACTTCGCCGCGATCGCCGGTACCGACGTCGGCGGTCTGCACCAGTACGGCAGCGGTTCGCTCCTGCCCGAGGAAGTCTGGATCAAGAAGTAGCCGGTCGTCCGCAGGGCGGAGGAGAGGTCCCGCATCCCATGAGCATCGAGCCCGTCAAGAGCGCTCCGCAGGCAACGAGCGCCGAGCCCACCGGCAGCGCCGAGCCCACCAACAGCACTGAGCCCACCGGCAGCGCTGGGCCTGTTCTGCAGGTGCGCAACCTGCGCGCGTACATCGGCACCCCACGCGGTGTCGTCCGGGCCGTCGACGACGTCTCCCTCGACCTCGACCACGGCCAGGCGCTCGGTGTGGTCGGCGAGTCCGGGTCCGGCAAGTCGGTGATGGCCCGGGCGATCATGGGGCTGATGCCCGGGCGGTCCGCCTGTTCGGGCGAGGTGCTGTTCCAGGGCCGGGACCTGCTCTCCCTCCCCCGCCGGCAGCGCGCCGAGATCTGGGGCAAGCAGATCGCGATGGTGTTCCAGGACCCCGGTCGCTCGCTCAACCCGGTCGTCCGGGTGGAGCGCCAGCTCACCGAGGGAATGCGACGCCATCTCGGCGTAAGCCGTACCGAGGCGCACACCCGGGCCCTCGACCTCCTGCGGGAGGTCGGGGTGCCCGACCCCGAACGGCGGCTGCGCAACTACCCGCACGAGCTCTCCGGTGGGATGCGCCAACGCGTCATGATCGCGACCGCGCTGGCGTGCGAGCCGACGCTGCTGATCGCCGACGAGCCGACCACGGCGCTGGACGTCACCGTCCAGCGCCAGATCCTCGACCTGCTGCGGCGGGTGCAGCGCAGCCACGGCATGTCCATGATCCTCATCAGCCACGACCTGGCCATCGTCGCCGGACGCACCGACCGGACCGCGGTGATGTACGCCGGCCGGCTCGCCGAGGCCGGCTCCACCGGTGAGGTCTTCGGCGCGCCGCGGCACCGCTACACCCACGCGCTGCTCGAGGCGACACCCACCCTCACCCACGAACGCCACGCGCCGATGCGCCTCATCACCGGTTCCCTGCCCGACCCCACCGATCCGCCGGCGGGCTGCCGGTTCGCGCCGAGATGCGCGCACGCCGACGCCGCGTGTTCCGAGCCGGGGCCGACGATGACCTCCGTCGGCGCTGACCACCAGGTCGCCTGTCTGCGCCCCGCGCAGACCGGCACCGAGAACCTCACCGGAGGTGAGCTCGTTGGCCGGTAGCGGGACCGCGCATCTGCGTGGCGAGGAAGCCCTGCTCAGCGTGCGGGAGCTGGTCGTCGAGTACCCGACGGGCGGCGGGGTCGTGCAGGCCGTCTCGAAGGTGAGCTTCGACGTCCTGCCCGGCAGGACGCTCGGCATCGTCGGCGAGTCCGGCTGCGGCAAGTCCACCACCGGTCGGGCCGTGCTGCGCCTGGACCGCCTCACCGCCGGCGAGATCACCTTCGCCGGCGAGCGCATCGACGGTGTGAGCGAGAACCGGATGCGCGAGCTCCGCCGCTCCATCCAGATGATCTTCCAGGACCCGGTGGGGTCGCTGAACCCCCGGCGCTCCGTCAGAGACATCGTCGTCGAGGGCCTCACCGTTGCCGGGGCATCGAAGTCCGAGCGCGCGACCGCCTCGGCGGAAGTTCTGTCGCAGGTGGGGCTCGGCGGCGAGCGGTTCGCCGACATGCTGCCGCGCCAGCTCTCCGGCGGGCAGGCCCAGCGGGTCGCGATCGGGCGCGCGCTCGCGCTGCGGCCCCGCCTGCTGATCTGCGACGAGCCCGTCTCCGCGCTGGACGTCTCCGTGCAGGCGCAGATCCTCAACCTGATCGAGGAGCTCAGGGCCGAGTTCGACCTGACCGTCGTGTTCATCGCCCACGACCTCGGGGTGGTGCGGGCGGTCAGCGACGACGTCCTGGTCATGTATCTCGGCAAGGTGTGCGAGTTCGGCGACGCCGACCTGGTCTACGACCAGCCCGCGCACCCCTACACCCGGGCGCTGCTCGACTCGGTGCCGCTGACCGACGCCGGTCGCGGCTTCACCGGCCCCGCGCTCGAGGGGGACCTGCCCTCACCGCTGGCGCCGCCGTCCGGCTGCCGCTTCCGGACCCGCTGCCCGTGGGCCGAGGACCGCTGCGAGGCCGAGGAGCCACCGGTCCTCGAGATCCGTCCCGGACAGTTCGCCGCCTGCCACTTCCCGCTGACGCCGGTGACGGTGGCCGTGTCGGCCGCACCGGCGGACACCGCCGTCGAGCCGGAGCCCACCCCGACCGCCGATGCCACGCCCACGCCCACGCCCGATGCCACGCTCACGGCCCAACCCACGTCCACGAACGAAGCCGAGCCGGCCACCGGGCAGAAGACGACCAAGGCGCTCGGCGGCCCGGACGCAGCCGGGTGAGCCACCGGGTGAGCCACCGGTAACCGCCTCGACCGGTTCCGCCGGAACCCGCGGTACCGGCTGAACCGGCGGCAGCGCGGCCTCAGCGGGCGGTGCGGGCGACGGTGGCGACGCAGTAGGGCTTGCCGGCCGGCCCGCGGGCGGTCACCTTGTACACGGCGACCGTGCGCCCGCGGTGCTCCGGCACGACGTCGTAGCTGACCGGGGCGTCCACCTCGGCCCGGCGCAGGTAGTGCACGGTGACCGAGGTCGTCCGCAGGAGGCCTTCGGGGTCGTCGGCCGCCACCGCGGCCTGCTCCACGCCGCAGAACAGGATGCCGCCGTGCACGGCACCGCTGCCGTTGCCGAACTCCGGGCGGGCCGGCACCACGATCCGCGTGCCGCCCGTGGTGTCACCCGGCCCGGCCACGGCGGCGACGGCAGCCGCGGACGTCCGGGCAGCTGCGGAGGAGGCGAGGGAACCGTTCGACGCGGCGGGCCCGAGGACGTCGAGAGCCGACAGATCGCTCGCCCCGGCCACGGTCGTCGCGCCGGTCCGCTCGGGCTGCGCCCAGCCGGCGGCGACGAAACGCAGCTGCGCACGCCCGGTGGCGACCAGCCGACCCGCGCCGTCGACGATCTCGCAGTGCGACAGCCCACGCGCCGCGTCGACGTCGATGACCGTGCCGTATGCCCGCAGCAGCGGCCCGGACCAGGGCGGCGGCGTGACGATCTCGACCGAGAGCTCGAACGTCACGAGGTGACTCCCGGTGGGGCGCGCCATGAAGACGGGCCGGCCGAGAACATCGTCGACCAGCACGCCGAGGGAACCGACCGCCGTGGTGGCGCCGACGCCGGTCAGCCAGGGGCCGACCCCCATGGTCAGCTCGGCGCCGTCGGGCCCCTGCCGGTAGCCGCCGACCCGGAAGATCGCCTGTGGCCCGCCGATCTCCTCATCCGCCGCGGCGTCCGTTGCCGCCGCGCTCACCGCGGCCGGGTTCGGGGTCGGGGTCGGGGTCGGCGTCGGCGTCGGCGTCGGGACAGACGGAACGGACGGGCCTGTCGCCAGGCCGAAACCACTGCTCACGAACGGATGCCCTCCATGCTCGTCCACTGCGGCGTCTCCGCCACGAGGTCCGGACGCATGGTTCGTGCCGCGGCAGCAGGATCAGCCTTCGCATCCTGCGGTCCGCTCGGCCGCCCGGACAAGCCGGGGATGCCTGCGTGTCAGCAAAGACACATTTCGGTCACCGGCCGGGCCGGGCAGCGGGCGAGGCGTCGGGCCGGGTGTCAGCTCGGCAGGAACGGGTTGTCCCAGGTGTCGAGAGCCGTCACGGTGCCCACCGGGCGGCGCCGCACCGGACCGTGCTTGCCCTCCGGCCAGCCGGCCGCGACCAGCGACGCGATCCGCCAGTCGTCCGGCATCCCGATGACCGACCGAAGCTTGTCCTCCCCGAAGGTGAACCAGGTGCTCGGCACTGTGCCGAGCCCCTCGGCCCGGGCTGCGAGCAGGAAGTTCTGCATGGCGGGGAAGATGGAGCCGGCCTCGATGAACTCGGAGACGAACCCGGACAGGCGGTAGCAGAACAGCACGTAGACCGGCACCTGCTCGAAGTTGTCGACCAGGTGCAGCATGGTGCGGGTGAGCCGGGCCTGGCGTGACATGTCGTCGGGGGCCGGCGGCTCGGCCGACTGGCCGTAGATGGTGCGGACCCAGTCCCAGCCCTCGCGGAACGCCGGGCCCAGCACGGCCCGCGCCTCGGGCGACCGCAGGACCACGAACCGCCAGGCCTGCGCGTTCGAACCGGACGGAGCCCAGGTCGCCGCCTCCAGGCAGCGGGCGAGCACCTCGTCCGGCACCGGGTCGGGGCGGAACCGGCGCAGCGAGCGCGCGGTGCGCATGGCCTCGCGCAGGTCGATGGTGGGCGCGGTCCCGGGTTCGGAATCACTCATTCGGCTTTACTCCTTCGGCACCGCGCCCCTGGACGGACACGACGCGGCATGAGGGAAACGACAGCGGTGACGACGTGGCGCAACGACAGCGGGGCTGTGCCGGTCAGGCCAGGGCCTCGTCCGCCCAGGCGAGCAGGGGCGGGGCGAGCAGGGGCCAGCGGGCGAACAGGCCCTCCTTGCGCGCCTCGGGGGTGTGCCGGTCGTTCCACTCGGTGTCACCCCACGGCGGCTCGGCGAGCACGGCCCGCGGGAGCAGTTGCGCGATGTGCTCGGAGGTCTCGCGCCGGTGGTGCAGGTCGCTCTCGCCGCTGCGGAACACCAGGGCCGGGATGTCCAGGCCGCGCGCGTCGTCGTCGGGCAGGCCCGGGACCAGCTCACCGTCGCGCGGGCTGTAGACCGCCATCCACCGCTCCATCGTCGCCAGGAACTCCCGGCGGTCCTGGTCGAGGATGCGCTGGCGGTTGGCCGGGTTGCGGGTGATGGGCTCCTCCCATTCCGGCAGGTCGGCCACGGCCTCCATCCCGTGGTGCCAGGCCGCGGTGAAGGAGCCCGCCGCGTAGTGCACGCCGATGCTCATCAGGCCGTACACGCCGCCACTGAGCCACCAGATCGCGAGCCCGGCGGCGATGTCACGGTGGCGCGCGGCGGTGAGCAGGGAGACCCGGGAGCCACCCGAGCCACCCGCGATGACGGTCGGGCCGAGGCCGAGGTGACGGATCAGCCCGGCGAGGGCATCGGCCTGCATCTGCGACTCGGACTCGCCGTCGAAGCAGACGTCCGACTCGCCGGTGTTGGGACGATCCCAGACCAGTACCCGCCGACCGGTGGCGGCGATCTCCGCCGCGAGCTCACGGATTCCCGGATCGTCCTTGCTGTACCGACCACCCGGAGTAATCACCCAGGGCTGCCCGGCGGTGCCGATCAGGTCGTAGGAGATCGATAACCCGTCAACCGTTGCTAGTGCCATGGCTCACATATTAACATTGATGTCTATGTCAAGTTCCTTAAAAGAGAGTGGCCTGTTCATCGTCGACGCGGACTCCCACTGGTCCGAGCCGCCGGATCTGTTCACCAAGCGCGCGCCGGAGGCGTACCGCGACCGGGTTCCGCGGGTGGCCGATGTCGACGGCACTCCTATGTGGATCTTCGACGGCAAGCCGGTGGGGCGATTCAGCGCCGCCGGTGTCATCGGGCGCGACGGCCGCAAGGAGGCCGCCGACATCGCCCTGCACCACTGGACGGTCGACCAGGTGCACGTCGGGGCCTACGACCCCCAGGTCCGCCTCGGGGTGCTCGACGAGTGCGGCATCGACGCCCAGATCATCTTCCCGAGCACCATCGGCCTGGGCGGCCAGGACCTCGGCGCCGCCAGCGACCCCGCGCTGACCAGGCTCTCCGTCGAGATCTACAACGACGCGATGGCCGAGATCCAGAGCGACTCGAACAACCGGCTGCTCCCGCTGCCGCTGATGCCCGCCTGGGACGTCGACCTGTGCGTGCGGGAGGCCAGGCGCGTGCACGCGCTCGGCGCCCGCGGGGTCAACATGACCTCCGACCCGCAGGACCTGGGCGCCCCGGACCTGGCCAACCGGGCCTGGGACCCCTTCTGGGAGGTCTGCACCGAGCTGCGGCTGCCGGTCCACTTCCACATCGGGGCCAGCGTCACGACGATGACGTTCTACGGCAAGTACCCGTGGGAGTCCCATGGCAGCAACACCAAGCTCGCCATCGGCGGCACACTGCTGTTCATCGGGAACGCCAGGGTGGTCACCAATCTCATTCTCTCCGGTATCTTCGACCGGCATCCGGGACTGAAGACGGTGTCGGTGGAAAGCGGCGTCGGCTGGATCCCCTTCATTCTCGAGGCCCTTGACTACGAGATGGCCGAGAACGCGCCGGAAGAGCTCGCCGCGATGGGCAAGGCACCCTCCGAGTACTTCCGCAGCAACATCTACGCCACCTTCTGGTTCGAGAAGAACCGGAACAAGCTACCGGCCCTCATCGAGGCCGTCGGCGAGGACAACATTCTTTTCGAGACCGACTTCCCGCATCCGACCTGCCTCTACCCGAACCCGCTGGAGACCGTCGGGCCCAAGCTGGCGACGCTCGCTCCCGAGACCCGGGCGAAGATCCTCGGGGAGAATGCACGCAAGCTGTACCGGCTCTGACCTTGCACCAGCCCTGACCTTGCACCAGCCCTGACCTTGCACCAGCCCTGACGTTTCGCCGCCGCGGTGGCCCGCTCCTCCCGTTCCCGGCCACCGCGGCATCCCCTGTCCGCCACCGCAGCAGGCCCGGCGCCTGGCTGCGAGTCAGGAGTACGCCCGCGTGAAGACGATCGGCCACTGGATCAACGGCACCGCCGCAGCCCCCTCGGACCCGAGCCGCCTCGGCCCGGTGTTCGACCCGGCCCGCGGGGTGCAGACCGCCGAGGTCACTCTCGCGTCACCGGCGGATGTCGACACCGCGGTCCGTGCGGCGGTGGAGGCGGCGCGCACCTGGGGCGCCTCCTCGCTCTCCCAGCGGGCGACGCTGCTGTTCCGGCTGCGTGAGCTGCTCGACGGCAGCCGGGACGAGCTCGCCGCGGCCATCGCGGCCGAGCACGGCAAGGTCCACTCCGACGCGCTCGGCGAGGTCGCCCGAGGCATCGAATGCGTCGAGTTCGCCTGCGGCATCCCGCACCTTCTCAAGGGCGCGCACAGCTCGGAGGTCTCCCGCGGGGTGGACGTCCACACCGAGCTGCACCCGGTCGGGGTGGTCGCGGGGATCACCCCGTTCAACTTCCCGGTCATGGTGCCGCTGTGGATGCTCTCGAACGCGATCGCCTGCGGCAACACCTTTGTTCTCAAGCCGTCGGAGAAGGACCCGTCGGCGTCGCTGCTGCTGGCCGATCTCGTCACCCGGGCCGGCTTCCCCCCCGGCGTCTTCAACGTGCTCCAGGGTGACGCGGAGGCGGTCCGCGGCCTGCTGGCCCACCCGGACGTCGACGCGATCTCCTTCGTCGGCAGCACACCGGTCGCCCGCAGCATCTACGAGACCGGCACCGCGGCGGGCAAGCGGGTGCAGGCTCTGGGCGGGGCGAAGAACCACATGGTCGTGCTGCCCGACGCCGACCTCGACGCGGCCGCCAACGCCGCCATCTCGGCCGGCTACGGGTCGGCGGGTGAGCGTTGCATGGCGATCTCGGTCGTCGTCGCCGTCGGCGACATCGGTGACAGGCTCGTCGAGGCGATCGCGGCCCGCATTCCGGACGTCGTCGTCGGTCCGGCTACGGACGAGTCCTCGCAGATGGGCCCGCTGATCAGTGCGGAGCACCGTGACCGGGTCCGCTCGTACGTGCAGCGGGCGACCGACGAGGGTGCCCGTGTCGTCGTCGACGGCGAGACCGCCGGCCGCCCGGACGGATATTTCGTCGGATGCTCGCTGGTCGACGGGGTGAAGCCGGGAATGCGGGTCTACGACGACGAGATCTTCGGCCCCGTTCTCAGCGTCGTGCGGGTGGACACCTACGACGACGCCATCGCCCTGATCAATGACAACCAGTACGGCAACGGCGTCGCGCTGTTCACCCGCGACGGCGGCGCCGCCCGCCGGTTCACCCGGCAGGTCGACGTCGGGATGATCGGCATCAACGTGCCGATCCCCGTCCCGGTGGCCTGGCATTCCTTCGGCGGCTGGAAGGCCTCCATCTTCGGCGACGCGCCGATCTACGGCCCCGAGGGAGTCCGCTTCTACACCCGCCCGAAGGTCGTCACCTCACGGTGGCCCGAGGCCGCCGCCGCCAGCACCGTCGACCTGGTCTTCCCCGCCAACCGCTGACAACCGCCGGCCCCACCTGCCGCACGCCCGCCGGAAACCGGTCGGCCGGCCGATCAGAGTCGATCGGCCGGCCGGCTCCCCCGCGCCTGCCGGCTCGTGTTCCCGGCTCCCGCGTTCCCTGCTCCCGCTTTCCTACCGCGGCGCGCGGCGCAGGATCTGGCGGGCCTGCGCGACCAGCGGCGCGTCGATCATCTGGCCGTCGAGCAGGAACACCGCGCTGTCGGTGCTGCCCGCCACGACCTTCTCCGCCCAGGCGACCTCGTCCGCGGATGGGCGGAACGCCTCACGCACCACCGCCGCCTGCGACGGATGAATGCAGGCCTTCGCCACGAAACCGGACGCGACCGCCTCGTCGGCCTCCGCCCGCAGCCCCACTGCGTCGGCGGTGTCGAGGAAGACCGTGTCGATCGCGGGCACACCGGCCACCGCGGCGTTGAGCAGCACCGTGGACTTGGCGTACCGCGCGACGTCGCGGTATCTCCCGTCGGCCAGCCGGCTCCCGCTGCCGCCGATCGAGGCCATCAGGTCCTCGGCGCCCCACATCACGCCCGCCAGGTTCGACGCCTGCACGATCTCCGGGGAGGCCAGCACCCCGCGGGCCGTCTCGCACAGCGCGACCACCTGGTACGGCGCCGCTTCCTCGACCTGGCGGGCGCTCTCCGCCTTGGCCAGCATGATCACGCGATACTCGGTCCGCCCGAGGGCGCGGAGGTCCTCGTCGTAGTCGGCGGTGGTGCGCGGGTTGACCCGCACGATCACCCGCGACGGATCCACCGGGTGCTCGACGAGCGCCTCACGGGCCAGCGGCCGGCGCGCCGCGGAAACCGCGTCCTCAAGGTCGAGGATCACCGTCTCGGCTGCGGCCAGCGCCTTCTGGTACCTGTCCGGCCGATCGGCGGGGCAGAACAGCAGGGATGCGCCCAGGGTCCACTCGGTCACGCTTTCTCCAACCTCGACAAGAACCGGCGAGAACTCATGCCCACCGGGATTCAGCCCGCCGCATCCGAATCGGCCTCGCCGGCCGGAACCCGCAACATCAGCGCGGTGCGCTCGGCGAGCGCCACCAGCTCACCCTTCTGGTTCAGGGCCCGGTGCTGGAAGACGACGATTCCGTTCGTCGGCCGTGACCGGGAATCCCGCTTCGACAGCACCTCGGTCTCCGCGTAGAGCGTGTCCCCGGCGAAGACGGGGGCCGGAAAACGGATTTCACCGAACCCCAGATTCGCGACGGTGGTGCCCTGGGTGAGCTGCGCGACGCTGAGCCCGACCAGGATGGAAAGGGTCATCATGCTGTTGACGAGACGCTCGCCGAACTCCGTCGACGCGCTGGCGGCGGCGTCCAGATGCAGGCTCTGCGGGTTCATCGTCAGCGTGGAGAAAAGGGTGTTGTCCGCCTCACCGACCGTGCGGCCCGGACTGTGGGCGTAGACGACGCCGGTCTGCAGTTCCTCGAAATATAGCCCTCGCTGCTGAATTCGCTTCACATCTCCACCCGAATGTATCCGCAGTTTTCCCAGCCGCACAACATCCTGTACTGTACGGAGGAGGCAAGACGACTGTCAACGTTTACACCGACCCGTCGACACGCGACCCGGCCCGACTCATATCAGTTTTTCCGGTGCCGGTCGAGCCGACCACCCTTCACGGTGGCCAATATCGCTTTTCGATGTCGGTCGTGATGTCAGCCCGTATTCGAATTCCCGATCGGTCCGGAGCCTGCCTGCGCCGGGTGGCCCGGCTCGCCCACACGTGCCGGGCCAGGCGGCCCGCCAAGACCCGCCGGGCCCGCGTTCGACCGGTTCGGCGGCGGTACCGGACAGGGCGAAGGACCGGCCCTGCTCGGGAAACAGGTCGCGGCCGGCGGGACCGCACCGAAACCGACAATGACTCGTGGCACGGACGGATGACTGCGGTGCGTTCTGGGAGAACCGCTACCGCGAGACGGAACGGATGTGGACGGGCGCTCCGAACGAGCTGCTGGTCCGCGAGATCAGCTCCGTCGGACCGACCACGGCGCTCGACCTGGGCTGCGGCGAGGGCGGCGACGCGGTCTGGCTGGCCGCGCGCGGCTGGCAGGTCACCGCGGTCGACATCGCGCCCACCGCGCTGGAGCGGGTGCGGGATGCCGCGCGGGCCACCGGCGTCGCCGAACGCGTGACGCCGATGTGCCGGGACCTGGCCTGCGGGCCGCCGCCCGGTGAGTTCGGGCTCGTCGTCGCGATGTTCCTGCACTCACCGGTCGGCATGCCGCGCGGCGAGGTGCTCCGCGCCGCGGCGCAGCGTGTCGCCGCAGGCGGCACGCTGCTCGTGGTGGGTCATTCCGGTGCCCCGTCGTGGCAGCCTCGGACCAGCCCGCACACCCGCCTCACGACCCCCGACGACGTGCTCGCCGAGCTCGGCACGACGGTGCGGGGGTGGTCGGTGGACCTGCGGGAGATGTACGAGGCACCGATGTCCCGCCCGAACGGGCAGGTGGGTTTTCGGGTCGAGAACGCGCTGCGGCTGGGCCGCCCGGTCTGAGACCGGGCGGCCGCGCCCGTTCGCCAGGAGGCGGATCAGGCGGTTCGAGCGGTTCTGGCGCGTCAGGTGGTCACGATCGACACACCGGCCGTTCCCGGCGCGCCGTAGAGCTGGGCGTAGCCCACCCGGGGGTTGCCGGGGACCTGCCGCTCGCCGGCCTGGCCTCGCAGCTGCAGGACCAGCTCGTGGATCTGGCGCAGACCGGAGGCACCGACCGGCTCGCCGTTCGCAATCAGACCGCCGTCGGTGTTGACCGGCAGCCGACCGCCGATCTCGGTCGCGCCCTCGGCGAGGAGCTTCTCCTGCTCACCGTCGGCGCAGAAGCCGTTCTCCGCCATGTGGATGATCTCGGCGCCGGAGTCGGTGTCCTGGACCTGGATGACGTCCACATCGCCCGGGGCGATTCCGGCCGCCTCGTAGGCCGCACGGGAGGCGTAGACCGTCGGCGCCTCGGCGGGCTCGACCGCGGCCCAGGAGCTGTGCACCTCGTGGGCCCCGTAGGTACGGGTACGCAGCACGCTCGCCCGCAGGTAGATCGGGCTCGACGTGTACCGGCGCGCGATGTCGGCCCGGCAGAGCACGACCGCGGCCGCCCCTTCGTCCGGGCTGCAGAACATGTACTTGGTGAGCGGGTAGTTCAGCATCGCGGAGGAGAGGATCTCCTCCTCCGAGATCGCCTTGCGCCGGAACGCGTTGGGGTTCAGCACACCGTTGCGGTAGTTCTTCGCCGCCACCCGCGCCAGCGTCTGGTGCGAGATCCCGTGGTCGTGCATGTAGCGGTTGATCTTCATGCCGAAGAACTTCGTGGTGAGGAAATGGCCGATATCCCCGTACCACGGCGGAGCGCTGTAGTGGACCGGGTCCGCGGTGAAGGCGCCGAACGCGTGCTTGTCCATGCCGACGGCCACGCCGATGTCGTACTTGCCGAAACGGATGGCGTCGGCGGTGAGATCCAGTGCGGTCGCGGCGGTGGCGCAGCCGTTGTAGACGTCCATGAAGGGGATGCCGGTCAGCCCGAGCAGGCCGACGACCGCGTCGGGGTTGTCCACCTCGCAGCTGCCACCGAAGGCGAACTGCACCTGCTTCCACTCCACGCCCGCGTCGGCCAGCGCGGACCGGATGGCCTCGGCCCCCATCTGGATAGCGGACTTGTCACCGAAACGCCCGAAGGGGTGGATGCCCACCCCGATGATCGCGACGTCCTCCATCTCAGTTTCCTTCCTCTGCCGGCGCGAACGCGTAGGACATCACCTGGGTGCCGTCGGAGTCGGTACGGAACGGGTAGATCACCAGCTCCAGCTTCATTCCGAAGCGAATCTGCTTGGGATCACTCACGGTCAGGCGGCCCTCGACGCGCACGTCGTCGCCGAGCTGCACCAGACCCATCCCGAACGGCTTGAAGGTCTGCGGGGTCTCACCGCTGGCGTAGGGCTCCTTCGGCAGGAAGTCCTGCGTCGTCCACGTCCACAGGGTTCCTTCCCGCGGCAGCAGGAGCTGCTCCATCTCCAGCTTTCCGCACCGCGGGCAGGAATCCTGGGCGGGAAAGGTCACCGCCGCGCAGCTCGCGCACCGCGCGCCGATGAGCTGTGGTTTCTCCGCGGGCCAGGTGAAGACGTCCGGAGCAAAGGGAACTTGGGCCATCAGAACACTCCTAGCATCTCGACCAGCCCGTAACGTGGTCACCGGCTTTGCCCAGGTGAATGAATGAGCCTTTTCCGTCGTCGACGCGAACCCGCGTCGCTCCTGACCGTGCGCCCTGAGCTGGAAAGGCCGGTGGGAGCGGAACCGCACCGCGCCGGAACGCGGCCGCCGGCGAAAGCGCACCGCCGACTCCCCTGCCAGGCACCCGGCCGCCCCTGCCCGCCTGGTGGTTGCGGCCGGYGCAGCACGGCCGGTGCGGGGACGGCATGCAACGGATTCCAACCCTCCGCGTGGTCAGCTTCGTTTCGCCGGACGACGGCGATCAGCAGCCGGCGAATGCCGGCCGCCTTCGGGTAGGAGGAGCATATGCGCATCCGACCCGCACCCGCACGATAAGGATCTCCGCCGCGGGCGACCGCAATCCAGGCCGGACCAGGGCGGATGCCCCTGGTACGCCACCGTGGTCCGGGCCGGCCCCGCACAGGCCCGGCAGCATCGTGACCATGCCGACATGCCAGGCCACGCCAACCCGATTCTGTGCTTTCCGCCTACCGAGAACGCTCCTCTCGGCCTGACGACCACGAGGCGCCGGCGGCGGCGCAGACGGCTCCCGCCAGCCCCGGCGCCACCCCAGACTTTCCACCGCCAAGGCCGGTCGCAACCCGCTGACCTGCGGGAATCCGTAGATGCGGTGGAAAATTCCTGATAGATTCGCAGATGCGGACCAAACCGTGGTGCCGTGGGAGAAGGAACGGCGGTCGCCGACACCGCTGCGGTCCCTGACCGGCCCGCCGGCCCGTCGCAGACCGGCCCGCCGGCCCGTCTCTCCCTCAGGTTTCGTCCGGAGCTGTGGAGTATGCGCGCCGTTCTCATCCCACCCGCGCACACGGGTGCCACCAGCACGACCGAACCGGCCGACGTGGCCCACCCGTGAACCGCGCGACCACGCAGCGCACGTGGGAGAACGACCGGGTCCTGCTCGACCAGGCCTATTCGCCCGGCCTGTACGTGCCGGACCTGGCCTACCACCTCGACGAGTACGCGGCACGATCGGCGCTCGCCCGGCGGACCCTGCGCTGGGAGGAGATCTCCTACGGCCCGTCCTACGCCGAGGCCCTCCATTTCTTTCCCGCGGTGGCCGGCTCGACGTCGGCGGCCAGGTCGAGCGCGGGCCACGCCCCGCGCTCGCCGTACTCGGCTCACCCCGGCACCCCACTGCTGATCTTCATTCATGGCGGCTACTGGCGGGATCCGAGCCGCTGGGAGTCATCCTTCGCCGCCGCGGAGTTCGTGCGCGCGGGCGCGGCCTTCGCGGCGCTCGGCTACGGCCCGGCGCCGGAGTTCCGGCTGGACGACATCGTGGCCCAGGTACGTCGGGGCGTCCTGTGGCTCTATCGGCACGCGGCCGAGCTCGGCGTCGACCCCGGCCAGATCTTTCTCGCCGGCGCCTCAGCCGGGGCGCAGCTGGCGGCCATGTGCCTGGTGGACGACTGGCTGCCGATCACGTTGCGGGTGCGCGACGTCATCCGGGGGGTCTGCCTGGTCAGTGGCGTCTACGAGCTGGAGACACTGCGGCACTCCTACCTCGGGGAGGCGTTCGGCCTCACCGCGGCCGAGGCCGCCCGCAACAGCCCGCTGCGCCACGTGTTCCGGGCCGCGAACCGTGCGCACCGGGCACACCAGCCCGGGGCGGGGCTTCCCCCGCTCGTGCTCGCCAGTGGGGACCGCGAGACCGTGGCCTTCGCCGCCCAGCACGAATGGTATGAGGCCGCACTGCGCCAGGCGGGCGCGCACGTGACCTCGCTGGTGGCCGCGGCGCGTCACCACTTCGACCTGCCACTCGGCCTGGGAGACCCGGCCACGTCCCTGGGCCGGGCGACGCTGGCGCAGCTGGGAGTGGGGCCGGGACCGGATCTCGGGCTGGGGCCGAACCAGCGGTCGGCGGGTGTCGCACACCGGCGGTGACCCATGACCCGGCCGCATGACCAAAGTCGCTGAGCACTGCTGCTTGTGACCCACAGAGAGTGATTCCGCCGATTCGCCACGTATCTTCGGGCGAAATAGCGAAATATCCGCTTCGTTCAGGTTGCGGGCGGTTCCGGTCCAAGGAGGGCTCGGCGGTGGCGGAGAAGATTGGTCCGGAGTTCGGTCCGTTGGCGGCTCTGGCCGGCGAATGGGAGGGCGACCAGGGCGTGGACGTCGCCTTCGGCAACGCCGAAGGCAAAATGATCACAACGCCGTTCCGGGAGAAGATGACGTTCAAGCCGTTCGGCCCGGTGAACAACGGCGCCCAGCAGCTCTACGGGCTGGACTACCACATGATCGCGTGGCCACTCGRCAAGGACAAGGCGTTCCACACCGAGATCGGCTACTGGCTGTGGGACTCCGTGCTCGGCCACGTCATGCGCTGCTTCATGGTGCCCCGAGGCCAGGCACTCATCGCCGCCGGCACCGTGGCGCCCGACGCGACCAGCTTCACGCTGCGTTCCGACCTCGGGTCCACCACCTACGGGATCCTCTCCAACCCCTACCTGGCCCGCGCGGCGAACACCACCGCCTACGAGGTGACCGTCACGGTCCGTCCGGACGGGTGCCTGGAGTACGAGGAGACCACGACGATCGACCACGCGCGGGTCGCCGACCCGGTCGCCCACACCGACCGCAACGTGCTGCGGAAGCTGTCCGCATAGGCCTGGGTATCTGACAACGGCGGCACCCGGGCCGACCGGGGCCGTGCCTTCTGAGCGTGGCCGGGAACTCACGACGGTTCCCCGCGCTCACCACGGCCCCGTCTCCCAGGTGCCCCGCGCGACGTCCCTCGCCCACACCCATCGGCCGGGAGCGTCCCGGCCGGTATCCCGCTGATCCACGACGGACCCTCGCGACGCCACAGCCTGCTCCCGGCACTGACGACGTAGGCTGAGTGCGTTTCCGACCTAACCGGTCGGGTATTCGTGGATTATGTCGTCAGGGGATACCGCTCATGAGCGCAACAGATGACCTGCTGGCCAACGCCGCCGTCTACGCCCGCGACTTCGACAAGGGCGACCTGCCACTGCCCCCGGCCCTCGGTGTCGCCGTCGTGGCCTGCATGGACGCCCGGCTGAACGTCTACGGCCTGCTCGGGCTGAGCGAGGGTCAGGCCCATGTCATCCGCAACGCCGGCGGCGCGGTGACCGACGACGAGATCCGCTCGCTGGCGATCAGCCAGCGCCTGCTCGGAACCCGCGAGATCATCCTTATCCACCACACCGACTGCGGGATGCTGACCTTCACCGACGACGGCTTCAAGGCCCAGGTCGCCGCCGACACCGGCATCCGCCCGCCGTGGGCGGCCGAGGCCTTCACCGACCTCGACCAGGACGTCCGCCAGTCGATCGCCCGGATCCGGTCCAGCCCGTTCATCCCGCACACCGACGCGGTCCGCGGTTTCGTCTACTCGGTCGAGAAGGGCACCCTCACCGAGGTCAGCTGACCTCGCCTCGAGACACCCTGACCGCAGCGAGGCATCCTGACGGCAGTACGCCGGGCGCCCGGCGCGGCACATCCGGCGCCCGGCACTGGTACGGGAGCCCGGCGCGACGCATCCGAACCCCGCGTATCTCCACGCCGCGCGGTCAGCCGCGCCAGGCCGCGCCCGCCGCCGCGGTACCGCTTCCGGCCCGCCGCCGGCTTCCTGCGCTGGGAATTCATGCGGACAGCGACAATAGCGCCGCCTTTACCAGCCGCACAAAGCGACACCTTTACCGAGCGCACAAACCCCACGAAAAGCCGCACATCTGTTGACAGATCGCCGGATTCTCACGAAGCTTGGTGACGCACCGAAGCCGAAGCCGAAACGGCCACCGCGTCCACCGGCATCCCGAGCCGTCGATCCCAGGCGTCGGTCCTGGATTTCCCGCCACCACCTCCCGCCCCCTCGGCGCGCTTTCCCTCCGTGCCGATTCATTTCCCGGCGTCCCGCGCCACGACCCTTCGCCGCGGATTTTCTCGTCACGCCGCCACGATGCCCGGTGGCACGCGTGCCCGTTTTGGAGAGGCGCTCGACCGAGCGCCGGACTTCCCGTGGAAACGGAGCCCAACATGGCCGAGCAGACAGTCGACACCCCGCTGGCCACCGGCGGTCTCAGCCGAAGGAGGTTATTCGGCACGGCCGCGGTCGGGGCCGCCGTCGCCGGCGGCATCGTCGGTGCCGGCGCGTCGCCGGCGCGGGCCGCGACCACGGCGGCGACCGTGCCCACCACCGTCACGCGGGAGCGTGCGGTGGTCGTCGGCAGCGGCTTCGGCGGCGGGGTCACCGCGCTGCGGCTGGCCCAGGCCGGTGTGTCGACCCTGGTGCTGGAGCGTGGGATCCGGTGGCCCACCGGCCCGAACGCCACCACGTTCTGTCGCTTCTCGAATATTGATAACCGGTCGTCCTGGCTGACCGACCACGCCACCATCGGTGGCGTCGTGAAGACCTGGGACCCGTATGTCGGTGTCATCGAGAGCGTGGCCGGCAACGGGATGACGATCAACTGCGGCGCCGCCTACGGCGGCGGCTCGCTGATGTACCACGGGATGACCCTGCAGCCCACGAAACAGTATTTCGCGAAATCCATGCCAGTGGCGGCCGGCCTGTATGACGAGCTCAATCTGTGGGCATATCCGCTGGTTGCCCGCATGTTGGGAATCTCGACCATTCCCAATGACATCCTGAACACCGACCCCTACAAGTCGTCCCGCCTCTTCCGCGATGTCGCGCCGCAGGCGGGGCTGGATCCGGTGGCGGTTCCGCTGCCCATCGACTGGAGCTATGTACGCGGTGAGCTGGACGGCCGTTACACGCCCACCTACACCACCAGCGACATCGCGTTCGGCGTCAACAACGGCGGCAAGCGTTCGATCGACGTCACCTATCTCGCCGCGGCCGAGGCCACCGGCCGGGTGCGGGTGGCGACGCTGCACGTCGTCCGGGACATCGCACTGGACGCGAACAAGCGCTGGGTGCTGTCGGTCGACCGCATCGACACCGGCGGAGTCGTCCAAGAACGCAAGACCATCGTCGCCGACGCGGTCTTCCTCAACGCCGGCTCCGCCGGCACGACCCGCCTGCTCGTGAGGTCGAAGGCGAAGGGCCTGGTGCCGGGCCTGCCCGACGCCATCGGCACCCAGTGGGGCAACAACGGCGACCGCATCTACGCCTGGATCGGCATGAACGGGGACCCGGGCACCATCCAGGGCGGGCCGGCCTGCGTCGGCGGTCGCGACCCGAACGCGACGATCCCCTACACGATCATTCATGCGGGCTCGCCCGCGCCGACGGGCGGGAACAAGGTGCTGACCATGGTCGGTCTGGGCATCGTGGACGCCGCGGGAACCTGGGCCTACGACGCGGCCAAGGACGACGCCGTCCTGACCTGGCCGTCCACCGGCGACGCCGCGCTGCAGGCGCTGATCGCCGCGAAGATGCAGCAGATCGCGCAGGTCGGCGGCGGCATCATGATGGACACCAACGCCCAGGTCCAGTCGACCTGGCATGCCCTGGGCGGCGTTCCGATGGGCTCGGCGGTCGACCTGACCGGCCGGGTGCTCGGCCAGCGCGGTCTCTACGTGCTGGACGGCGCACGCATCCCGGGCTCGACCGGTGCCTGCAACCCGTCGATGACCATCGCCGCCCTCGCCGAGCACAGCATGGCGAAGATCATTCTTCAGGACGTCGGCCGCGTCTTCTGAGGCCTTCCTCTTCCCTTCCCGGCTGCCCCGGGCCGTGACCCATCACCGCCGTCCGCGCCCGGCGGCCGGCGCGGGATGGTGGCGCGGCCCGGCACCGGGCATGGTTGCCCTGGGAGCCGATGCGACCAGGAGGTCCTCATGGCCAACGTCTCCGGTGCCGGCGCCGGGCTGCTCACCGACGCGTTCGGGCGGATCCGCGAGGTCGTGCACGAGGTCGTCGACGGGCTGAGCGTGGACGAGCTGAACAACCGCCCGGGTGGCCGCGCGAACTCCATCAGCTGGCTCGTCTGGCACCTGAGCCGGGTCCAGGACGACCATGTGGCGGACGTCGCGAAGTATGACCAGGTGTGGTTCTCGGGCGGCTGGGAGCAGCGGTTCGGGCTCCCGGCGACGGCCGGCCCGGCGAACCGGTACCGGTCGATCGGGTACGGGCACAGCTCCGCCGACGTCGACACCGTCCGCGTCACCGATCCCGCCCTGCTCGTCGGCTACCACGACGCCGTCCACGAGCAGACCGTGCGCTACCTGGCCGGGCTCGCCGACGCCGACCTCGACCGGGTCGTCGACACCTCCTGGGATCCGCCGGTCACCCTCGCGGTGCGCCTGGTCAGCGTCGTGTCGGACGACCTGCAGCACGCCGGTCAGGCGGCGTTCGTCCGCGGGCTCGTCCACCCAGGCTGATCACCGCCGGGCCGCCGCCGGCCCGCCGCCGAGCCTCGGCCGGACCGTCGGTTGGCCGCGGTACCGCCTACGGGCACTGGCGGGGCTCGGGCTTCTCCGCCGCGGGCATCACGACGTCGTAGGCCCGCGCGGTCAGGGACAGCCCGTCCGGGCCGCTGGAGGCCTCGACGATGTTCAGGTCGAGCGGCAGCTGGCCCACCGGGATCGGCAGCGCCGGCAGCAGCGAGCCACCCGGAATCGGGATGGAGAGGTTGATCGCACCGCGCAGCGCGACCTCGCTGGGTACCAGCGTCAGGACGTTGTTGCGGACCTCGAAGGTCGTCACCCCACCGACCTCCTGAGCCCCGAGCAGCGGGATGTCGACACGCCCGGAGATCTCGATCCGCCGACCGCCGTCGACCGGGTTGACCTGGATCTCACCGGGCAGCCCGGCCAGGTAGGTGTTCAGGTCGGCGTAGTCCAGCCGCACCGTCGCCCGGATGTCGTCGACGGGGACCTCGCCGACGTTCCCCGAGATCATGTCCCCGAGCGGCACGTGGATGCCGTTGAGCCTGGCCTGCACCCAGGAGATCCGCGGCCCCGGCGTGGGGATCCCCTCGATGGTCACGCCGATGTCCTTGAACGTGCCGGACAGGATCTGGGTGAGGAACGGGAAGCCGCCGATGGTGACATCACGCACCGTGGGCGCCGGCACGCCACAGTCCAGGCCCTCCAGCACCGCGACCTTGATCTGCTTGGCCATCTGGCCCTCGGCCACCGCGACCGCGGCGCGGTCACCCGCGATGAGCAGGACCAGAACCACCAGCAGCGCCACCACGGCGCGCACCCCACGGCGGCGACGCCTCGGCGTCGGTGCCCCCTGGACACCGACGGCCTGGGGACCGTCCGGAGGCATCCCGGCACCCGCAGGCGGCCCGCCGGCCTCCGCGGGCGGTGCTCCCCAGCCGGCTGACGGTGCTCCCCAGCCGGCGGGAGGGCTCTCACCACCCGGGTACGGTGCCTGCGCGACCGCGGCCGGAGCCCGTCCGCCGGGATGGGGGGCCCCCTCGTCGGGCGGCCGTGACCAGACGCTTTCCTCCGGGTGCTGCCACCCGCCATACCCGGGCCCGGGCCCGCTGACATCCGCGGACTCGTCCAACCGCCAGGTCGGCGTGGCTGCCGCCTGGCGGGTGGGCGGAATCTCCCCCACCGTCGGCACCCCGAGCTCCGCCGGATCCACCTGGTACCCCGGTTGAGCGGAATCCGCCTCGCGGCCGTAGTGCCCGGCATCCGAGCGCCCGGCATCCGAGCGCCCGGCATCGGAGCGCCCGGCGTCGGTGTTCCCGGCATCGGCTGGTGTCAGCGGAGCCTGCGGCTGGGCGCGACGCGGAAGACGCATCGTCGGATGGTCGGTGTCGGCATCGGTGGATGGCGGCGCCGACGCCGCCGCCGGGCTCGACGGATCCACGGGCTGCTCCCCGTCACCGCCGTGATCCACCGGAAGGTCTCCCGTCCTGTTCCAGTCCCCGAGACCTGGCCGCCGCCCGCGTTGCTCTGGGCACTGAGCCTACTGCGCTGCCGGCCCGATCCAGCCACCTCGACACCGCACGAGTTGACAGCATCCCGACTCCTTCGGGACCGGGCCGGCGACCTCCCCTGCCACCGGCGTGCCCCGGACCAGGCGCGTCAGAGCAGGGCTGGCCAGGACAGCCCGGCCGGGCTGGTGCGCCGCAGTGCTTCGACGGTCTGCGCGGAGACCGGTGCGGTCACAAAGCCGGCGACGCCGTCCAGCAGGTCCATCACATGCACTTCGAAGGGAAGCAGCGGCCGGTCGCTCGCCCGGGCGCGCTGCCGCTCGGCGGTCGCGTCGATGATGAGCGCCATCGCCTGTGAGATCCGGTGTGCGCGCATGTGCTCGGAAAGGAACGGCAGGTGGGCTCCCACCTGTTCCTGAAAAGCCCGTGTCGATGCCCGCATCGACGGTGACATGCAGTCGAAGACGTCACGCCGACCGTACTGCTTCAGCATTGCGACGAAAGTCAGGTAGTAGCTGTCCACCTCCTCGCTGTGCTCCATGAGGGTGCGGACCTGGCATTCCAGCAGGGAACGGAGGTCGTGTGACGCCCGGGTTGCGACGAGATCCGCCCGGCGCTCGTGCAGCCGGGGCAGCCGGTATTCGAAGATCGCCCGAATCAGCCGGTCCTTGGAGCCGAAGTGGTACTGCACGGCGGAGTTGTTTCCGTTGCCCGCCGCGGCGCCGATCTGCCGCAGCGAGATCCCGTCAATACCGTGAAGTGCGAACAGCCGCTCGGCGGAGAGGACGATCTGCTTCTTGYTCGACGTGGTGACCACCGGCATGGGCGGATGAAAGCATCAGCCGGCGCTCCCGGTCAAGCGACCCAACAGCTGATGACAGTGCGGCCTGCCCAGGTGACACCGCCGCCTGGACAGGCCACCGCGATACCTTCAGGGCTTCCTGCCGACACCGCAGGATTCCAGTGGCGCAAACGGCCCGTCCGGCTCCGGGTTGTTACGCCAGTATGGCGGCGAGACGATTCCCGGCGCGATGAGCTCAAGCCCGTCGAAGAAACGGGTGATCTGATCGACGGTCCGGTAGTGATATCCGTTTCCGACCGTGGTGACCTCGTTGAGGTCGTCCATACTGAGGTCTTTCTTGGTCGCCGGTACCGGTGCCGGGTCCGAGGTCCGGTCGTCGGAGCCGTCCTCCAGAACGAGGAAGCTTCCCGACGGCAGCTCGCCGAGCAGGTGGCGCACGATGGAGTAGGCCTCGTCGAGGTCCGCGATCAGGCCCATGATCGACATGAGCATCAGACCGACCGGCTGGGAGAAGTCCAGCGTCTGGCGGGCGAACGCGAGGATGCGCGCGGGGTCGCGCGCATCGGACTCCAGGTAGGTGGTGACGCCCTCGGGCGTCCCGGCCAACAGCGCCCGGGCGTGAATGAGCACCATCGGATCGTTGTCGACGTAGACGACCCGCGACTGCGGCGCTATCCGCTGCGCGACCTGGTGCGTGTTGTTCTCGACCGGCAGTCCGGTGCCGACGTCCAGGAACTGCCGCACCCCCTGCTCGGCCGCGAGGTAGGTGATGGCGCGGGCCAGAAACGCCCGTGACGCCCGCGCCACGTCCAGGATCTGGGGGAAGACGGCGATGGTCCGATCGCCGTGCTCCCGGTCGACGGGAAAGTTGTCCTTGCCCCCCAGGTAGTAGTTCCACACCCGGGCCGAATGCGGGCGGCTGGTGTCGAAGGTCGGGGGCGGATAGTCGGTCATGCGGTGTGGGCTCCCGTTCCGGACCAGGCCGGGCCGGGCGGTTCCTGACGGCACCGCCCGGCCCGGACCATGGTGGCTTCCGGCTCCATGCCGGCCTGGTTACGTGAGCCGGCCTGGGTTACGTGAGCCGGCTGTGGCGGGCCGGCTAGTTGAGCGAGATGCCGGTGTCGATGAACTCGTCGGTGACGACGTCGGCCGGCTTCAGCCCGGCCGCCGGCGGGGTCCCGGCCTCGGTGAGTCCGGGGGTCAGCCTCGTGATCAGCTGCTGGACCCGCGCGGTGTCGAAGGTGCCGTACACGCCGTCCGCACCGTTCCTGACGAGCCCGAGCTCACGCTGCTTGGTGTTGCCATCCGAGAGCAGACCGCTGGACAGCTCGTACCCGGCGGTGTCCAGCCGGGACGTGACCTCGATCATCAGGTCGTTCGCCGGCTTCGGGTCGGCCAGGTAGTCGACCATCGCCCGCTGGAACAGGGGCACGAGCTTGGACAGGCACTCCCGGTTCTCCGCCAGCTTGTCCTTGCGGATGCCCAGCACGTTGGCATAGGCGGGATACTCGTCGCCGACCATCAGATATTTCACCGGCTTCGCCCACTCGGCGACGTCGTGCTCCAGCCGGTACGGCTCGTCGGTGACGAAGCCGACCTGGACGAGCTTGCCGTCCTCGGCGACGAACCGCCGCAGGTCACCGTCGTAGGAGTTGTCGATCTGGGAGCGCTGGAACAGCCCTTCCCCGACGAGCGCGTTGAGATACGCCTCGTCCCCGACCAGCACCGTCCGGCCGGACCTGCCGATGTCGGCGAGCGTGCGGAAGTCCGACGACTGGTCGCCCCAGAAGAACATCAGCGGCGTCTTGGCGTACGGCSCCAGCACCCCGACGGACGGGTGCTCGGCGGAGTTGCGGATCACCTCGTCCAGGTCGAGGTAGCCCAGCAGGATGTCGTCGTCCTTCTCGAACAGCGCGGAGGTCGAGTCGAAGGACACCGCCGGCCCACCGGAACGGATCTCGAGGTTGACCCCGGTCGCGCCGAGCGGCCCGGACACCCGGAACCTGCCCTCGTCGATCTTCGGGTTGGCCCCGAGCAGCTGGTAGGTCGCCCCGTAGTCGACCTCCGGCCACCAGCTGGTCTGGACGACCACGGTGTCGGGGCAGATCCCCTTCAGCGGCGTGTTGTAGCTCGCCGACGCGGCGGTCCCGGCACCGGCGGATGCGGACGGTTCGGTCTCGGACGCGGAGTCCCCACACGCGGCCAGGCCCACGGCCAGGCCCACGGAGCAGACCCAGGCCGCCACCGAACGAAGTCTCGTCACGTGCTCTGCTCTCCTCGGTTCAGGAAGGACGGGCAGAAGGGAGGCACGGTCAGGCCCGGCCCGGGGACCGGCGAACCGCCAGCGTGAGCGCCCCGCCCGCATTCCGTGACCTCCACTTCCGGGCCAGCCTCCCACGCCCCACCAGACCTCCAGCAACCAGGTGTCTCCATCGCATTGCGTACCGAAGCCGACGGAGACTCACCGCAACCATCCGAAGCGGACCGAAATGGCGGATACCGACCGACCGCCGAGATAGGGTTCCGGCGTGCCAGACGGCCACCTCCCCCTACCGCCCGCGGCCACGCCCCCGACCGGTACCCCACGCCTGCTCGGGCTCGCGGCGAGAACCGCGCGGACGGTCCTGCCGCCGCTCGCCGTCCTCGGCGTGGTGCTGGCCATCTGGTACGTGGTCTCCTACTGCTTTCTGACCCCGCGGCGCCGTTTCCTGCTCCCGCCGCCCCACGAGATCGTCGCGGAGGGCTTTCTCGACCGCCGGGCCGCGGGCGAGATCCTCACCGCGCTGGGCGGCACCGCCCAGGTCGCCCTCGCCGGCCTCGCGATCGCCGCGGCGATCGGTGTCGGCGCGGCGATCCTGATGGCCCAGGCACGCTGGATCGAGAACTCGTTCTACCCCTGGGCGATCCTGCTGCAGACCATCCCCGTGCTGGCGATCGTGCCCCTGATCGGATTCTGGCTCGGCTACGGCTTCTGGTCACGCACGGTCGTCTGCGTCGTCATCGCCATGTTTCCGATGATCACGAACACTCTGCTGGGCATCCAGTCGGTCGACGCCGGCCACCACGACCTGTTCACCCTGCGCCGGGTCGGCCGGTGGCGCCGGCTGATCCATCTGGAGCTGCCCAGCGCGCTGCCCGCGATCTTCGCGGGCCTGCGCATCTCGGCCGGCCTGGCCGTGATCGGCGCGATCGTCGGGGACTTCTTCTTCCGCCGGGGCGACGTCGGCATCGGCGCGCTCATCGACAACTACACCCGCGACCTCTCCTCTGGCCGGCTGTTCGCCGCGATCATCGCCGCCGCGTTCCTCGGCCTGGTGGTGTTCTGGATCTTCGGCCTGGCCGCCCGCCTCGCCGTCGGCTCCTGGCACGAGTCCGCGCGCTGACCCAGGCCTCCGACTGTCAGCAACGCGATACGACGACCTTGCCGGAGGCGGCGAGAGATCATCCGGTGTGGGCGTGATGTCGCTAGCCTGATGCGGAGCGGCGCTGGACGCGTGGACGGAAGCGGCGCCCGGCCGGCGCGGGGGGTCTGCGGTGCGGGGTCTGCGGGGAAACACTGTGCGGCAGGGAAACACTGTGTGGCGGGGAAGCACTGTGTGGCGGGGAAGCACTGTGCGCGCCGGTACGGTCACGCTTGCCGCACTGCTCGCCGTGCTGACCCTCCTCGGTGTGCTGGGTACCAGCCCCGGCGCGGCGGTCGTCCGCGTCACCGACAGCGGCGCCTGGCTGTGGAGCGCGGCAAAAGGCTGGGTCACCCACGTGAACGGCCCCTCCGGCGCCCCCGACTTCAACGTCGAGCTCGCGGCGGCCCGCGGGCATCCCGTCGAGCTGGCGCAGGACGGCGTGTCGGTCCTGGTCACCGATCTGCGGACCGGAGTCGTCAGCCGCATCGACCCGGCGACGATGGACCTCGCCTCCCGGCGCTTCGGGTCGGCGGGGGCCGACGGCTCCACCGGTGCGGTGCGGGTGGTGGCCCGCGACGACCTCGCCTTCGTGATCGAGACCGACAGTGGCCTGGTGACCCGGATCGACCCACGAACCCTCGACATCATCGGCGAGCAGATCTCCGTCGGAGCGCGCGTCACCGGGGCCGGCATCGACGCGGACGGTGTGCTCTGGGTGGTGGTCGCCGAACGCGGCGAGGCCGTTGCGATCAGGGATGGCCAGCGGCTGGCCACGGTGCCGGTCGCCGCGCCGCGTTCCACGTTGGGCCTGACCATCGCCGGCGGGCGGCCTGTGGTCATCGACGCGACCTCACCCGCGCTGGTGCCGGTCACCGCCACCGGTGCCCGCCCGGCGGTCAGCCTCCCGGCACCGGCGGGCGGCAACCGCCGTCTGCTGGTGGCCCCGACGATCGAGGGACGTGTCGTTCCGGTCCTGGTGGAGGGCACCGGCACCGTGCTGCTCGTCGATCTGGACGCGCACGACGGCCGCGGGTCGACGCAGCAGGTGCAGCTGGCCGGGCAGCGACCGTCGCCGGACCTCGGCGCCCCGGTCATCGAGGCCGGCCGGTTGTACGTGCCGGACAACGGCACCGGCCGCGTTCTCGTCTACGACCGGTCAGCGGGACGATTCGAAGCTCCGATCCAGCTCGCCGGCGGCGCGGGCATGGTGACGTTGTTCGTCCGCAACGGCACCGTGTGGGCGAACAACACCGATGGGACCAGCGCCGTCGCGGTCGACCCGGACGGCCGCCGCCGCAATGTCGACAAGTACGCCCCGGACGCGACGGTGCCCGTGACGAACGCCAGCGCAAGCATYCCCCCGCCCCCGGTCGTCGTGCCGTCCGCGCCCCGGCGGCAGGTGCCTCCGTCACAACGCCCGAACCGCTCCGCCGGGCCGACCGTGACCGTCCCCGACCCGCCCCGGCGTGATCCCGATCCGAACCCGCAACCCGGCACGGGCATCAGGCCGCCGGAGACCTCGCTGTCGCCGCGCCCCACGTTGACCAGGACGGCAGGTCCGACGATCTCGCCCGCGCCAGGCCAGCCGTCCGTCACCGCGCGGTCCGCGGCCGGTGCCGTCATCTTCACCGTGGCCGCCGGAGCCGGCGGGCCCGCCACCACCTTCACGGTGACCACGAGCCTCGGCGCAAGCACCACCCTCGGCGGCCCGGGTGACCTGACCGTGCCCGCGACCGACTGTCAGACCGTCCAGGCCACCGCGACCGCGACCGGCCCGGGCGGCACCTCCGCCGCGTCCGCCCCGGCCCAGGCCATCGGCTGCGTGCCGCCCGGCCCGGTGCGGAACGTCCGCGCCACCGTTGTCGAGGAAATCATCGAAGGCGGGGGGTATCGATACACGACCCGGATCACGTGGCAGCCGCCCGCGGAGGACGGCGGCGCGCCCGTCGACTACATCGTCACGGTGACCGGCTCCGATATCGAGACGTCCACTTCGACGACAAGCGTGACGACCTTCGAGATCTCCACCGTGACCGGCGGTGTCAGTGTGTGCCAAGGATGCGACAGGATGGTCTGGATTCAGGCAAGGAACGCTGCCGGTACGAGTGCGAGGGAAGGCATCCATGCCGCCTAGCGCCGCACCTGGGCCCGCGCCGGCAGCAGCCCGTCGAGTACGGAGCCCAGCAGCTCGAAGCCGTCCTCGCTGAGCACCGACTCGGGATGGAACTGCAGGCCGGCGAACCCCGGCCCGCGCAGCGCGTGGACCGCGGCGCCGGGGCCGGCGGGATGCTCCTCGGTGTCCCGGTCGAGGTCGACGGTGCCGTACGGGGTGGCCAGCTGGCTGTGCGCGGCGACGGCGGTGAACGTCGAGTAGAAGCCGACCCGGCGTCGCTGCCCGAAGACGTCGATCTCGCGGGTCAGCCCCTGGCAGGTCTGCTCCCACCGGCGCAGGCGCAGCCCGAGCACGTCGGCGAGGATCTGGTGTCCCAGGCAGACGGCGAGCAGTGGCTGGCGGCGGTCCAGCGCCGCGGTGACGAGGGAACGCAGCGTCGTCATGCGCCGGTTGTCGCGCACGGTCGGATCACCGGGGCCGGGGCCCGCGACCAGCAGGTCGAAGCCCTCGGTGTCCCCGACCTCGTCCCAGCCGCGCACCGTCACCGCCAGGCCGAGGCCACGCAGCTGGTGCGCGAGCATGCCGCTGAACGCGTCCTCGCCGTCGGCGATCAGCGCCGATCGGCCGTCGAGCGCGGACCGGGTGCGCGCGCCGGTGCCGCGGTCACGCAGCCAGAAGCGGGCCAGCCGCTCGGTGCGGGCCGCGAGCGCGGTCACGATCAGCGGATCGTCCGCGAGCGACGGCGCCGCGAACGACCGTGCCGCGGGCGACAACGCCGCCGGCGACGGCGGCACCGCGGAACCGGGCGGCCCCGAGCGCCGTGGCCGGGGCTGGAGCTGGGGCTGGGGGCGTACGCCGAGGGCCGCGAGTATTCCGGCTGCCTTGGTGTGGGTCTCCGCGGTCTCGCCGGCGGGAGTGGAGTGACGGACCAGGGTGGCGCCGACCGGCACCCGCAGTTCACCGGTGGGTGAGATCTCCGCGGTGCGGATCAGGATCGGCGCGTCGAGGGTCTGGCAGCCGGCGTCGTCCCGGCCGAACAGGGCCAGCACGCCCGCGTAGTACCTGCGGCCGCGCCGCTCGTGCCGGGCGATCACCCGGGCCGCGTTCTCCAGCGGACTGCCGGTGACCGTCGGCGCGAACATCGTCTCCCGCAGGACGTCGCGCACGTCGAGGTGGCCCCGGCCGACCAGCAGGTACTCGGTGTGGACGAGGTTCGCCATCTCCTTCAGATACGGCCCCAGCACCTGACCGCCCGCCTCGGCGACCCGGGCCATCATCTTCAGCTCCTCGTCGAGGACCATGTGCAGCTCGTCGATCTCCTTGCGATCGGCCAGGAAGCTCAGCAGCGCGTCCCGGTCGGGGCCGGTGGCGGGCAGCCGGTGGGTTCCGGAGATCGGGTTCATCATGACGAGTCCGTCCGACACGCTGACGTGGCGTTCGGGGGTGGCCCCGACCAGCACCCGGGTTCCGGTGTGGACGACGAACGTCCAGTAGGTGCCCCGTTCGCCGACGAGCAGCCGGTGCAGCACCGCGAGCGCCGCGGCCAGCGGCGGGCCGGCGATGGAGGCGGTGTAGGTGCGGTGGATGACGAAGTTCGAGCCCTCGCCCTGGCCGATCTCGTCGCGCAGCACCGCGGCGACCGTGCGCGCGTACTCGTCGTCGTCGATGTCGAAGCCGCCGCCCGCGCAGACGACGTCCCGCTCGGGCAGGCCGCTCAGGGCGTGCAGGGCGACCGGCAGGGCGACCTGTTCGGAGCCGCCGATGCGCAGGCATTCCAGCGGGGTGCCGTCGTCGACGCAGGTGAAGCCCCGTTCGGCGAGCTGCCGGTAGGGGACCAGGGCCAGTATCTGCGGCCCGGCCGGGCCCGGTGGCAGGTCGATGTCGGCGAGGTGGGTGACGGTCTCGACCGTTCCGGTGAGCACGTCGAGGTGGTCGGCACCCTCGCGGCGGATCAACGCGAACGGGCCGGGATCGCGGCCGGTGGCGAGTGCCGCGAGCAGATCGTGGAGCAGGGGCATCGTCGTGTCCTCGGTGGCCGGGGGCCGCCGCGACCGGGCAGCCCGCCCGCGATGAGGAGACGACGGCGGCCGCCGGAGCGGCGGCCGCGTGAAGGGAGCTACGCGCGAAGAAGGTGGGCCGCCACCGGGGCGGGCCACCACAGGTTCGTCATCGAGCGCACGCGCCTACTATAGGCGACCGCGACGGCGCCGCGGCGGACACCCCTCCGGCGCCGCCCGACGGCACTGCCGGGCGGCGCCACAGGCCGGGCCGGCCCACGCCGGACCGCGGCCGACGGCACCGACGGCACCGACGGCACCGACGGCCGACAGCTTCTTTGCCCGGCCGCAACCGTGCGGACGTGGAAAACTACGATGATCGGCGCGACCCGCGGAGGTGATGACCATGATGATGGCCGGCGACCGGCGTGCCCCGGGCGACCTGGAGCGCACCGTCATGGAGACCCTCCGCTCGGCCGCCCGGCCGCTGACACCGCGTGAGGTGCAGAACCTGCTCGGCGGAGACCTCGCCTACACGACGGTGCTCACCATCCTCACCCGGCTGTACGACAAGGGCCTGCTGGATCGGCAGCGGGCGGGGCGGGCGCACGCCTACAGCCCCGTCACCGACGAGGCCGGCATGACCGTCCGGCGGCTCCACCAGGTGCTGGACGAGGCACCGGGCCGGGAGATCGTGCTGGCCCGGTTCCTCGGTTCGCTCTCCCGTCGGGACGGCCAGCTCGTGCGGGAGATGCTTCGCGAGCTCGACGCCCGCCAGGCACCCGACGAGGGCGCCTGACGGTTCGGCGGGCCGGGTCCTGTCAGGCCCGGCCGCCCGACCGCAGCTCGCGGCTGAGCAGCCAGATCAGGTAGACCCCGCCGATCGCGCCGGTGCTGAGCCCGACCGGCATCTGGATCGGGTGGAGCAGCCGCTGCCCGGCGAGGTCGGCACTCGTCACGATCAGCGCGCCCATGAGGGCGGCCGGCAGGAACACCGGAGCCCCGGTGCCCACCAGCCGGCGGGTGATCTGCGGCGCGGCCAGCGCGACGAAGGCGATCGGGCCGGCCGCAGCGGTGGCGACGGCGGTCAGCGCCACCCCGCACACGACCAGGCAGAGCCGCACCCGCTCGACCCCGATGCCCAGCGAGAGCGCCAGGTCGTCACCCAGCTCCATGACGGCGAGCCGCCGGGAGAGCAGCAGCGCGACCGGGAGCAGGACGGCGAGCGCGGCCCACAGCGGCCCGACGTAGTCCCAGCCACGGCCGTTCACGCTGCCCACCAGCCAGCGCTGGGCGTCCTGGGCGTCCTCGAGCGCGGCCCGGCTGAGCAGGAACGAGTTGGCGGACTCCGCGACGGCCGACACCCCGAGGCCGACCAGGATCAGCCGGTTTCCCTGCACGCCGCGACGGTAGGCGAGTGCGTACACCACCAGTGCCGCGACCAGCCCGCCGAGCAGGGCCCCGGCCGGGACGCCGACCGGGCTGTCCGGGAAGACCAGGATGACCAGGAGCGCGCCGGTCGCCGAGCAGGTGGTGAACCCGATGACGTCGGGGCTGCCCAGCGGGTTGCGGGCCAGGCTCTGGAAGATCCCGCCGGACACCGCGAGGGCCGCGCCCACTCCGATCGCGACCAGCAGCCGGGGCATCCGGAAGCGGTGCACGACGGTCTCCAGCCCTCGTGGGCCGTCACCGAACACCGTGCGGACGACCTGGGCAGGTGACGCCGGGTAGTCGCCGGTCAGCAGCAGCCACAGGGATGCCAGGAGCAACAGGGCGGCCAGCACGGCCCCGACGACCACGGTCCGTGGGCGCACCCGGGCCGAGACCCGCCCGTCCAGGATCCGCAGCACCCGCCCCGGGACCGGTGACCCGTCCGGTCGGACGGCCGGCGCCGCCACCGGCCCGGTCACAGGGCCACCATCCGGCGGCGGCACAGGAAGACGAACACCGGGGCGCCGAGGAACGCCGTGACGATCCCGACCTCGAGCTCGCCCGGAGCGACCAGCACCCGGCCGGTCACATCGGCGAGCAGCACGAGCAGCGGGGCGAGGACGGCGGAGTAGGGCATCACCCACCGGTTGTCCGGCCCGGTGATCAACCGGGCCATGTGCGGCACGGCGAGCCCGACGAAGCCGATCGGCCCGGCGATCGCCGTCGCGCCGCCGCACAGCAGCGTCACCGCGAGCGCGCCGCACAGCCGGACGCTGCCGGCCCGGACCCCGAGCGCCCGGCCGGCGTCCTCGCCCAGCGCGAGCGCGTTGAGACCTCGGCCCAGCCCGGCCGCGAGCACCACCCCCACCAGGATGAACGGCCCGAGCTGCCACACCAGGTCCAGCCCGCGGCCGGCGAGCGACCCGACCACCCAGAATCGCCAGCGGTCGAACGTCTGCCCGTCGATGATCAGGATCGAGCCGACGAACGCACTGAGAGCGGCGCTGACCGCGGCGCCGGCCAGCACCATCCGGTCCGGCGAGGTCACCCGGCCCAGCGAGCCCAGCAGGTAGACCAGCGTGGACGTCGCCGCCGCGCCGCCGAGGGCGAACCAGACGTACCCGGTGGGCGAGGTGACCCCCAGCAGGGCGATCGCGACGACCACGGCCATCGCGGCGCCCATGTCCACGCCGAGCAGGCCCGGGTCGGCCAGCGGGTTGCGGGTCAGCGCCTGCATGAGCGCGCCGGCGAGCCCCAGCGCCATCCCGACGCCGACACCGAGGATCGTGCGGGGCAGCCGCAGCTCCCGCACGATGTAGGCGTCCTCGCTGCCGTCGTCGTGGCCCAGCGCGCTCCAGACGGTGCTCAGGTCGATGTGCCGGGCCCCGACGGTGAGGCTGAGCAGGACCGCCCCGCCCAACGCCAGCACCGCCACGACCAGCCCGAGGCCGCGCGCATCCGGGCGGGCCCGGGTCGTCCGGGCCGCCTCCGTCGCCCCGGCGGCCACCGCCTCAACTGCCATCTGCTCCACCCCGCTCCGCCGGCGTGCCGGCCTCGGCCCCAACCTGCCCGTCGACCCCGTCGACCCCGTCGACCCCGTCGACCCGGCCGACCCCGCCGCCCTCCGCGGGCGTCGGCCCTCCGCCACCACCGTCCGCCGCGGTGGGCGCGCCAGCGCCGTCAGCCGCGGTGGGCCCGTCGCCGATCCGGGTGGCCGACCACGTCCGCCACAGCCGCGCGTACCGGCCGGCGGTGGCGACCAGTTCGTCGTGCGTCCCACGTTCGACGATCTGGCCGTCGTCGACGACGAGAATCAGGTCGGCCGCCGCGGCCTGGCTGAGGCGGTGCGCGACGACGATCGAGGTCCGGCCGCGCAGCACCCGGCGCGCCGCGGCGTCCAACAGGCGCGCGCCGCTGCTGCCTGCCTCCGCCGTCGCCTCGTCGAGGATGGCCACCGCGGGATCGACCAGCGCCAGCCGGGCCAGCGCCAGGTGCTGGGCCCGGGCCGGGTCCAGCTCGAGCCCGCCGTCGCCGACGACGGTGTCGAGTCCGTCCGGCAGGCCGCGGACCCAGTCGGCGATCCCTGCGGTGCCCAGCGCTGCCCACAGCTGCTCGGTGCCGGCCCGGGGAGCGGCGAGGAGCAGGTCATCGGCGAGGGTGCCGGCGAACACGTGGACCTCCTGGGTGACCAGCGCGATCGCGGCCCGGCGCCGCGCCGGGTCCAGCTCCGCCATCGGCACACCGCCGACCCGGACCACCCCGCCGGTAGGAACGTGCACGCCCGCCACCAGCTTGGCGAGCGTCGTCTTGCCACCCCCGCTGGTGCCGACCAGCGCGACCGAGCCACCCGCCGGGATGTCGAAGCTCACCCCGCGCAGCACCTCCTGCTCTGGCCGGTAGGAGAACCTCAGCTCGCGCACCGTCACCGCGCCGTCAGCCGGGCCCGGCGCCGCGACCGGCCGCGGTGGCCCGGGCAGCTCGATCACGCCGACGAGCCGGGCGAGGCTCGCGGTGGCGGACTGCAGGGTGTCCAGGAGGAACAGCACCGAGTTGACCGGGCCGAAGACGGCGGCGAAGTACAGTGCCGCGGCGCTCGCCGCGCCGATGGTCACCTCGCCGGCGTCGACCAGCAGGTATCCCGTCACCAGCACGGCGGCCAGGCCAGCCGCCTCGGCGATGTTGAGCCGGCCGAAGAAGCGGGTCTGCAGGCGGGTGACCGTGACCACCGCCGCGACGGTGCGGTCGACTCGGCTCGCGACCCGGGCGAGATGGTCGTCGGCGAGCCCGAACGCCCGCACGGTGCGCATCCCGCCGATCGTCTCCAGCAGCTGCTGCTGCTCACCTCYGGACGCCCGGCGGCGCTCCCCGTACACCGGGCCGGAGCGCCGCAGGTACCAGCGCGCGGTGGCGGCCTGTATCGGCACACAGACCAGCGCCGCGGCGGCGAAACGCCAGTCGAGGGCGGTGAGGCCGACCAGGGTCAGCGCGAGGGTCAGCGCCGACTGCGCGAACTCCGGCACCGGTCCCCGGACGGCCTCGCTGATCATCGCGATGTCCTCGGTGATCCGGGAGGAGAGGTCACCCGAGCCGCCACGCTCGACGCGTTCCAGCGGCAGGTCGAGGGCCCGGTCGACGAACGCCTCCCGGATCGTCGCCAGCACCTGCTCGCCCAGCCGGGCCACCGCCGTGAGCCCGCAGAAGGCCAGCAGGCCCTGTGCCACGGCCGCGACGACCAGCGCCAGCACCGGCCCGTCGACGCCGGCGGAGTCCCCGGCGGCGGCCCGGTCGACGACGCGGCCGAGCAGCGGCGCGGTGAGCAGACCGCAACCGGCAGCGGCGAACAGGCAGACCGCCGCGAGCACCGCCCGGCGCCGGTGCGCACCCAGCAGCGCCCGCACCGCCGTGCGGGTGGCCCGGGCATCCGCCACCGGCAGCAGCTCCGCCGGCGCCTGCCCCCCTGCCGCTCCGGTCGCGCCCGGTGCCATCGGCCCGTCGACCGGCCTGCCGGCCGGCCGCGCCACGGGCTCTCGCACCGGCACGGGCTCGGATGCCGGCACCGGCACTGGCACCGCGGCATCGTCCACGGGCGCGCTCACGCCAGCACCGCCTCTCGGTAGCCTGCGCTGGAACGTGCCAGGACGTCGTGGGCACCGGTGGCGGTGACACGGCCGTTCTCGACCAGGACGACCCGGTCGGCCGCGGTGAGCAGGGCCGGGCTGCTGGTGACGATCAGCGTGGTGCGCCCGGCCCGCAGCTCCCGCAGCCCGGCGGCGATCTCCAACTCCGTGACGGTGTCCACGGCCGTCGTCGGCTCGTGCAGCACCAGCACCGGTGGGTCGGCGTGCAGCGCCCGTGCGAGCGCGACCCGCTGGCGCTGCCCGCCGGACAGGGATCTCCCCCGCTCGGCGACCGCTCCGTCGAGGCCGTCGGGCAGCGCCGCCGCCACCTGGTCGGCGCGGGCGGCGCGGGCCGCGCGGGTGACGTCGCCGGGCCGGCCGGCGGCGATGTTCTCCCGCAGGCTGCCCTCGAACAGGTTGCCGTCATGCGGCGGCACGAGCATCGTCCGGCGAACCGCCGCCGGCGCGAGCGCGCCCAGTGGCGTCCCGTCGAGCAGGATGTGGCCCGCTTCCGGCTCGGCCTCCCCGGCCAGGCAGCGCACCAGCGTGGTGGCGGCGGCCGGGTCGGTGGTGACGACGCAGACGAGCCCGCCCGCCGCGACGGTGAGATCGACACCGTCGAGCCCGGGCCCGCGCACCCCCGACAGGACGATCTTCTCGCGGGCCGGGCGCGGAGCGGGGAGATCGCCGTCGCCATCGCCCGCCGGGACGCGGCTGTCGCCCTCGCCGGCCGGGTCTGGGACGCGGCCCGCCGCGTCGAGCATGCGGCCCTCGTCGTCGAGCAGCGCGCCGACCCGGGCCGCCGATGCCCGTCCGGCGGCCAGCGCCGCGATGATCTCCCCGAAGGTCGTCAGCGGAGTCAGCAGGAACTGGGCGAGACCGACCGCGGACACAAGCTCACCGATGGTGATCTCGCCTTTGGCGGCGAGCCGGCCGCCGACCAGCGCGACGAGCGCGAGGAACAAGCCGGTCAGGGCGGTCAGCGCGCTGGTGTGCCCCGCCTCGGCCCGGGTGGTCGGCAGGGTCGCGGCCAGCGACGCGCGGCTGACGTCCCGGTACCGGGCACGGCCCGCCGTCTCCACTCCGAGCCCCTTGAGCACGCGGATGCCCCGGATCAGATCGACGGCGACACCGGCCGCGTGCGCGGCACGGTCCTGCTGCTGCTCGGCCCGCCGTTCCAGCGGCACCGCCAGCCAGCGCGCCGCCGCCAGCAGGACGGGTGTGCCCACCAGCACGAGCAGCCCGAGCGGCACGGACACGATCACCAGAGCGGCACCGGCGACGACCGCGCCCACCATCGCGGCGACGCCGTGCGGGAGCAGGAAGTTCACCATCGTCATCCGCCGGACGTCCGCCGTGGCGATGCTCACCAGCGCCCCGGCGGGCAGGTCGGAGGCGCCTGCCGTGCCCCGGTCGTCGAGGAGCCGCTCCGTGACGGCGAGCCGGAACGCCCGGTCGGCCCGCACTCCCGCGAACAGCGCGACCCGCATCCCGGACCGCCAGCACAGCGAGAGGAAGGCGAAGTCCGCCATGAGCACACCGAGCCAGAGCAGCAGGCTCGGTGCGTCCCCGGCGGCGGTCGCCCGGTCGATGATCACACCGATGAGCACCGGTACGAGCGCCTCGCCGGCCTGGTAGCCGACGAACAGCGCCGCGGCGGCCAGGATCCGCCCACCGTGCGCCCGCATCGACCGGCGCAGCGTCCTCGTACCCGTGGTCACCGGGCCGCGCCCGGGTCCGACGACTCCGAGCGCCCCGACAGCTCCGAGGGCTCGGCCATCGCGACGGCGATGCGGCGCGGACCGGTGTAGGGCTCACGGCCGTGCGCGACAGCCATGTTGTCGACGACGAGCAGGTCGTCCTCCTGGTAGTCGAAGCGGACGGACACCGCGCGGTAGCACGCCCGCAGATGCTCGACGACCTCGTCGGGGATGACGCCGCCGTCCCCGTAGCGGGAGTTGTTCGGCAGCCCGTCAGGCCCGTAGGCGTCGAGGAGCACCTCGCGGACGTCCGCCGGCAGGCTGCTCTCGTGAAAGATCACCACATGGTTGAACCACAGCGGCAGCCCGGTGACGGGATGGCGGTGCACGGCGCGGCGCACGGCGGTGGTGCGCAGGCCGTCCGTGCCGGTCCAGGTGGGGGTCAGGCCACCACGGGCGCACTGCCGTTCGACCTCCTGGCGGCTGTCCGTGCCGAAGGCGGTCCGCCACCGCAGACCGACGTCCTCGCCATAGGTGCGGACCGCCATCCACCCGCGCCGGACGAACTCGGCGCGGACGTCCGGGTCGATCAGCTCGTGCACCGCGTGGACATGGGCCAGCGGGGTGGCGCCCTGGGTCAGGGGTGGGCGCACGCAGTGGAAGAACAGGGTCAGCGGCCAGACCGCCTGGTAGGACATCTCGTTGTGCAGCGGGATCTCGGCGGTGGGCGGGTAGTCCGTCGAGGTGTAGACGTTGCCCTTGATCACACTGCGCGGCGAGGACTGCTCGGTGTAGGCGAGCGGCTCGTCGGCGAGCGCGCGGACGGCTGCCGCCAGACCGTCGGCGCCGCCGACGTCGAAACCGCGCAGCAGGATGGCCCCGCTCGCGGCGAGCCGCGCACGCAGCCGGGCCCGGTCACGGTGCAGCAGGTCCGTGACAGGCCCGGCGCCCTCGACGACCAGCAGCGGCCCGGCGGGCGCCGCCGGCTCCGTGGATGTCAGCGCCTCAGTGGATGTCATGCGGTCGGCCAAGGCGGTCAGGCCTTGCCCGCCGCCGCGACCAGCTTCGGCACGATCTGCTCCAGCGCGTAGGGGATGCTCAGCGTGGAGGGGAACGCCATCGACAGCGCGGTCTCGACCTCCAGCGGCACGTAGGCACCGCGCTTCACCGCCGGCAGTGCCTGGAACAGCCGGTCCGACTCGACCTGGGTGCGCTCGTCGTCGTCGCGGAACGAGAACAGCACGATGTCGGCGTCGAGCAGGTCGGTGCGCTCCTGGGACACGACCGCCCGGCCCGCGGGCCCGGCCTGCTCCAGGTCCTTGACCTTCGACGACAGCGTCAGGCCGAGACTCGACAGGAACTGGGCCGAGGCGTCGGTCGGCAGGATGATCGTGGCCAGCTGGCCCTCGCCGTTGAGCAGGCTGAAGCTGAAGGTCTTCCCCGCCAGCGCCGCGCTGTTCTTCTCCTTCGCCGTGGCGATGCCCGCCTCGACCTCCGTCACCAGCCCGCTGGCGGCCTCCGACTTCCCGAGCGCCTTGCCGATGCGGGTCACCCGGGTCTGCCAGGTGTCCTCGGCGACGTCCGTCTCGTAGGACAGCGTCGGCGCGATCGCCGTCAGGTTCGCGAAGTCGTCGGCGAGGCTGTAGCTGTCGGTGGCGAGGATCAGGTCCGGGGTCAGCGCCGCGATGCGCTCGAAGGGCAGGTTGTCCTCGTAGCTGAGCTGCTCCGGCGCCTTCGCGCTGCCGAGCTTCGCCTCGACCCAGGGCGGCAGGCCGGAGTCGAAGTTCGTCGCCGGGGTGACCGCGACCGGCACGACCCCGAGGGACACCGCCTCGTCGATGTCACGCATGAACCCGACGGTGACGATCCGCTCCGGACGGGCCGGCAGGACGGTGTCCCCCTCCGCGCCCTTGATCGTCAGCGGGAAGCCCGCGCCCGCGCCGGCCGAGCCGCCGGTCACGGGATCGCCGTCGTCACCGCAGCCGGCCAGCCCGACCGCCACCGCGCCGGCCGACAGGGACAGCAGGAACGACCTGCGCGAGAGCGGGCCGCCGGGGAGGCGCTCGATCGAGTTCTTCATGGGAGGGATGCGCCCTTCTGGGATGTATACCGCCACGCGGCGGGGGTTGTTGTGGGTCACCGCGGCCGCAGCGCGGCCGCGACGAGCGGGCCGACGACGGCGAGCGCCGTCGGAGACATGAGCTCCTCGTGGACGACGTCCACGGGATGGATGCGCAGCCCGCCGGCGACATACGGCGCCCAGGCCTCGGGATCAGCCTCGGGCTCGCCTGGTTCGGTGGGCTCCGGCCGGGCGCGGWTGAACTCCACCCGGCCGCGGTACCGCCCCGGCGCGGCGCTCAGATCGACGTTCGCCACGGCCAGCAGGCTGCGCGCGAGCGCGGCGAGACGCCCTTCGCCGACACCGCGCAGCGGTCCGTCGGTCTGCCCGGCGATGGCGTGCGCGGCTGCCGGGGTGAGGCCGTCCGGGTCGAGCCCGCCGACGGGGTACCCGGCCCGTTGCAGCAGGGTGTGCAGGAAACGCGCCAGCGCGACGCCGTCACCGGCCTGCTCGGCGATACTCGGATCAGCGGCGCTCGGCGGCGGACCGACCGCGGGCCCGGTCTGGCTGCCGGCGGCCTGCGGGTAGCCGTCCAGCATCACGATCAGCGGGACCTCCCGGCCGCGCCGCTCCAGTTCGCCGGCGAGTGCGTGGGCCAGCACCGCGCCCAGCGACCAGCCCAGCAGGTGGATCGGCCCGACCGGCTCCGCCGCGACCACGGCGTCGGCGTAGCGCGCGGCGATCTCGCCGACCGCGGGCCGCCCAGCGCCGTCGAACCCGGTCGCCTGCAGCCCGTAGACGGCGCGCTCTGCGCCGACGTGCCCCAACAGCCCGGTGTACGCCCAGCTCAGCCCGAGTCCGGGATGCACGCAGAACAGCGGCGGCACCATGGCCGCGGCCGGCTGGCGGCGCGCACGCTGCAGCCGGAGCAGCAGGTCGAGCGCGTCGTGGGCCGCCGGGGCCGCACCTGCCCCGAGGGCGGCCCCGGCGCTGGCGGCGGCTCCGGCCCCAACCGCCCCGTCCAGCCAGGCAGCGAGCCCGGCCGGGGTCGGTTCCCGCAGGACGACACTCAGCGCCACGTCGACCTCGAGCTCACGGCGGATCCGCACGGCGAGGCGGGCGGCGAGCAGCGAATGCCCGCCGAGTGCGAAGAAGGAGTCGTCCGCCCCGACCGCGGGCAGGCCCAGCAGCTCGGCGAAAAGCGCGCACAGCGCCTTCTCGGTGACGGTCGACGGTGGTCGGGAGACGTCCGATGCGAAGGTGGGTGCGGGCAGGGCACGGCGGTCGAGCTTCCCGTTCGGCGTCGACGGGAACTCATCGAGCACCAGCACCACCGACGGCACCAGATACTCCGGCAACCGCTCCGCCACCGCCGCCCGCAGGGAGACCGGCTCCAGATTCCAGCCCGGCCGCCCGGTCACATACCCGACCAGCCGGGTGATCCCACCATCGCTCCGAGCGACGACAACCGCCTGGCTCACCCCGGGCAGCCCACCGAGCGCAGCCTCGACCTCACCGGGCTCCACCCGATAACCACGGATCTTCACCTGGTCATCGGCACGACCCAGGTACTCCAGGTTGCCGTCCGACCGCCACCGCACCACATCACCCGTGCGATAGAGCCGCCCGCCCGAACCAAACGGATCCGCCACGAAACGCGACGACGTCTCACCCGGTCGACCCACATACCCCCGGGTGACGCCCGCACCACCCACATAAAGCTCACCGGGAACACCCACCGGCACCGGCAGAAGCGCACCATCGAGCGCGTATACGTTGTCACCCGCGACCGGCCGGCCGATATGCGGGGAGACACCCGCCTCAATCTCCGTCCACGTCGCATCCACCGTGCACTCCGTCGGCCCATAGAAATTCAGACCCCACGTCCGCTCCGCGGAACCCAGCACCCCCCACAACCGCGAACCCACCGCCTCCGCACCCGTCGCCACCACCGACGGAACCCACCTCCCCGCAAGAAGCCCATCCCCCACCAGCAACTCCAGCAAGGAAGGCGGCACATCCACAAAATCAACCCGCTCTCCCCGAACCAACCGCACAATCCCCGCCGAATCCCCCATCAACCCATCCGACAGAACATGCATCGCATGCCCCGACAACATCCACACCAACGGATCCAACGAACCATCAAACGCAAACGAAAGAACATTCAACACCCGCAAACGCCGACCCCCCACCGCCCGCACGGCCCGCTCCACCACCGCGGCACGATGCGCCAACACCAGATTCACCAACCCCGCATGCGTCCCCACCACACCCTTCGGCCGACCCGACGACCCCGACGTGAACACCACATACGCCGCCGCATCCCCACCCACCCGAGAACCGGAGAAGGAACCCGGATCCGTGGGAACAACCGGCCACGAAGCCGGCTCATCCACCAACACCACCGGACCCGCAAAACCCCCCAACCGGCCCACCAGAGCCGACGCCGAAACCACCACCGACGCACCCGCCTCGCCCAGGATCGCGTTCACCCGACCCGCCGGAGCACCGGCATCCACCGGCACGAACACACCCCCCGCCTTCCACACCGCCACCATCACCACCACCACATCCACACCCCGCGGCAAAACCACCCCCACCCGCGACTCCACACCCACACCAAGAACCCGCAACACCCCCGCCAACCGACCCGCCAAACCATCCACCACACCAAACGACAACGACCTCCCCCCACACACCACCGCCACCTCACCCGAACCCCCCGCCACCACCGCATCCCACACATCGAGGAGATTCACCGGGGTATTCGACGAGGCATCGACGGCCTTGCCCGGCCCGTTTTCGGTGATGGTGACCTCGGCCGGGAAACACGGCGGTGCCGGCACGGCCAGACGGGCGATCGGGGTGCGTGCCGGGGCCACGGTCATGGCGGCGAGGACAGCGGCGAGCGTGCGCGCCACCTCGTCGGCCTTCCGCGAGGGCAGCAGTTCGGGGCGGTGTTCCAGTTCGAGGACCGGGCCGTCGGCGGTCTCGGCGACGAGGGTGAGTGGGTAGTGGGTGGCGTCCTCGGTGCGGACCGCGGCCACGTCGAGGCCGATCGCCGCCCGCACCCGGCCGATCTCGGCCTCGTCGACGGGATACGACTCGACCACCAGGAGGGTGTCGAACAGCGCTCCGAGCCCGGCGACCGCCTGCACCTCGGCCAGGGACAGGTAGTGGTGGTCGAGGGTCGCCGTCTGCGCCCGGTGCAGGCGGGCCAGCAGCCCGCTCACCGTCTCCCCCGGCCGCAGCGCGACCCGGACGGGGACGGTGTTGATGAACAGCCCCACCATCGACTCGACACCGGTGATCTCCGGTGGGCGGCCCGAGACGGTGGCGCCGAAGACGACATCCTGCCGGCCGACGGCGCGGCTCAGGGTGATCGCCCAGGCCGCCTGCAGGACCGTGCTCAGGGTGACGCCCCGATCGCGACCGAGCTCGACGAGCCGCCGGCGGGTGTCCGGGTCGAGCGGCACCGCCAGGCGGACCGGCGTAGCGGCGACGGCCGACGGCGCCGGCCCGCCCGCGCCGTCCACAGTGCCGGTGGCGGTGGCGGTGGCGGTGGCGGTGAGCAGGGTCGGCTCGGTCAGCCCGTCGAGGGCCTCTCGCCAGACCGCGAGGGAGTCGTCCTTGTCCCTGCCGGCCAGCCAGGCCAGGTACTCCCGGTAGGGCCGCGGTGGTGCGCTGCGCGTCCCGGCGTAGAGGTCGAACAGGTCCCGCAGCAGCAGGGGGCCCGACCATCCGTCCAGGAGGATGTGGTGCGAGGTGATGACCAGCCGGTGCCGGTGTGGCCCGGTCCGGATCAGCAGGAAACGGATCAGCGGGGGTGCGTCCATCACGAACGGGCGGTCCCGTTCGGCGTCCACCAGCAGCTGCGCCCGCGGTTCCGCGGAACCGCCCGCCGCGGCCTCCGCCGCGGGCACGGCCGCCGGTGCGCTGGTCACGTCGGCAGTGGACCAGGGGACGGTGACGGTGCGCAGCACCACCTGCACCGCTCCGGTGGGGGCGGTGATGAAGGCCGTCCGCAGGTTGGCGTGCCGCTCGACCAGCGCCTGCGCGGCGGCGTGCAGGCGGGCCTCGTCGAGATCCCCGACCAGGTCCAGGATGGTCTGCACCGTGTAGGCGGCGTCCGTCTCGGCCAGCGCGTGGAAGAAGAGGCCTTCCTGTAGCGGCGCGAGGGGGAGAACCTCCTCGATGTTCGAGCGGCTCACGGGGTACGCCACCTCTCCTCGAAGGCGTCGAGCGTGCTCTGGTCCAGCGCCACCAGGGCCATGTCCGACGGGGTGTGGCCGCCGCCGGCCCCGCGGGCGACATGGGTGGCGAGCGCGGTGAGGGCGTCCTGCCAGGCGGCGGCGAGGGCGTCGAGCTCGACCGCGGTGAACAGCCCGCCGGGTGCGGCGAAGGTCGCCCGCAGCAGGGGGCCGTCCGCGGTGTCCTCGGTGAGCGCGGTGATCTCCAGCGGGGCCGCGGCGACGGCCGAGGGGTCCTCGACTCCGGCCAGGTCGGCGAACTCGGCCGACTGCGTCCACGGACCGCCGGCCGCGGTGCCGCCGGCCGCGGTGCCGTCGTACCGGCCCAGGTAGTTGAAGACAATCTGCGGTTCGGGGGCCCGTGCCAGCTGCGGCGCGGTCCGCGGGTTGAGGACGCGCAGCAGCCCATGCCCCAGGCCGTGGTCCGCGATCGCGCGCAGGCGTTCCTTCGCGGCCTTGACCAGGTCGCCCGCCGCCGGACCGCCGGCCAGCGCGTCGTCCAGGTCGACGCCGCCGACGGCCAGTTTCACCGGGTACCGCGTGGTGAACCAGCCGACGGTGCGCGACAGGTCGCTGCCCGGCACCACCGGCTCCTCGCGCCCGTGGCCCTCCAGCAGCACCCGGACGTCCGCCGCGGCCCGGCCACGTTCCCGGTTCCAGGCGCCGACAGCCAGTCCCAGCCCGGCGAGCAGGACGTCGTCGACCCGGGCGAAGAAGGCCTCCGGGACGTCGGTCAGCAGCGCCCGGGAGACCGGCACGCCCAGCTCGCACCGCGCGGTGCGCACCGTCGCGGCCAGGTCGCGGGCCGGGTCCAGGGGCCGCGTCCCCAGCGGCGGCTCGTCGCCGGCGCCCATCTCCCGCCACAGCGGCAGTTCGGCGAGCCGCACGGGCTGGCGGGCCGCCTCGGTCAGGCCGAGCGCCCAGTGCCGGAACGAGGTGGCGGGCGGGCCGAGATCCGGCTGCCGGCCGGCGGCCACGGCCTGGTAGGCGGCGGCCAGGTCCGGGATGAGGATCCGCCAGGAGACACCGTCGACGGCCAGGTGGTGGATGACGATCGAGAGCCGTCCCGGCGCGGCCCCCGCGTCGAACCACACCGCCTGGATCATCCGGCCGGCGGCCGGGTCGAGCCGGTCCGCCGCCGCGCCGGTCTCGGCGCGGACCAGCGCGGCGGCCGCGGGCAGGCCCCACACCCCGGTGCCCGGCGCGGCCGCGTCGGCAGCCTCGGCGGCGTCGGCGGCGGCGTCGGCGGCGGCGTCGGCGGCGGCGGCGTCGGCGGCGGCGGCGTCGTCGACCCGGCACACCACGGGAGCACCCGACGCGGCCACGGCCGCGCCCACCGGCGGAACGGTAAGCGTCCAGCCGCCGTCGGCGTCCCTGCCGGCGACGGCACGCAGCATGTCGTGCTCGCGGCACAGCACGTCGACCGCGGCGCGCAGCGCGGCGAGGTCGAGGCCGGCCGGCACGGTGAGCACCGCGGCCTGGGCGAACCGCGGTCGCGGGCCACCGTCCCGGTCGAGGATCTCGCGCATGATCGGGGTGAGCGGCACGGCGCCGACGGCGGCGTGCTGGCGGGCGGCCGGCTCGCCGTCGCCCCGCGCGGCCTGGGCGGCCCGCGCGTCGGCGACCGCCGCCAGCTCGGCGACCGTGCGGTGGGTGAAGACGTCCGCCGGGGTGATCCGCAGCCGGGCCGCCCGAGCCCGGGCGACCAGCTGGATGGAGACGATGCTGTCTCCGCCGAGGGCGAAGAAGGAGTCGTCGGGACCGACCTGCGCCACCCCGAGCAGTCCCGCGATCAGCTCGGCGAGCAGCTCCTCCGTCGCCGAGCCGGCCGCCCGGCCGGTGCCGCGCAGGTCCGGCGCCGGCAGCGCGCGCCGGTCGACCTTGCCGGCGGGTGTCAGCGGGATGGCGTCCAGCCACTGGATGACCGTGGGCACCATGTGGTCGGGCAGCAGGCCGCCCAGCCAGGCGCGCAGCGCGTCACCGTCCGCCGGCTGCCCGTGCTCGGCGCCGGTGTGATCGGCATGGCCGGTCTCGCTGGTCTCGTCGGTGCGATCGGCATAACCGGTGTGGCCGGTGACGTAGCCGACCAGCAGGGTGGCCCCGCCGGCGGTGCGGTGCGTGACGACCACGGCCTGACGGACGTCCTCGTGCTCCCCGAGCACCGCCTCGATCTCCTGCGGCTCGACCCGCATCCCGCGGATCTTCACCTGGTGGTCCGCCCGCCCGATGAACTCCAGGGTGCCGTCGGGGGCCCAACGGGCGAGGTCGCCGGTGCGGTAGAGGCGGGCACCGGGCGTCCAGGGGTCGGCCACGAAGCGTGCCGCGGTCTGGCGGGGATCGCCGACGTACCCGCGGCCGAGCGGCAGGCCGCCGGCGTACAGCTCACCGGCGACCCCGACCGGCACCGGACTGAGCGCCTCGTCGAGGACGTACAGGCGGGTGTTGGGGTTGGGCCGGCCGATGCTCAGCGCGTCGCGGGCGGCGCCGCCGCGGTAGATGTCGTGGCTGACGCCGATCGTCGCCTCGGCCGGGCCGTACCCGTGGTACATGACCGCGTCGAGGCGGGCCCGGAACCGCGCGAACAGCTCGGGGGTGAGGGCCTCGCCGCCGCACCACACATGGCGTAGGGTGCCGGCGGCGGCGTCGATGCCGGGCAGGGCCAGCAGCATGTCGAGCATGGAGGCGACCAGGTAGGTGAACGTCACCCGGTGCCGGACGATCGTGTCGAGCAGGTAGTCGACGTCCCGCTCGCCGCCGGGTCGGGCGATCACCACCGCGGCGCCGGTGACGAGCGGCAGGAGGACCTCGTTGACGGAGATGTCGAAGCCGAGCGGTGCCTTGAACAGCGCCGCGTCACCGGGGCCGAAGCCGAGCAGCTCGCGTTGCCACAGCAGCCGGGCGGCGATGGCCCGATGGCAGATCATCGCCCCCTTCGGGGTGCCGGTGGAGCCCGAGGTGTAGATGACGTAGGCGAGTCCGTCCGGGTCCAGCGGCGCGACGGGCACCGGTGCCGGCGCCGGCGGCAGGTCACCGACGAGCAGGACGGGGACGTCCAGTTCGTCGGCGTCGGGCAGCCCCGTTCCGGTGGCGCTGACGACGGCGCGCAGCCGGGCGCTGCGGTGGATGTCGGCGATCCGCCGGGTGGGCCACGCCGGTTCCAGCGGGACGAACGCCGCGCCGATCCTCTGGATGGCGAGCAGGGCCGCGACGAGGTCGACCGACCTGTCGAGGTGGACGCCGACGACGTCCTCGGTGCCGACCCCGCGGGCCGTCAGCGCGGTGGCGACGGCGTCGACGCGCCGGTCCAGCTGCGCGTAGGTGAGCCGGTGGGTGCCGTCGATGACGGCCGGTGCGTCCGGGGTGCGCGCGGCCTGCGCCGCGAACAGGCCGGGCACCGTGTCGTCGCACAGCGGCGCGGCGGTGTCGTTCCACTCGACGAGCAGCCGGTGGCGCTCGGCGCCGTCGAGGATGTCGAGGCCGGACAGCATCGTTCCCGGTGCGGCGCCGAGCGTGCGCAGGATCCGCGTCAGGCGTTCGGCCAGCAGCTCGACGGTGGCGGCGTCGAACAGGTCCGCGTCGTACTCGACCGCCGCGTCGTAGCCGCCGTCGAGCGTCGGGGTGAAGGAGAACGCCAGGTCGAACTTGGCGCCGGCGGCCTGGTCGCCCGCGTGGTCGCCGCTGGGGTCGTCGCCGGGGCCGCTGTCGGTCAGCGGCGTGACGTCGAGCCCGGGCAGCCCGGTGGCCGCGCCGCCGGCGACCCGGAAGTCGACCATGACCTGGAACAGCGGATGCCGCCCGGCGGCCCGCGCCGGGTTGACCGCGTCCACGACCCGGTCGAAGGGCGCGTCGGCGTGCGCGTAGGCCCCCAGGGCCGTCTCCCGCACGCCGAGCAGCAGGTCACGCAGGGTCGGGTCGCCGTCGAGCCGGGTCCGCAGCACGACCGTGTTGACGAAGAAGCCGACCAGGTCCTGCAGCGCCTCGTCGGAGCGGCCGGCGGACAGCGCGCCCAGCGGGATGTCCCGGCCCGCACCGAGCTTGTGCAGCAGCACGGCCACCGCGGTGGTCGCGGTCATGAACTCGGTGGCACCGGTGTCCCGGCCCAGCGCCCGCAGGTCCGCCACGACCCGCTCCGGCACCCCGAACCGCGTCACGCCGCCCCGGTGGGACGTCTCCTGCGCGCGGCGCGGGCGGTCGACCGGTAGCCCGATCTCGTCGGGCAGGTCGGCGAGGGTGTCCGTCCAGTAGGCCAGCTGCCCGGCGAGGATGCTGTCAGGGTCGGCGGCGTCGCCGAGCAGGTCACGCTGCCACAGCGTGTAGTCGGCGTACTGGACGGGCAGCGGCGCCCACTGCGGGGTGTCGCCCGCCGCCCGGGCCGCGTAGGCGGTGCCGAGGTCGCGGAGCAGCGGGTCGGTGGACCATTCGTCGCCGGCGATGTGGTGCAGCACCAGGGCGAGCACATGATGGTCGGGCGCGAGGCGGAACAGGTGCAGCCGCAGCGGGGGCTCGGTCTCCAGGTGGAACGGCCTGCCGACGGCCTCGGCCACCAGCCGGGCCAGCGTCCCGGGCGCCGTGTCGACAACGGTCACCGCGGCCCGGGTGTCGGCCAGGATCCGCTGGTAGGGCGTGCCGGCCTCGTCGGGAAAGACGGTGCGCAGGGTCTCGTGCCTGGACACGACGTCGTCGATCGCGGCGGTGAGGGCCTCGATGTCGAGCGCTCCGCGCAGCCGGGCGACGAACGGGATCGTGTAGGTGGCGGACGGTCCTTCGAGCCGGTCCAGGAACCACAGCCGCTGCTGCGCCGCCGACAGCGGCAGGCGCTCGGGCTCCCCGTCCCCGGCGAGTTGGGCGGGCCGGGCACGGCGCAGCAGAGGTGGCCGGCCTGCCGAGAGCCGGCCGGCATCCAGGGCCGCGGCGAGACCGGCGACGGTCGGGCTGTCGAACACCGTCCGGACCGGTATCTCGGCGCCGGCCGCCGAGCGGAGGCGGGAAATGAGCCGGGCGGCGAGCAGGGAGTGCCCGCCGAGGGCGAAGAACGAGTCGTCCAGCCCCACCTCGGCGACACCGAGCAGCTCACCGAACAGACCGGCGACCAGGCGCTCGGCCGCCGTCCGCGGGATGCGCCCGCCGCCGGCCGCACCGCCGGCGAAGGTGGGTGCGGGCAGGGCGCGGCGGTCCAGCTTCCCGTTCGGCGTCGACGGGAACGCCTCCAGCACCAGCACCACCGACGGCACCAGATACTCCGGCAACCGCTCCGCGACGGAGGCCCGCAGGGAGACCGGATCCAGATCCCAGCCCGGCAGCCCGGTCACATAACCGACCAGCCGGGTGATCCCACCGTCGGTCCTCGCCACCACGACGGCCTGGCTCACCCCGGGCAGCCCACCCAGCACCGCCTCGACCTCACCCGGCTCCACCCGATAACCACGAATCTTCACCTGGTCATCGGCACGACCCAGATACTCCAGGCCGCCGTCCGACCGCCACCGCACCACATCACCCGTGCGATACAGCCGCCCACCCGAACCAAACGGATCCGCCACGAAACGCGACGAGGTCTCACCCGACCGACCCACATATCCCCGGGCCACCCCCGTACCACCCACATAAAGCTCGCCCACGACCCCTATCGGGACGGGGTGCAGCGCCCGGTCGAGCACGTAGACGTTGTCCCCCGCCACCGGCCGGCCGATATGCGGCGCCACACCCGCCTCAATCTCCGTCCACGTCGCATCCACCGTGCACTCCGTCGGACCATAGAAATTCAGACCCCACACCCCCACCGCGGAACCCAGCACCCCCCACAACCGCGAACCCACCGCCTCCGCACCCGTCGCCACCACCGACGGAACCCAGGCACCCGCAAGAAGCCCATCCCCCACCAGCAACTCCAGCAAAGAAGGCGGCACATCCACAAAATCAACCCGCTCTCCCCGAACCAACCGCACAATCCCCGCCGAATCCCCCATCAACCCATCCGRCAGAACATGCATCGCATGCCCCGACAACATCCACACCAGCGGATCCAACGAACCATCAAACGCAAACGAAAGAACATTCAACACCCGCAAACGCCGACCCCCCACCGCCCGCACGGCCCGCTCCACCACCGCSGCACGATGCGCCAACACCAGATTCACCAACCCCGCATGCGTCCCCACCACACCCTTCGGCCGACCCGACGACCCCGACGTGAACACCACATACGCCGCCGCATCCCCACCCACAGAAACCCTCGGAACAGCACCCACACCAGAATCATCAACCGGCCAGGAAGCCTGATCGTCCACCAGCACCACCGGACCCGAAAAACCCAAAAGCCGGCCCACCAGACCCGACACCGAAACCACCACCGAAACACCCGCCTCGCCCAGGATCGCGTTCACCCGACCCGCCGGAGCACCGGCATCCACCGGCACGAACACACCCCCCGCCTTCCACACCGCCACCATCACCACCACCACATCCACACCCCGCGGCAAAACCACCCCCACCCGCGACTCCACACCCACACCCAAACCCCGCAGCACCCCCGCCAACCGACCCGCCAAACCATCCACCACACCAAACGACAACGACGTCGCCCCACACACCACCGCCGCCTCGCCGGAACCCCCCGCGACCACCGCATCCCACACATCGAGAACCGACCGGTAGCCAGTCATTGGATGCGCGGCGGAAACAGCGAGAGAAGCATTCTTGGCAGGTGAATCCGCGGCTCCGCTCCATTCGTCCAGCAGCATGCGCCGCTCGGCCGTGGAGAGGAGATCGACGTCGGCCAACCGCAGATCATGGTTGTGCGCGAAGGCGGCGAGCACCAGGTTCAGGCGTGTCAGGAGGCGTTCGGCGGACGCGGTGTCGAACAGGTCGGCGTCGTATTCCAACGAGGCGARCAGGCCCTCGCCGCTCGGGTCCGGGGTGAAGGTGAAGCCGAGGTCGAACTTGGCGTTGGCCGCTCCGGCGGATTCCAGCGACGTCACGGCCAGGCCGTCGAGCCCGGGATTCGCCTCGGTGGGATTCCAGAAGTCGACGAGGGTCTGCACCAGGGGGTGGCGGCCCGCCGCCCGGGGCGGGTTCACCCTCTCGACCACTGTGTCGAAGGGGACGTCGGCGTGCGCGTAGGCGTCCAGCGTGGCGCGCCGGACGCGCAGGAGCAGCTCACGCAGCGTCGGATCCCCGGCGAGGTCGATCCGGACCACGACCGTGTTCACGAAGAAGCCGACGAGCGGCTCCAGCGCCGGATCGACCCGGCCCGCGACGAGGCCACCGAGCGGGATGTCGTCACCGGCGCCGTGCTTGTGCAGGGTGAGGGCGACCGCCAGGTGGGCGAGCGTCAGCTCGCTCGCGCCGGCCTCGGCCAGCAGCGGGCGCAGCGCCGCCATGGTCGCCGCCGGGATCGGCGCACGGACCCGCCCGCCGCCGGCGCCGGGAACGGTGGGCCGCGGCCGGTCGATCGGCAGCTCCACCGCCTCGGGCAGTCCGGCCAGGGCGCTCGTCCAGTGGGCGAGCTGGCGCTCGGCCGCCTCGGACGGTCGATCCGCCCCGCCGAGCAGGTCCTGCTGCCACAGCGTGTAGTCGGCGTACTGGACGGGCAGCGGCGCCCAGCCGGGGGCCGCGCCGCGGCGGCGCGCCGCGTAGGCGCTCGCCAGGTCACGCAGCATCGGCCCGGTGGATCCCTCGTCACCGGCGATGTGGTGCAGCACCAGCGCGAGAACATGCTCGTTGTCGCCCAGGCGCAGCACGGTGACCCGCAGCGGAATCTCCGACTCCAGCCGGAACGGTGCCTCCAGAACGTCGCGGAGCCGCTCGTCGAACGTCCACTCGGACGCCTCGACGAACGTGAACGGCACGTCGACGGCAGCCGCGTCGAGAACCTGCTGGACGGGGCTACCGTCCCGCTCCGGGAAGACGGTGCGCAGCGTCTCGTGCCGGGCGACGACGTCCGCGACCGCCGTGCGCAGCGCGGTCAGGTCGAGGGGGCCGGTCAGGCGCGCGGCGAACGGCAGGTTGTACGTGCTGCTCGGCCCTTCCAGCCGGTACAGGAACCACAGCCGGCGCTGCGCCGCGGACAGCGGCAGCACCGCCGGGCGGTGAAACGCCGCGAGCGCGGGACGTCCCGGTGTGGCCTCGAGGGTTTCGAGGTGGGCCGCGAGGGCGGCAACGGTGGGCGCGTCGAACATCGAGCGGATCGACACCGGCAGGCCTGTCGCCGCCCGGACGCGGGAGGTGAGCCGGGTGGCGAGCAGGGAGTGCCCGCCGAGGGCGAAGAACGAGTCGTCCAGCCCCACCTCGTCGACACCGAGCAGCTCACCGAACAGCGCCGCCAGCATTCGCTCCGTGGCGGTGCGCGGGGTACGCCCGCCGCCGGCCGCGCCACCGGCGAAGGTGGGTACGGGCAGGGCACGGCGGTCCAGCTTCCCGTTCGGCGTCGACGGAAACTCCTCCAACACCAGCACCACCGACGGCACCAGATACTCCGGAAGCCGTTCCGCGACGGAGGCCCGCAGCACCGCCGGATCCACCACCGCCCCGGCCCTCGCCGTCACATACCCGACCAGCCTGGTGATCCCACCATCGGTCCGGGCGACGACAACCGCCTGGCTCACTCCGGCCAGCGCCCCGAGCGCAGCCTCGACCTCACCCGGCTCCACCCGATAACCACGGATCTTCACCTGGTCGTCGGCACGGCCCAGATACTCCAACGCACCATCGCCCCGCCACCGCACCACATCACCCGTGCGATACAACCGCCCACCCGAACCGAAAGGATCGGCGACGAAACGCGACGACGTCTCCCCCGACCGCCCGGCGTACCCCCGGGCCACCCCCGCACCGCCCACATACAACTCACCGGGAACACCCACCGGCACCGGCAACAAAGCACCGTCCAACACATACACACGATCACCCGCGACCGGGCGGCCGATATGCGGCGCCACACCCGCATCAATCTCCGTCCACGTCGCATCCACCGTGCACTCCGTCGGCCCATAGAAATTCAGACCCCACACCCCCACCGCAGCACCCAGCACCCCCCACAACCGCGAACCCACCGCCTCCGCACCCGTCGCCACCACCGACGGCACCCAACCCCCCACAAGAAGCCCATCCCCCACCAGCAACTCCAGCAAAGAAGGCGGCACATCCACAAAATCAACCCGCACCTCCCGAACCAACCGCACAATCCCCGCCGAATCCCCCATCAACCCATCCGACAGAACATGCATCGCATGCCCCGACAACATCCACACCAACGGATCCAACGAACCATCAAACGCAAACGAAAGAACATTCAACACCCGCAAACGCCGACCCCCCACCGCCCGCACGGCCCGCTCCACCACCGCGGCACGATGCGCCAACACCAGATTCACCAACCCCGCATGCGTCCCCACCACACCCTTCGGCCGACCCGACGACCCCGACGTAAACACCACATACGCCGCCGCATCCCCACCCACCCGAGAACCAGCACCAGGCTCCGAACCGGCCACCGGCCACGAACCCGGCTCATCCACCAGCACCACCGGACCCGCAAAACCCCCCAACCGGCCCACCAGAGCCGATGCCGAAACCACCACCGACGCACCCGCCTCGCCCAGGATCGCGTTCACCCGACCCGCCGGAGCCCCGGCGTCCACCGGCACGAACACACCCCCCGCCTTCCACACCGCCACCATCACCACCACCACATCCACACCCCGCGGCAAAACCACCCCCACCCGCGACTCCACACCCACACCAAGAACCCGCAACACCCCCGCAAGACGACCCGCCAAACCATCCACCACACCAAACGACAACGAAACCCCGTCACACACCACCGCCACCTCACCCGAACCATTTGCCACCACCGCATCCCACACATCGAGAACCGACGGAAATCCAGTGGTAGGCGAATCGTTGGCAGCCTTCGGCACGAGCGGGGAATCCTCACCGGAAGCCGGGCGTGGTCCCAGCTCAGGCCGCGCCGCGGCCCCGCCGCTCCATTCGTCCAGCAGCAGCTGACGTTCGGCGGCGGTGAGGACATCCACCGCCGCGAGCCGCGCGTCGAGGTGGCCCGCGAAGAAGGTCAGCGTGTCCAGGATGCGGCGCATCGTCGCGTGCACCGCGTCGGCGGTGAACACGTCGGTGCGGTATTCGAGCTTGATGCGGATGACGTCCGCATCCGGCATCAGCATCAGGGTGAGGGGGTAGTGCGTGTAGCCGCGTGACCAGCCGACCTCGGCGGTCAGCCCGCCGCTGCGCCCGGCGTCGAGCAGGTCCGCGGTCTGGAGCGGGAAGGTCTCGAAGACCATGAGGGTGTCGAACAGCCGCCCGGCCGGCACCCCGGTGACCTGCTGAACCTCGTTGAGGCCCAGGTACTGGTGCTCGAGGACTGTTGTCTGCGCCTGCTGGAGGCGTTCGAGCAGCGCGCGCACGGTGTCCGCGGGCGACCAGTGCACCCGGGTCGGGATGGTGTTGATGAACAGCCCCACCATCGACTCGACACCGGTGATCTCCGGTGGGCGGCCCGAGACGGTCACGCCGAACACGACGTCGTCGCGGCCGGACATCCGGCCTAGCACCAGGCCCCAGGCGGCGCTGAGCAGCGTGTTGAGCGTGACCCCGCAGGCCCGGGCGGCGTCGCGAAGACGTGCGGCGAGCTCCGCCGGGATGACGTCGATCACCTCGGCGGGGAACACGGTGGGGTCGCGCAGGTCCGGGCCGGCGAGCAGGGTCGGCTCGTCGACCCCGGCCAGCACCTGCTCCCACGCGGCGCGCGAGGCCTCGCGGTCGCGCCGGTGCAGCCAGGCGAGGAAGTCCCGGTAGGGGCGCGGGCGGGCGGGCCCGCTCCCGGGCCCGAGGCCGGCGCCCGAGCCCGAGCCGGAACCCGAGCCGGCGGACTTGTAGATCTGGAAGAGGTCACGCACGACGAGCGGGGTGGACCATCCGTCCAGGACCAGATGATGGTTGGTGACCACCAGCCGGTGCTCGTGCGCGCCGAGCCGGACGAGGGTGAGCCGCAGCAGCGGCGGCTCGGCCAGGTCGAATCCGGCCGTCCGGTCGTGCGCGAGAAACTCCTCCAGCCGGCTGGCCGGGTCGGAGCCAGCGGGAGCGGGGCCAGCCGGGTCGGGGCCAGCCGGGTCGGGGCCGGTGAGGTCGAGCACGGTGAGCCGCGGCTCGACCTCGCCGAGAACGACCTGCACCGGGTCGTCCCCCTCGTCGGGAAAGGCGGTGCGCAGCACGGGGTGCAACGCGAGCAGCTCGCGCGCCGCCGCGCGCAGCCGGGCCAGGTCGAGCGGCCCGCGCAGGTCGACGACGAGCTGGACGGAGTAGAAGTCGACCGCGCCGGCGTCGAAACGCGCGTGGAAAAGCAGGCCCTCCTGCAGCGGCGACAGTCCCAGCACGTCGGCGAGCGCGGGATAGCGGGCCTCCCAGCGCTCGACGTCGGCCTGCGTCGCGCGCACGAGGGGCAGATCGGACGGGGTCCGCCCACCCGCGCCCCGGTTGACCACCTCGTCGGCCAGGGCGGCGAGGGTCTCGATCCACCGCTCCGCGAGTGCTGTCACCTCGTCGTCGGTGAACAGCCCGGCCGGAAACTGCAGGCRCAGCGCGAGCTCGGGACCGTCCGCCCCGTCGCTTGCCGCGACGTTCGTCACGAGCGCCGCCGCCGCGGGGAGCTCGGGGTCGGCCGCGGGTGCCACGCCCCCGAAGGAGATCCCGGCGAATCCGAGCTGTTCCACCGGATCGACCGATGCGGTCGGTCCCACCGGGCCCACCGGTCTCGCGTCGACGCGCCCGACGTAGTTGAACAGGATCTGCGGTTCGGGATGACGGGCCAGCTCGGCGTCCGCGCCGGCGAAACGGAGCAGGCCGTAGCCGATCCCGTTGTCCGGAATCGCGCGCAGGTGTTCCTTGACCCGCTTGACCATGGCGGCGGCCGCCACACCGCCGGCCGGCGCCCCACTGGTCGGCGTCCCACCGGTCGGCGCCGCCGTGAGGTCGAGTCCGGAGGTGTCGAGCCGCACCGGGTACTGAGTGGTGAACCAGCCGACCGTGCGGGAGATGTCCGCCCCGGGCAGGACCTGCTCCTCGCGTCCATGCGCCTCGATCGTGACCACGGTCGCCGCCGCGGGCACGCCACGCGCGGCCCGCCACCGGGCGATCGCGACGCCGAGGGCGGCGAGCAGGACATCAACGGTGCTGGCGTGGAACGCGCCTGGCACCGTGCCGAGCACCGGACCGGCGACCTCCGCCGGGACGCTCAGCGAGACGGTCCGCACGGTTGCCCGGGTGTCCCGGCGGTGGTCGAGCCGCCGAGCGCCGAGCGCCGGCTCCGGATCGGCGAGAACCGCCCGCCACAACGGCAGTTCGGGGATCCGCGCCGCGGCGAGCCGATCCAGCCGTACCGCCCATTCCGCGAACGCCGTCCCCGTCGCGGGCAGTTCCGACCGTTCCGACCGTTCCGCGCCAGGCTCCGCGTCCGCGGTGGCGGCGACCGTGGTCGGGACGAGGGCGGTCTCGAGATCCTCGGCCAGGATCCGGCAGGAGTAGCCGTCGGTCGCGAGGTGATGGCAGGTCAGCAGCACCGCACCGGGACGGGCGGCGCCGGCGTCGAACCAGGTCGCCTGCACAAGCACACCGGCGCTGCGGTCCAGCCTGGCGACGGCGGCGGCGTGCTCGCGGCGGAGCAGGTCCGCCGCGCCCGCGGCCGGCAGGTCCACCCGCCGCAGCACCTGCTCGGCATCGACGGACCCGACCGGACGCATCGAGAGCCGATGGACGGGTTGCTCCACAGGCTCGTCCGCGGAACCGGGAGCAGGCACGTCGGTGGTGATCAAGGTGGCCCGCAGCATGTCGTGCCGGTCGAGCAGCATCTGCACGGCCTGGCGGATGCGCGGGCGGTCCGCTCCGGCCGGGGCCTCCACCAGCACCGCCTGGGAGAACCGTTCGAAGGGACCGCCCCGGGCGAGGAACGCCCGCATGATCGGAGTGAGGGGCAGCTCGCCGGCCCCACTCGACACGGCCTCGAGCGCCGGGTCGGCGGCGGCCGCCGTACCGGATCCGGCCGTGGCCGCGCCAGCCGCACCCACCCCGGCGGGATCAGCCACCGCCATGGCGGCGGCGTCCGCCGCGGCGGCGAGCTCGGCGACGCTGCGCAGCTCGAAGACCTGCCGTGGGCTGATCGCCAGCCCGGCGGCGCGGGCCCGCGCGACGAGCTGGATGGACATGATGCTGTCCCCGCCGAGCTCGAAGAACGAGTCGTCCGCTCCGACCGCCTCCCGGCCCAGGACCTGTGCGAACAGGCCGGCGAGTACGCGCTCGGTGCCCTCGGCGGCGAGCCGCCCGGCCGGTTGGGCCGCGGTGAGGTCCGGCGCGGGCAGTCCGCGGCGGTCCAGCTTCCCGTTGGCGGTCAGCGGGAGCGCGTCCATCGCTACCAGCACCGCCGGGATCATGTGCTCGGGCAGCCGCCCGGCCAGATACTTCCGGATCAGCGCGATGTCGACCCGGCCGGCACCGCCACCGGCGGAACCGGCACCGACCACGTATCCGGCGAGGTAGGCGCCGCCGGGGCGGTCGGTCCGCACGGTGACCGCGGCGGCGGCGACGCCCGGCGCACCCGCCAGCGCGGACTCGATCTCGGCCAGCTCGATCCGGAAGCCGCGGATCTTCACCTGGTCGTCGGCGCGCCCGAGGTATTCCAGCTCGCCGTCGGCGCTCCAACGGGCCAGGTCCCCGCTGCGGTAGAGGCGCTGCCCGGTGCGACCGAACGGATCGGCGACGTAGCGGGTCGAGGTGAGTGCCGCCAGGCCCAGGTAGCCACGGCTGACCTGCGGGCCGCCGAGGTAGAGCTCACCGACGGTGCCGACGGGCACCGGGCGCAGCGCGCCGTCGAGCAGGTGCACGGTGAAGCCCGGCAGCCCGCCCCCAATCACGCTGGACGACGAGCCGAACGCCGCCGCGTTCAGCTCGCGGTGAGTGACGTGCACCGTGGTCTCGGTGATCCCGTACATGTTCACCAGGCGCGGGCCCCGCGGGTGGCGGGCGTGCCACCCGGCGAGCCGGGCCGGGTCGAGGGCCTCCCCGCCGAACACCACGGTCCGCAACGCCAGCCCCGGCGTCGACACCGGCCCGCCGTCCGACACCGGCCCGCCGTCCGACACCGGGGCGCCGTCCGCGCCGGGTACGGTTCCCGCCGGGTGTTCGGCGTCGGCGGCGGCAAGCTGGTAGAAGGCCGACGGTGTCTGGCTGAGCACGGTCACCTGGTGCCGGACGAGCAGCTCCCGGAAGTCGGCGGGGGACCGCGCGACGTCGTGCGGGACAACGACGAGCCGGCCACCGGACAGCAGCGGCCCCCAGGTCTCCCAGACCGAGAAGTCGAACGCGAACGAGTGGAACAGCGTCCACACGTCGTCCGGGCCGACGTCGAACAGCTCCCGCGCCGCGGTGAACAGCGCGACGACCGACCGGTTCGGGACGACGACGCCCTTGGGCACGCCGGTGGATCCCGACGTGTAGATGACGTACGCGACCTGCCCGGACCGCCCTGGCCCGCCCGGCCGCACAGGCCGCACCGTGGACGTCGTGTCGTCGGGCGCGAGGCACCGCGGCTCCTGGCCGGGCAGCTCGTGGCCGGGCAGCTCGTGGCCGGCTTCGGCGAGCACGGCCACCGGCTGGGCGTCACGCAGGGTGAAGGCGATCCGCTCGGTTGGGTAGGCGGGATCGATGGGCAGATAGCCGGCACCGGTCTTGAGCGCGGCGAGCGCACCGACGACCAGGTCGACCCCGCGGGGCAGCAGCAGCGCGACCAGCTTCTCCGGCCCCGCGCCGAGCGCGACGAGCCGCTGCGCCAGCGCGTTCGCACGCCCGTCGAGCTCGCCGTAGGTGACACGCCGTGCGCCGCTTTCGACGGCCACCGCGCCCGGGTCGCGGTCCACCACCGCCTCGAACAGGTCCGCGATCGTGGTGTCGGCGACGTCAAGCGGGCCGGCTTCGAGAGCCCGGCGCGCCGCACCGGCCAGCTCGTCCGCCGACAGCGCGTCGACGGTCGCCACCGCGGCGTCGGGCGCGGCGACGATCGCGGTGAGCACCCTGGTCAGGCGGGCGAGCAGCTGCCGGACCTGGTGCTCTCCCCCACCGAGCCCACGCGGGAGGTACTTCAGGGTGATCTCCAGACCGCCGGCGGTCGGCATCACCATCAGCGTCAGCGGATAGTGGGTGGAGATCGGGCGCTGGACCCGCGTCGCCCGCAGACCGCCGGCGCCCAGCGCGTCGTCGATCGCCGTGCCGTCGAACGGGAAGGACTCGAACACCAGCAGGCTGTCGAAGATCTCACCGGTGCCGAAGCCGAGGGCCTGCTGGATCTGGGCCAGCCCGCTGTGCTGGTGGTCGAGCAGGTCGGCCTGCTCGAGCTGGATCCGGGTGGCGAGCTGCGCGATCGTCTCGGCGGGCCGCAGGCGCACCCGCACCGGCAGCGTGTTGATGAACAGCCCGACCATGGACTCGACACCGGCGAGCTCCGGCGGTCGTCCGGACACGGTGGCGCCGAAGACGACGTCGTCCCGGCCGGTCGACCGCCCCACCAACATCCCCCAGGCCAGCTGGAACAGCGTGTTGAGGGTGACCCCGAGGGCGCGGGCGGTCCGGGTGAGCGCCGCGGCCAGGTCGGTCGGCAGCAGCTCGACGATCTCCTCGGGCAGCACGGCCGGCTCGCCGGCGGCGGCGGGTACCAGGTGGGTCGGCTCGGTGACCCCGTCCAGCGCCGCCCGCCAGGCGTCGAGCGCCGCCGCGGCGTCCTGCTCGGCGAGCCAGGCCAGGTGGTCGCGGTAGGGCCGGGCGGTGGGCAGCGCCGGTGCCGAACCGTCGGCGGCGTACAGCGCGAACAGGTCGCGCATGAGCAGGGGCGTCGACCAGCCGTCCATCACGACGTGGTGGTTGGTGAGGACGAACCTGTGCCGCTCGGGGCCGAAGGTCAGCAGCATCGCCCGCAGCAGCGGGGGCCGGCGCAGGTCGAACCGCCGCCGGCGGTCGGCCGCCACGAGCTCGGCGGCCTGTTGTTCACCGCGGGTGATGTCGACCTGGGACCAGGGGATCTCCGCCGTCCGCAGCACGATCTGGACCGGTTGGCCGACCTCCAGCACGAAGCCGCTGCGCAGCGCCGAGTGCCGGGCGAGCAGCGCGTTCGCGGCGCGGCGCAGTCGGGCCGCGTCCAGCGGGCCCGCCAGGTCGACGACAAGCTGGGCGACATAGACGTCGACACCGCCCTGGGCACCGCCGTCGGCCCGGCCCCCGGCACCGCCGTCCGCCTGGGCGGCGGCATCGCGGCCCTCCGCACGCGTGCCGTCGTCGGTGAGCAGCGAGTGGAACACCAGGCCCTTCTGCAACGGGGACAGCGGCAGGATGTCCTCGATCGCGGAGTTACCAGTGCTCACGTCGTCCTCCACATCGCCTCAAGGGCGTCGAGCTGGTCCTGGTTCAGCGAGACCAGGGAGAGATCGGAAGGTGTGCGCCCGCCGGCGTCCGCGCCGGCCGCGTGCCGGGCGATCGCCTCCAGCGCGTCACGCCACCGGTGCGCGAGGTCCGTGACGCCGGTGGCGTCGAAGATGCCCTCGGCGTACATCCAGTGCGCCCTCAGCCGGGGGCCCGCGGCGGTCTGCTCCGCGACCGCGTTGACGACCAGGCCGGCGGGCAGGGGCATGTCCGCCCCGTAGGCGGCGTCGAGGCCGGCGGCGTCGACCCGCCACCCCTGCGCACTCGGCGCTTCGAAGCGCCCGAGGTAGTTGAACCCGATCTGCGGGACGGGACGGGCGGCGAGGCCCGGCTCGGTGCCCGGGTGCAGGTGACGGAGCAGGCCGTAGCCGATGCCGTGGTCCGGGAGGGACCGCAGGTGCTCCTTCACCCGCCGCAGGACCGCCCCGGCGGACGGACCGGCGGCCAGCGCGTCGGCCAGGTCGATGCCGGTGGTGTCCAGGCGCACCGGATGCTGGCTGGTGAACCAGCCGACGGTGCGGGACAGGTCGCTGCCCGCCACGGCCTCCTCCTGGCGTCCGTGGCCTTCGAGCAGCACCAGCGCGCTGCGCCCCGCCGCGCGGCCAGCCGCGTCGCCGCGGCCGGCCGTCCAGGAGGCCAGCGCCAGTGCCAGCGCGGCGAGCAGCACATCGTCGACGCCCGCGAAGAACGCCGCCGGCACCGAGGTCAGCACTGGCCCGGCGACGTCGGGGTCGACGTGGACGGTGATCGTTCGGACGGTCGACCAGGTGTCGAGGGCCGGGTCCGCGTGACGCCGGCCCAGCAGGGCATCCGGGCCCGCGAGCACCTCGTGCCACCGCGCAGCCTCGTCGGTACGGGCTGCGGCCGCCCTCGTCAGCCCGGCGGCCCAGGTCCGGAAGGAGGTCGCCACCGGAGGGAGGTCGGCGGACGCGCCCGTCACGGCGGCCTGCACGGCGGTGGCGAGGTCGGGGACGATGATCCGCCAGGACACCCCGTCCACCACCAGGTGGTGGGCGACGAGCAGCAGCTTCGCCGCGGCGGCCGGGCCCGCGTCGAGCAGCACCGCCTGCAGGACGCGGCCCTGCGCCGGCGCGAGCCGGGACGCGGCCACGGCCAGCTCGGCGGCTGTCCGGTCCGCGACCGCCCGGTCAGCCGCCGCCCGGTCGCCCGCGGCCGGGTCGACGGTGACCCGGCGCAGCACCTCCGCCGCCCGCACGGATCCGACCGGGCGGACCGTCAGCTCGACGGGGTCGCCGGATCGGTCCAGCTGTGCCCGCAGCATGTCGTGCCGGTCCAGGAGAGCCTGCAGCGCCTGCTCCAGTACGACGTCCGGCGGTGGCTGCGGGAGATCGACGACGACGGACATCCGGTGGGCGTCGCCGAGCGGGCCGCGTTCGGCGAACGACCGCATGATCGGTGTGAGCGCGACCGGGCCGGTCCCGGTGGTGTCCCCCGCAGGGACGGCGGCACTGCCCACCCCCACGCCGCCCGCCCCCGTACCACCCGCCCCCGTGCCACCCGTGCCTGCACTGCCCGCCCCGGTACCGCCTGACCCTGCGCCGTCCGGCACGGCGGTGGCCGCGGCGGCCAGGGCCTCGACGGTGCGGTGCGCGAAAACGTCCCGGGGGGTGAACCGCAGGCCGGCCGCACGGGCCCGGCTGACCAGCCGGATCGCCAGGATGCTGTCCCCGCCGAGCTCGAAGAACGACTCGTCGAGCCGCGCCGACGGCACGCCGACGATCTCGGCGAACAGCCCGGCCAGGGTCGCCTCCGCGGCGTTGGCGGGTTCCCGGTCCGGCACCGGGCCGGCCACGCCCGCCGGGTCCGCTGGGTCCGCCGCGCCGGCGCCGGCGCCGAAGCGGGGCGCCGGCAGCGCGCGCCGRTCGACCTTGCCTGACGGCGAGAGCGGGAGCGCGGGCAGGAACGTCAGTGTCGCGGGCACCATGTGGTCGGGCAGCACCGCCGCGGCGTGTGCCCGCAGGCCGGCCGGGTCGGGCTCCGCGCCGTCCGCCGGCACCAGGTACCCGGCCAGGTAACGGCCGCCCGGCCCGTCGGTACGCGCCGCGACGGTGGCCTGGGCGACCCCGGGGTGGCCGAGCAGCACGGACTCGATCTCACCGAGCTCGACCCGGTAGCCGCGGATCTTGATCTGCTCGTCCGCCCGGCCGAGGAACTGCAGCGCACCGGTGGGGAGTCGCCGCATGAGGTCGCCGGTGCGGTAGAGCCGCGCGCCGGGCGGGCCGTACGGGTCGGCGACGAAGCGGGTGGCGCTCAGCCCCGGCCGGTTGAGGTAGCCGCGGGCGAGCTGGCTTCCGCCGAGATAGAGCTCGCCGGCCACGCCGACCGGCACCAGCCGCAGCCCTTCGTCCAGCAGATGGCCGACGGTGTTGTCCACCGGCACGCCGACCGGCACGGCACCCGCCAGCCCGTCCGTGACGGGGTGCAGCAGGGCCCCGACCGTCGTCTCGGTCGGCCCGTACTCGTTGATGACGGCGAACTGCTCGTCCGCCGGCCGGGCCCACTGCCCGAGCGCCTCGCCCCGCAGCTCCTCACCGGCGATCACCAGGGTGCGCGGGCCCTCGGTGGCGAACCGGACCTCGGGCAGCAGCGGGAGATGACTCGGTGTGATCTTCAGGAAGGTGGCGGCGCCCTGGGCGCGGGCGATGGCGTCCGGCGAGTCCTCGCACAGCTCGACCGCGCCGCCGCAGGTCAACGTCGCCAGCAGCGGGGTGACGGAGAAGTCGAACGAGATCGACGAGTGCATGAGGGTGTGCCCGGCGAGCCCGGGGAAGCACCGCACGGCCCAGTCCAGATGGTTCGCCAGTGCGCGGTGCGCGACGACGACCCCCTTGGGGACGCCGGTCGACCCGGAGGTGTAGATCACGTACGCGGGGTGGTCCGGCAGCAGCGGGGCCGTCCGGTCGGCGTCGGTGACGTCGTGGTCGGGCAGCCCGGCAAGCCGGCTTCGGGTGTCCTCGCCGTCGAGGAGCAGTGCCGTCAGCCCGGGAACCTCGGGGAGGGTGCCGACGTCCGCGGACCTGGTGATCAGCAGCACCGGGCGGGAGTCGGTGAGCATCCGGCGCACCCGGTCGGCGGGGTAGCCCGGGTCGACCGGGACGTAACAGGCGCCGGCTCTGGCGACCGCGAGCAGGGCGATCACCATCTCGGTGGTCCGCGTCAGGCCGAGGGCGACCGTCGACTCGGGGCCGGCGCCGTGCCCGGCCAGCAGTCTGGCCAGCTGGTTCGCGCGGCGGTCGAGCTCGCGGTAGCTGAGCCGGTCCCCGTCCGCGAGCACGGCCGGGGCGTCCGGCGTCGCCGCCGCCTGGGCCGCGACGCGCGCCGGCAGCAGCACGGCCTCGCCGGGAGCGCCATGGCCGGGGGTGCCGGGGGTGCCGGCGGGAGCGGTGGTCGCGGTGTTGTTCCAGGCGACGAGGAGCTGGTGGCGTTCCTCGTCGCTGAGCAGGTCCACGGTGTGCAGTGCCCGGTCCGGCCAGGTCAGTGCCACGTCCAGGATCCGGTCGAGGTGGCCCAGCATTCGGGCGACGAGCTCGCGCGCGGCGTCGGTCCGCGGATGGTTCGCCTCGACGGACATCGCGTCGCCGTCGGTCTCCACCGCCAGGGTCAGGTCGAAGCGGGCGTCGTCGCCGGGCACCGGGCGCCGGTGCGCCCGCAGGCCGACGGCGCGGAACGGGTCCAGCACCGAGGCCCGCAGCGAGAGCACGACGTTGAACAGCGCGGCGTCGCCGCGGGTCCGCTCGGGGTCCGCCGCGCGGCCGATGTCGTCGAGGTCGACGTCCTGGTGGGCGTAGGAGGCGAGGCAGACCTGCCGGGCCTGCGCGACCAGCTCGGCGAACGTCTCGGTGCCCTCGACACGCATCCGCAGCGGAACGGTGTTGCCCAGGTAGCCGATCACCTGGTCACCTCCGGGCAGATCCCGGTTGACCACGGGCACGCCGATCACCAGATCCCGCGCCCCGCCGTAGCGGCGCAGCAGCACCGCGACCGCGGCGAGCAGCACCATGAAGGACGTCGCCCCGGACTCACGTGCGCTGTCCCGGACCCGGGCTGCCATCCCGGCGCCCAGCGCGAACGTCTGGTCGGTACCGCCGGCGGCCCGGGCGGTGCCGGTGAGCTCCGGCAGGATGAGCCGTTCCGGCGCCGGGGTGAGCGTTTCGCGCCAGAACTCCAGGCCCGCCCGCGGCGACGGCGCTGGCGCCAGCGCGAGGTCGGCGTACTGCGGTGGCGGCGGCAGCACGGCGGCCGGGTCCTGCAGGAAGGCGACCAGCTCGCCGAAGAAGATCGTCGTGGTGCTGTCGTCCCAGGCGATGTGGTGGGCGACGACGATCAGCGTGAGGGCGTCGGCACCGGTGCGGTAAAGGCCGATCCGCAGCGGTGAGTCGGCCGCCAGGTCAAACGGGGTCGCCGCGAGCGCCGTGCACAGCTCGCCGGCGCGGGTGGCGCGTTCGCCGGCCGGAAGGCCGGTGAGGTCGATCCGCTCGACCAGTGGCGCCAGCAGCGGGTGGACGACCTGGCGCACGGCGCCGTCGTCACCCATCCGGTAGGTGGTGCGCAGGATGTCGTGGCGGGCGACGACGGCCGACGCCGCGGCGGCGATCGCCTCCGCGCGCACCGGTCCGGTCAGGTCCAGGGCGATCCGCACGTTGTAGCCGGTGGTGGTCGGATCCAGGTTCTGCAGCGACCACATCCGGCGCTGGCCGGCCGACAGCGGTCGGGCCACCGGGGCGCCACCACCGCCAGCGAGGCCGCTGCCGGCAACACCGCCGCCGGCACCACCGTTTTCGGCACCACCGCTGTCGGCACCGCCGCCCGAGAGGCCGCCGCCGGCCAGGCCCTGTGCGGCGAGCCTGCGCCGGGCCAGTTCACGACGGCGCGCCGCGGCCGAGTCCGTGGCCCCACCACCGGGGCCGGCCTGGCGGCGCTGGCCGCTCTGGCTGGCCTGGCCGCCGCCACGGATCTGGCTGACATCGCCGATCCGGGCCGGGTCAACGGTGCTGCTGTCGTCGGTGCTCACGCGGAGACGCTCCTTGCCCTGCGAGGCGGGCCACCAGGTCCGCTCGGTGATCTTTCTGATCGAGGTGGGCGGCATCTCGTCGAGAGGGGCGGTGCCGGCCCTGGCGGTCTCAGCCGGGGGCCCCGCCAGGGCGGTCGCGCCGCGTCCGCTCGATGAGGCTGGCGGGGCGCATGTCCGTCCACTGCGCCTCGATGTAGTCGAGGCAGGCCTGCCTCGACTCCGGCCCGTGCACGGCCCGCCAGCCCGCCGGGACCTGCGCGAACAACGGCCAGAGCGAGAACTGTCCCTCGTCGTTGAGCAGGGCGAGGAACTGGCCGTTCTCGTCGTCGAAAGGGCTGCCGGTCATGCCAGAAAGACCTCCGCACTCATGAGACAGCTGAATTCGGGCAGGAAGAAAAGACCTCTTCGGCGCACACCGAGGAAGGAATGGCAAACAAAACACACGAGTGGAGAACAGGCACGACAGACAAAGAGCGAGGGTCGCCACCCGGTGATGTCCGGCCGCCGGGGTTACCGACGATCCGTCACGCGATCCGGCCAGGTCACCAACGGTGGGTCCACCTGGGCCCACACGGCCCGGCGCAGGCCTGGGAAGGTCGCGCTGGGCACCTCCCGTCGCCGGCAGCCGTTCCGATTAGGTAAGCCTTAACTAAGCTCCTACAAGCTTGTAGTCGATCGCTCGGTTTGTCAAGCTACCGACCGTGCCGACCTGACGCACACGGCCGTCCGACGTACGCACAAAAAAGGCCGCCGGCCTCGGGGCCGGCGGCAGCGGTGGTCATGCAGCAGCGGTGAATCGTGCGGCCGGGAGCTACATTCCGGCGTGGACGAGCAGCTCGTGCAGATCGTAGGCACACTCGAAGGTCCACACGACGGTGCCGGTCGCGATGCCGAGCGGCAGGGCGAGCAGCCATCGCCGGCGGGCAGCGGGCGCCGCGAGGGCGGCCATCCGGCGCGGCACCATGCTGGGCGGGTAACCCATCGCCAGCAGGCCCTGGTGGCGCCGCCGCTGACCGGCGCGGTCCTCCTCGGCGTCCAGGACCGCGACCGCGGCCCTGCCCAGCGCCCTCGCGACGTCGTCACGATCGCCCACCTCGTGGGCGGCCGCCTCGTCCGCCGCCCGCTCGACCAGGTACTCGACCTTGGCGACCATCGGCCACAGCAGCGGCTGGCCCAGCGCCGCGAGACGCACCATCCAGGTCAGCCGGTGGTGGCCGCCGGCCAGGTGGGCCCGCTCATGGGCCACCACGGCGCTCAGCTGCCGGTCGTCGACGGCGCGCCGCATGCCCGAGGTGACGACGACCCGCCCGGTACGCCCAGACCGGGCCGGCACCGCGAAGGCCTCCACCCGGTCGTCGGCGATGATCGTAATCTCGGCCTCGCCGGGCAGCCCGTCGACGGCCGCCCAGGCCGCGCGCAACGAGCTCTGGTAGCGACTGCGGCCCACGACCACGGCGGCGAGCCCCACCGCCGTCCACACCGTCGCGAGGCCGGTCACCCAGGGAACGTGGGCCGTGTCCGCCCGCACGATCGCGGCCGACCAGCTTCCGATGCCCGCGACCCAGTGCAGCTCCGCGAGGGCCTTCAGCGTGAAGGCGACCAGGTTGACCGCGCTCGCGACCGACACGACCAGGGCGGACCAGGCGAACACCCGGGCAGCCGGTTCCGGCCTCATCCGCTCGGCGATCACCCATGTTCCAGCGAGGACCAACAGAGGTGCGATCACCACGGAAAAGGCGAAATGGTCGAACACCCGGACTCCTCGGGCTCTGGGACGCCTGCGACCACGTGTGCTGACTGACGACGCACCCGGGAAATCGACACAACCGCCTTGCCCGGCTACCGGTTGGACCATACCCCGTCCATTCACGGCGGCTGCGGAGGATCCCGGCATTGGCGCGCAGTCCGGCCGACCACGGCGCAGAAAAAAAGGCTCCGGGCATCCCCGACGGGTGGTCGGGGATGCCCGGAGCCTGGGCCTGGTGCGTACTCCGGCACCGGTGGCGGACGGTCCGGACGCGGCTGTCAGGACGGACAGCCGTCAGGGCGGCGAGCTCTCAGAACGGACGGCTCTCCGGACGGACAGCCGTCAGGACGCGACGGTCTCCTTCGCAGCTGCCTTGTCTCCAGCGGCGGCCACGGGAGCCGGGGCCGCCGGAGCCGAGGCCGCGGGAGCGGCGGCCTGCGGCGCGGCGGCGGGAGCCACCGCCGGCGTGGCAGCGGCGGGATCGATGATCCGGTCGCCGAGCACGGCCAGGTCGAACGACTGCCGCGCCATCCAGAACCGCAGGAAGCCGGTCAGGGAGTACCGCAGGAACAGAGCCGCGCCGGCGACAGCCGCGGTGACGCCTCCCAGTCCCAGCGTGATCGCGTCCCGCTGGACCAGCGGGTCGCGGGTGCCGTGTGACATCGCGTAGGAGGTGACGGCCAGTGCCGCGCCCGCCACCATCAAGACCACGCCCAGGCGCACCCACAGCTGCGGCCGGCCGGCCGCCGGGTCGGGGATCTTCAACTCCCCGAGCTCGCGGACGAAGCGGTCCGCGCGCGAGTCAGTCGTCATGTGGAACTCCCCAGATAGAGGGCGGATAGTTCGGCGCGCAGCTCGTCGGGGGCGCCCTCCCGTTGAACGCGGCCCCGCACCAGCACCGCCGCGTGGTCGGCGATGCCGAGCACCGCGGCGGCGAACTGCTCCACGACCAGGACGCCGACGCCGTGGCTGGCGATCTCGGCGACCTGCTCGTAGAGGCGGGCCACGACCAGTGGGGCCAGCCCCATCGACAGCTCGTCGAGCAGCAGCACGGCGGGGTCGGTGGCCAGGCCTCGGGCCAGCGCCAGCATCTGCTGCTCGCCGCCCGACATGCTGCCGGCGGGCTGGTTGGCCCGCTGCGCGAGGATCGGGAACCGTTCGAACGCGATGGTCTCGATCTCGTCGCGGGAGTGACCGGTGAAGGTCATCATCAGCAGGTTGTCGCGGACGGACAGGTTGGGGAAGACACCCCTGCCCTCGGGGATCAGGCACACGCCGGACCGCGCCAGATCACGCGGGTTGGCCCCGGTCAGGTCCCGCCCGCCGAGCATCAGCTGGCCGGACAGCGCCGGATGGGTTCCGGCAGCGACGTTCAGCGACGTCGTCTTGCCGGCACCGTTCGGGCCGAGCAGCGCGACCACCTGCCCGGCCGACACGCTCAGGTTCACCCCGTGCAGCACGGTGATCCTGCCGTAGGCGGCGCGGACGTCACGCAGCTCGAGCAGCGGGGGCGGCTGCGGCGCCGTCATCCCACCCGCTCCGCTCACACCGGTCATGCCGCATCCCCCAGGTAGGCCGCGAGCACGAGCTCGTTGCGCCGGATCTCCTCGGGACGCCCGGAGGCGATGACCCTGCCCAGGTCGAGCACGTGCAGGTCGTCGCAGACGCTCATGACCAGGTCCATGTCGTGCTCGACGATCAGCACGGTGGTCCCCTCCGCGGCGAGCGAGCGCAGCAGTTCGGCGAAGCGCTCGGTCTCCTCGGGGTCCTGGCCGGCGGCGGGCTCGTCGAGCAGCAGCAGCTTCGGCCGGGCGGCGAGCGCCCGGGCGACCTCGACGAGGCGGGCGACGCCGGTCGACAGGGTGTCGGCCGAGGCGTCCGCGAGCCGGGTCAGGCCGACCCGGTCGAGGATCTCGTCGACCAGCACCGCGGCCTGGCGCCGGTGCGCGCCGAGCTCGGCGGCGACCAGCAGGTTGTCCCGCACGCTGAGGCGACCGAACAGCTCCAGCCGCTGGAACGTGCGGGCCAGCCCATGCCGGCTACGCCGGGTGGGGCCCAGCCGGGTGACCTCGTGACCGTCGATGAACACCTGCCCGGACGACGGCCGGCGCAGGCCGGAGATCACGTCGAACAGCGTGCTCTTCCCGGCCCCGTTCGGGCCGATCAGGCCGGTGATGCGGCCCCCCTCGACGGAGATGGCGACGTCGCTGAGCGCACGCACCCCACCGAAGGCGACCGTCACATCCCTAACCTCCAGCAATGCCACGGGCCAGCACCTCCTCGTCCTCCCGGCGCCACCCGCGACGCACGCCCCACCATTCGACGGGGACGTCCGATGCGGTGGATCTGGCCTGCCGACCTTCCAGGGCCTGCGCGATGACCTGGGCCGCGACCAGCGCGAGCAGCGCCAGCCAGAAGGTCGTCCAGCCGTCCAGCACGTCCTGGAGCTGGAGCACCCACAGCGCCGCCAACGCGATGCCGAGCACCCCCAGAACGGGCTTGTTGCGGCCCACCGCCTCGTAGCCACCGCGCACCTCGGCAACCGCCCCGTCCGGGTTCTTGGAGAGCCCGAGACCGGCAAGGGCCGGCATGAGCGAGGTGAGGTTCTGCGCGAAGGTCCCCGCGGCGGCGATCACCGGGAAGGAGCCGCCCAGCGCCAGACCGGTGAACAGGCCGTTGCCGACCACGGTGAGACCACCGACGACCGCCACCAGGTACAGCGGCAGGCCCGCGACGAAACTGAACTGGTCGCCGCTGACCGAACGCTGCTGCATGCCGTAGAGCGCACCGCCCAGACCGGCGATGCCCGCGGAGAGCGCGAAGACCGCCATCTTGGCCAGCAGCAGGTTGCCGCCGAGGGTGGCGTACGCCGCCTCGGAGTCGCGCAGGGCGATCAGCTGACGTCCGAAGCGACCGCGCCGCAGCGCCATCACCGCGATCGACGCCAGCGCCAGCCAGACGGCGGCGAACACCATCAGCTCGGAGCCGTCGTCGAGGTGCCAGCCGAACAGCGACGGCCCGGCGACGTCGACCGCCCCACCGTCGAACAGCGAGATCTTCAGGCCTCCGATCTCGAACGAGGGCAGCGTGAAGATCCACCGGTCGAGGATGAACGCGAACGCGGTCGTGCCGAGCGCCAGGTACACGCCGGACAGCCGCAGCGCGGGCAGCGCGATCAACGCACCGACCACCCCGGAGACCACCACGGCCAGCGCGAGCGCCCACAGCTCCCCGTGCCCGCCGGCATGGGCCCAGACCGCCGCGCCGACACCGGCCACGCTGAGCTGGCACAGCGAGATCTGGCCCGCATAGCCCGCAAGGGGGATGTAGGACAGCGCGATCACACCGAAGGAGAAGATCTGCCCATAGGTGATCAGCTCACCCTCGCCGAGCAGCGAGGCGAGCACGAGGCCGAACACCACGATCGCACCGGCGAACAGCAGCGTCCCACGGACCGACGGCACCGGCACCGGGCGTGCCTTGGTGTCCCGGCCCCGCAGCCGCCGGTGCGGGAACACCAGCAGCGCCAGGAACAACAGCAGCGCGGGGGCCGCCAGCCGCAGACCGGGCAGGTACTGGTTCTGTGGCAGGTAGCCGGTCAGATAGCTCTCCAGGCAGCCGACCACGATCGCGCCCACGAAGGTCAGCGGCAGGCTGCGCAGCCGGCCGAAGATCGCCGCCGTGTAGGCGCTGACGATCAGCAGCGACAGCTGGGCGGCGTCCAGGGTGACCGCCGGGGCGATGAGGATGCCGCCGATGGCCGCCAGCTGGGTGCCGAGGATCCAGGCGACCTTGTTCGCGCGCACCGGGTTCGCCCCGGTGAGCCCGACCAGGGCCCGGTCGTCGACACTCGCCCGCATCTCGGCACCGACGCGGGTCCCGTAGAGCAGGACCCGCAGGCCGATGGCCACCACCACCGCCACGATCATGGTGATCGCCTGATGCCAGGTGATCGTGGCGGGGCCGAGGTCGATCGAGTCCGCGTTCTCGAAGAACTTCGGCAGCGACCGGGCCTCGTTCGGGTCCCAGACCCACCGTGAGACGGCGATCAGACCGCTGAGCATCGCGACGGTCATCACCAGCCGTTCGGCGTCGCCCAGGCCCTGCACCGGGCGCAGCACCAGGCGTTCGACCAGCAGGCCGAAGCCGGGCGCGAGCACCGCAAGGACAAGGATCAGCGCGAGCGGTACCGGCAGCCCCCAGCCCTCGGTGAGCTGCCAGTACGCGAACGCCGCCATCATGCCGGCCGCACCGTGCGCGAAGTTGAACACGCCGGTGGTGGTGTAGGTGAGCACCAGACCGCTGCCGATGACGGCATAGATCGCGGCGGTGCTCAGACCCACAATCCCGAAGGTGAGGAACTGTTCCATAATTTACTGGAAGTCGCTCAGGCTCTTGCCGACGCTGGCCAGAGTGAGCGGTTTCCCGTAGTCGCCGGTGAACTTGATCTCCGGCGCGTCGCACCGGTAGAGGTCATCGGTGTCGGGCTTGAAGTCGGCGATCTCCCAGCCGTCCGCCTTCAGCTGCACGACGTCGAAGCACTTGATCGGGGCATCCGTCTCGGAGATGTCCACATCGGCCTGCAGGCCGCCGGCCGTCCAGTCGGTCTGCTCGCGGGCGGTGTCGTAGAGGCATTTGCGGGTGAGGTCGTCACCGCACTCCTGGGCCGACTTCGCGAAAAGCAACCACGAGGAGAACGCGCGCAATGCCGGGAAGGTGATGTCGGCCTTCGGCGCGTACCTCTTGTACAGCTCCTCGACCTGCTCGAGGGCGGGGATGTCGTCCTTCGCCTCCAGCGGCGCCACGCCACTGAGGTCGGCGTAGTTGTTCTGGAAGGCGACCGCGTCGCCGCCGAGCTCCTGGAACGACGAGCCGTAGGCGTTGCTGTTCGCGTCGATCCAGTCGAGCTTGTAGTCGATCGACTTCAGCACCTGCTCCAGCTTCGCCAGGCTGCGGAAATCGCCCAGGAAGACCAGGCCCTTGACGCCCTTGCTCTTGATCGCCTGGGCGTAGGGAGTCCAGTCGGAGACGCCGACGGCCGGGTACAGGTCGTCGTAGACGACCGTGCCGCCCACCGCCTTCATCCCCTCGACGTTCTGGGCCCCGATGGTCTTGGTGACCGGCGAGTCACCGGAGATGAAACCGATCGCGCCCGCGGAGTCCGGGTGGGCCTCCGTGATCAGCCACTTGTAATAGCCCACGTAGCGGGCGTACGAGTGGCCGGCACCGATCGCGTCGATCTGCAGGTCCGAACCGATGTTGTCGACCATGCTGGTCTGCGCCGGGATGTCCGGGAGCAGGCACTTCAGCCGCTCCTCCACGCCGCCGGAGTCGAGTGCGGCGCCGCCGCCCACAATGGCGAAGTCGTCGCGACAGGCCTCGATCATCCGCTGGCGGACCTCGAGCATCTTCGTGTCGCGCAGGTTGTAGACGATCTCGCGACCGTTGATGCCACCCGCGTCGTTGCACCACGAGGTGAAGACCTTCGCGGCGTCGTCGAACTCCGAGTTCTTGGTGAAACCGACATCGCTGAAGACACCGACGTTGATCTCGCTCGCCGTGACGCCCTGCGCGGACGCGCTCTTCGCGTCGCCAGGCCCGCAGACGTCCTTCAGTGAGCCGAAGTCGCCCGCCGCGGCGGAGGCGGCCTCGGTGGCCGGCGCGTCCTCGGCGCCTAACTCGCCGCCCCCGCTCCGGCCGCACCCGACAGCGAACACGGACACCGCCGCAACGGCGGCGATGGCCGCGACAGTTCTACGCGGTTTCACGGAGTTCCTCCTCCTTGCTATCCCGATACGGCCGCAGACCGCCGCACCGCGCCAGCCCAGGCCAGGCCGCGTCAGGGCGCGGCGTCGCGGGCGGTGACGGTCGGTCTGGTCGGGTCCGGTCGGGTCCGGTCGAGCTGGGCATGGTGGAGCCGCCGAGCAGCACCGGGGACACACGAGCGCGCCATCTCGCGTCGTCGGTCAGGGCAGGTCCGACGACAGCCCACGCGGTTCGATCATGGCGTGAGCATCGCTCGCGGTTTCCGGAAGGGATCTTCTCGGTGTGAGGAAACTATCGGCTCCCATCACGAGAATCAAACCCCAATCGTGTAGTGCCGACAGGCCAGCACCCAGGAGAGAGGCACCCTACGTGGGCACAGAAAGCCGGAGAGTCACCTGCCGGTCGGCCGGCAGGTGCCGACACCACCACACCCACACACCGGCCGCCACGACCAACCCGAGGGCTAGCCGTTCGGCAAGCCACACCCCGCCAATGCGACATCGATCAACCACGCTGGCGGCCGACCCGCCGAGTGCCGGCGACAATGCGGCAATCTTGACTGCCACCGCTGGGATTCCGGCCACCCACCTGCGAGTCCGCACCCCACCACGGACGGCGCGAGCTCCGGGGGAATCTTCCGCGGGGCTACGCCGACGGCCGCCCTCGGCACCCATCGACCGGACGCCTGCCGCAGGAGATGCACCCGAACCCGGCGGTGTCAACGGCTACTCAAGGCGAAGTCGGCGCAGCTCATCCGGCCGGCCGTGACACCAACCAGTGGTGACGAAGCTCACACCAGCCACCCGAATCAATGCTCTCGCGTACGAGAACTACGTTTCCACTATCGGCACGGCCCGCTGGCCCGCGGGCGTGGTTGCGTGTCCCGTGGGCACGGCCGCAAGCCGACGATGAGTGAGGACGGGGAACTCGGCACGGACTGCCTCGAGCCGTGCCGGGTCGAGCTCCGCCCGCAGCATCCCCGCCGCGGTGTCACCGCGGGCGAGGACCACACCCCACGGATCGACGACAAGGCTCGTGCCGGCCAGCTCAACACCGGAATGGCTGCCGGCCGCGTTGCAGGCGACCACGAAGACCTGGTTCTCGACGGCTCTGGCCCGCACCAGCAGCTCCCAGTGCTCCAGGCGGGCCATCGGCCAGGCCGACACGACCACGACCAGTTCGGCGCCGCCGTCGACGAGCAGCCGGAACAGCTCCGGGAACCGAAGGTCGTAGCAGGTGGCAACACCCAGGCCGCCCCACGGCGTGCCCGCCACCAGCACCTCGTCGCCGGCGGTGAGCAGTCGCGCCTCCGCCGACTGGTATCCGAACAGGTGGATCTTCCGGTACCGGCCACGGAGGCCGCCGTCCGGCCCGATCACCGCGGTGGTGTTGTGCAGCGCTCCGCTCTCGCCGCGTTCGACCAGGCTGCCGGCGACGAGATGGAAGCCGCGCCGCGCGGCCATCGCACGCAACGCCGAGACTGCCGGGCCGGCCAGCGGCTGGGCGTCCGCCTCGTAGCGGTCGAAGTGGAAGTAACCGGTCGCCCACAGCTCGGGCAACACGACCAGATCCGTCTCGTCCGGATCGAGGCTCTCCAGCGCGGCCAGCATTCGTTCCGTCCTGACTGGCGCGCTCTCCCCGTCCGGTGAGGCGACCTGCAGGAGCACGGCCCGCAGGGGCGGCGGGCTCGCCTGATCCGTGCTGACCACATCGGCTCCGTTCGCTCACGTTCCGCGGCCGACACCCTATGTCGATGCCCCAACCGGCCGACAGCGCGCCGGCGCCGGGCACCGCCGCGGCCCGGATCGGCCCGGCGAGTCCTGCGGTCATCAGTCGGACAGCATCGCCGGTTCCGGTGGAAACACCGGAGATGGCAAAGTGGGGCCTATGTCAACACCACCCGGCTGGTACGACGATCCATCAGGGGAACCCGGCACCCGCTGGTGGGACGGCAACGCGTGGACCAGCCACACGCAGCCCGCGTCGCCGCCGCACCAGCAGGCCACCGCACCGGCACCCCTCGGGCCGGGGACCGCACCGGCGGGCCAGGCGCCGGTCCAGCAGCAGTACCAGCAGCAGTACGGGCAACAGCCGTACGGGCAGCCGCCGGCCCAGCAGGTTCCGGCGCAGCAGCCGCCGGGTGGCTGGGGCGGGCCGCAGGGCTACCAGCCTCCGCCCGTCCAGACCAGCGCCACACCGGAACGGATCCAGCGGCAGGTCCATGAGCGTGCCGGTGTGCACGTGCCCGCGCAGGGCGGCGGCACGTTGTTCAGCGAGCCCGTCCTGGTCGTCAACCAGAAGACGAAGCTCATCGAGCTGACCAACGAGTACGCCGTCTTCAACCAGCAGGGAACCCAGATCGGCTCGGTCGTGGAGGTCGGCCAGAGCGCGCTGAAGAAGGCCGTGCGGCTCGTCGGGTCGATCGACCAGTACTTCACCCACCGGCTGGAGGTGCGCGACATCGCCGGAGTTCCGCAGCTGGTGCTCACCCGGCCGAGGAAGCTGCTCAAGTCAAAGGTCATCGTGGAGCTGCCGGACGGCCGCGAGATCGGCCGCATCGCCCAGCAGAACGTCTTCGGCAAGATCCGGTTCAGCCTGGAGGCCGACGGCGTGAGYGTCGGCATGATCAAGGCCGAGAACTGGCGGGCGTGGAACTTCTCCATCGTCGACCAGACCGACACCGAGGTCGCCCGGGTGACCAAGACCTGGGAAGGCCTGGCCCGCACCCTGTTCACCTCGGCGGACAACTACGTCGTCCAGCTGCACCGCCCACTGCCCCAGCCGATGCTCAGTCTGGTCGTCGCCTCCGCGCTGACCATCGACACCGCGCTCAAGCAGGATTCCCGGGGCTTCAACTAAGCAGGTTCACCCCGCGGAGCAGGTTCATCCCGACCTGTTCCGGATGCCCTCGCCGCCCGCGGAGGTTCGGCGCGCCACCACGGCGCACCGAACCTCCGGTCGCCCTCACGCGGTCCTCAGGCGGTCCTCGCGTCGCCGAGCTCGAAACTGAAGCTGGTGCTGTCACCGTCGACACCGTCGACCGTGACGTTCACCGGGTAGCTGGTGGAGTCGGCCGGATCGGTGAGCGTGCACTGCAGGGTCGCTCCCGCCTTTGCCCGCAACGCACTCGGGCAGTCGACAGCGAGGTCGGTGCGGTCGAACTGGCTGCCGAAGTTCGTCGTGATCTGCTGTTCGACCTCCTCCTCGCTGACGGCCGTCAGACCGACCAGGTCGAGCCCGAACTTCGTGTCCGCCCCGTCGACGGTGTTGACGGTGACGTTCACCGGGTAGTTCGTGCCATCCCCTGGATCTGTCAGCTGGCACTGCATCGTCGTGCCCACCTCGGCCCGCAGCGAGTCGGGGCAGTCGACAGCGGGATTCTGGCCCGGGAACAGCGCACCGAACTTCGCGACGATCTCCTGCTCGACGTCCCCCGAGGCCACCTCGCGCCCGCCCAGGGAGACCGAGCCCTCACAGCCCACCAGCAGCAGTGCGGCCAGCAGGCCGCCACCGACCACCGCGAACCGCGCCCCACGCCGAGTGGTCCGGATGTTCCCAGTCATTCCAGTCCCCTTCCCAGTCAGCCGAAACTCCCACCGGGATGGATTTCGGCATACGCCGGTCCGGCACCCACGCAGAATGCGCCGGACCGAACCGTCGAAGAATTCGCCGCCAACGGGGCGGACTTTTGACCGCGACCCCCACGCGGCGCCCCGTCGTCAAGGTAGCAGGAGATAAGAGCGGTTCAGCCGGTAAAACAATGTCACTACTGCGACAACAGCAAAAGGAAACCGGCAGCCGACATCCTCGCTGTCGGCTGCCGGATGGACAGGGCGCGCGGGCATTCCGGCCGCCCGCCACGCGTGCACCGAGGCTCACAGCGACCGCACAGCCTGCGCACAGCGCGACCTCGGGTGCGCCCGGCACCCTTCGAGGTGGCAGACACCGGTGACGGGACACGAACGACCGACCCGGCCCGACGGACGACATGCGAAGTGGAGTAATGATGCAGGAGCGCGACCCCGCCAGAAGGCCGATACTCCCGGGGCTGGCGCAGCGCCCCGCCGCGGCTGCTGTCGACCAGGACACCGCCGCCGGCCTCGGCGTTCTGGTGAACCGGCGCCGGATGCTGACCTTCCTGGGTGTGGGGGCCGCGGCAGCGGGACTCGCCGCCTGCGGAGGATCGACCGACTCGTCCGGCACCGGCGGCGCCACCGCGGCGAGCTCCGACAGCGCGGAGATACCGGAGGAGACCGCCGGCCCCTATCCGGGTGACGGGTCCAACGGGCCCGACGTCCTGGAGCAGGACGGCATCATCCGCAGTGACATCAGAAGCAGCTTCGGTGACGCCAGCGGGACCGCCGAGGGAATCCCGATGACGCTGGAGCTGACGATCACGGACCTCGCCAACAGTGCCGCGCCGTTCGCCGGAGTGGCGGTGTACGTATGGCACTGCGACCGCGACGGAAAGTATTCGCTGTACAGCGAGGGAATCACCGGCGAGAACTATCTGCGCGGCGTCCAGGTGGCAGACGAGAACGGCGTGGTCCGCTTCACGAGCATCTTCCCGGCCTGCTATTCCGGGCGCTGGCCGCACATCCACTTCGAGGTGTATCCCGACCAGTCCTCCATCACGGACTCCACCAAGGCGATCGCCACCTCACAGGTCGCGCTGCCGAAGGAGATCTGCGACGCGGCCTACACCGAGGCCGGGTACGAGCAGTCGGTGACCAATCTGGCCCAGGTCACCCTCGACGACGACAACGTCTTCGGTGACGACTCCGCTGCCCGCCAGCTCGGGACCGTGACCGGCAGCGCCACCGCGGGCTACCAGGTCTCGCTCACCGCCGGCGTCGACACGACGACGGCCGCGGGCGGCGGAGGCCAGGCCCCCGCGGGAGGCGGCTCCCAAGGCAGCGCAGAAGGCGGAGCAGGAGGCGGCCAGCCGGGTGGCTACGGCGCACCCGGCGGACAGCCCCCCTCGGGAGCGCAGGGAGGGCAGGCCGGCTACGGTGCGCCCGGCGGACAGCCGCCGTCGGGAGCGCCCGGCGGGCAGGCCCCGAGCGCCTGAGGTCGCAGGGTCCTGGGGCGGTCCTCCGGATCGCCCCAACCGGCAGGTCGGACGTCGGGCGGCTGGTCAGGGGGACGTCGGGCAGCTGGTCAGAGATCGGGGCCTGACGACCGGTCGCCGGCGTCGCCGTCCAGCTCGCCACCCATGAGCGCGGGCGCGGGCCCGCGCAGCAGCGCGGCGCGCGCGTCATCCAGTGTGTCGGCCACATGCTTGAGCGAGACGGTCACCGCTCGGCCCACATCACGCGCCCGGTAGGCGCTCACCAGTTCGTGGTGGTCGTGGTCCCCGCGTTCCCGCCGCCCGCTGTCGCCGTCGAGCGAGACGCCGACGTAGAGCGTCGACAGATCGGACATCCGGGTCAGGATCTCCAGCAGGTGGGCGCGCCGGCACGGCGCGATCAGCACCGCGTGGAACCTGCGGTTGAGGTCCACCCACTCGGCCGGGTCGCTGGTGGCCTCCATCGCGGCGCCCAGCGCCTCGGCCTCGGCGAGATCGCTGTTCGTGGCGCGGTCGACCGAGCCCTGCACCGCCGGCGGGGTCAGGCGGGTGCGGATCTCGTAGATCTCCTCGAGCTCGGCGAGCGTCGGTGAATGCACGGTGGCGCCCCGGTAGGGGTCGAAGTCGACGAGCCCCTCCCCGACGAGGTCCCGCAGCGCCTCCCGCACCGGCGTCACGCTGACCCGCAGCCGCCTCGCCAGGTCCGCCTGGACGAGCCGGGTGCCGGCCGGCAGCACGCCGATGAGGATCGCACGCCGCAGCCGGTCGATGACATCCCGGTGCGTGGTCCGAGCAGTCCCGACCCCGAGGTCGCCCACTGCCGCCATACCGTCCAAGGCCGCCACGCGACGCCCCCTCTCCCGTGCAAGCGGACGGATGCCATTTCATATCAGATTTCATGCACCAACAAGCCGCCCGGCGGTGTCGGTCAGGTTACGGGCCAGGTCGTGAGCGATCCGCCTGCGCAGCAGAACGGCTACCCACAACCGCCCGTCCACTGACCCGCCGCCATGCCGGGCTCACCGGGCGCCGCGCCGGCCACCCCGTCGAGCGCCCGGCGGGCCCGGGCGCCAGCACCGCGAGTCGAGGCGGCGAAGCCGTTCGGACGAAGCCGTGGATCGATCCGACCAGCACATATTATATGATGCATCGCCATCGGGTACATCGCGCGCGACACCGCCGTTGACGCCGTTCGAGCCCATCGCGCACCACCGCTTCTGCCATCGCCTTCCCCCCACCGTCTTCGCCAGGAGGTCCGTCTGTGAGGCTCGCCAGGATCGGCGCGGAACCGGAACGCTGGGCGCTCGTCGAGGGCGACGGACTCGTCGAGATCGCCGAGACGCTCACCGAGCTCATCTCCGGCGCGGCGCCGACCGCGACCGGTCGCCGGCTCGACCCGGCCCACACCACCCTGCTCGCGCCCGTCTCGGGACAGTGCCGCGGGGTGTTCTGCACCGGCATCAACTACATAGCCCACCAGCAGGAGTCCGCCGAGGCGTTCGCCGCCACGGTGCCGCCGCATCCGATCATCTTCTTCAAGACGGTCTCGGCACTGTGCGGCCCGTACGACGAGCTTCCGCTCGACCCGGCGGTTTCGCCGGAGTTCGACTGGGAGGGCGAGCTCGGTGTCGTGATCGGCACCGGCGGCCGTGACATCCCGGTGGCACGCGCACTCGAGCACGTCTTCGCCTACACGGTCGTCAACGACATCACCGCGCGTGACGTCCAGCGCCGTCACCAGCAGTGGCACCTGGGCAAGAACGTCGACGCGGCCACCCCGGTCGGGCCCTGGCTGGTCACCGCCGACGCGTTCGCCGACGGTGCCCTCCCCGCGGACACCGTCGTCGAGCTGCGGGTGAACGGCGTCACGAAGCAGCGCGCGGTCACCGCCGACATGATCTTCGATGTCGCCACCCAGATCTCGGTGATCTCCGCGACGACCGCGCTGCTGCCCGGGGACGTCATCAGCACGGGCACACCCGCCGGCGTCGGCTTCACCCGCACGCCCCCGGAGTTCCTCGCCGACGGCGACATCGTCGAGACCGAGGTCACCGGGGTCGGTCTCCTGCGCAACGTCGTCCGGGCCGGGGCGCGCACCCCCGTGACCGCCGGCGCCGCCATCTCCCTCCCCTCCGCTCCCACCGCCTCCTCCGCCCCCACCGCACGAAAGGTCAGCGTGTGATGAGCGTCGACAGCGCCACCGCCGAGCAGACTCCGCCCGCCGCGGTGCCGGCCCATCGCCCCGTGGACGCCGTCACCGTCGGGCTGCCCTCGCTCGGGCTGTACAGCCACGCCGTGCGCGCGCCCCGGGACCACCAGCTCGTCTGCGTGAGCGGGCAGCTCAGCGTCACCCCGGACGGCGTCTCGGTCGGAGTGGGCGACTTCGACACCCAGATGCGCACCGTCCTGGGCAACCTGCGGTCCGTGCTGGCCAGTGCCGGCGCGGCCCCGACGGACCTGCTCAAGATGACGACCTACCTGGTGAGTGCCGACCTGATCGACGACTTCTACCGGGTGCGCGAGACCGTCTTCGCGGACTGGTTCCCCGACGGGGTCTTCCCGGGGAACACCCTGCTCGTGGTGTCCCGCCTGGTTCGGCCCGAGTTCCTCATCGAGATCGAGGCGCTCGCCGTCGCTCCGGACTCCCCCGGGCCGGCCACGACCGGGCCGGCCGCCCCGGCCCAGGCGAGCACCGATGCCTGAGCCGGTCGTCACCGAGTTTCCCAGCGGCGCCCGGGTGGTCTCCGGAGGCCTGGAGGCCGACAACTCCGCCGCGGCGGCCGGCGGCTCCGGGGGCCTGGCCAGGGGCAGCGCCCTGTCGGAGGGCGGCATGTGGCTGGGGATCAGTGAGCTGCCCGCCGGCCATGCCTCGACGCTGCACCATCACGACGGCCAGACCACCATCGTCTACCTGGTCCGCGGCGAGATGACCTTCCTGGTCGAGCGCGGGGACGGCGGGACGGACGAGTTCACCGCGCGGGCCGGCGAGATCACCGCGATTCCGGGTGGTCTGCGTCATCGCGAGGAGAACCGCGGAACGGGTCCGTGCCTGTGCGTGGTGGTGCGCAACGCCGACCAGCCGCGGGTGGTGAACCTCGAGTAGCCGCCGTGCGGGCGTCCTGTCACCGCGTCACGACCCGTCCAGCCGGATCGGACTTTCTTCACGACCAGGCAACGATCCGGAAACTCTGCACCCGGATCATATATGAAACATCGTGAAGGAGGTCTCGTGTCGCGGACGCCCGCAGTCACCGCGAGCCCCACGGCGCGGGGGGCATCCCCCTCCGCGCCGGTTCTCCCGCCCGCGGGAACCCCGCCGCCCACCGGGCCGTCATCCACCAAAAGCCCGCCGCCCGCCGGCAGCCCGGGCGCCGAGGCCGGTACGGGAGCTGTAGCCGGTACCGGCGCTGTGGCCGCCACGGCGGGACCTCGCAGCCACCTCCGGGCAACGCTCATCACGGTGGGCTACCGGACAATACTCGCCGTCGCTCCGATCATCGTCCTCGCCGCCCTGTGGGAGCTGCTCAAGGCTCTCACCAGCACCGAGGACGCCCGGCTCCCCCACACCTGGCAGGTCCTGAGCTACTTCGCCTCGGAGGGCAGCACCGGCGAGGGCGAGCTGCGGCTGCTGCTCACCAACCTCGGCACGACCATCCAGGAGGCGTTCGTCGGGCTGGCGATCGGCATCGCCGCCGGCGGCGGGCTCGGCATCCTGACCGCCAGGTACGCGACGTTCGGGCGCAGCATCCGCCCGCTGCTCGTCCTGACGCAGACCCTGCCCGTGGTCGCGATCGCGCCCGCTCTGATCATCTGGCTCGGGCATTCCTGGGTGTCGAAGGCGGTGCTCGCCGCGCTGTGCTCGTTCTTCCCGATCGCCGTGAGCGTCGCGCGCGGCATCGAGGACATCCCCGCGGAGGCCCGCCGGGTCTTCGCCAGCTTCGGTGCCGGCCGCTGGCAGGTCTTCCGCAGCCTGGAGCTGCCCAGCGCGCTCACCCAGGCCAACGCCGCCGTGCACACCGCCGCCGCGCTCGCGGTGGTCGGCGCCGTCGTCGCCGAGCTGCCCGCCGGGTCCACCGAGGGCATGGCCGTCCTGGTGCTCTCCTCGGCGCAGTTCTACAACTTCGAGCCCGCCGCCCTGTGGTGCGCCGCGATCACCACCGCGATCGGCGGCCTCGTCACGGTCTACCTCGCCCAGGCGATCTTCACCCGCCTGGCGAAGCTCGCCCTGCGGACATCCAGCCTGCCGACCGGAGACCACTGATGCCGAGGACCACCACCGCCGCACCGGCCGCACCCGCGCCGGCACCGGCACCCGCCGCCCCTGCCACACCCGCGCCCACATCCGGCGCCCCCACGGGCACAGCCGGTGACGAGCGCGGCGCCATCGAGCTGCGCGGAATCTGGAAGTGGTTCGGCGATCCGTCGGCACCCGTGCTGCGGGACGTCTCGTTCCGGGTCCCGGCCGGCTCGTTCGTCTCGGTGATCGGTGCGTCCGGCTGCGGGAAGTCGACGATGCTGCGGATGATGGGCGACCTCGCCCGGCCCAGCCGCGGTGAGGTCCGCACCGGCGGACATCCGGTCTCGCAGGCCCGGCAGGCCCACGAGATCGGCTTCGTGTTCCAGGCCGCGAACCTGTGTGCCTGGCGGTCGGTGCGGCGCAACGTCGAGCTGCCGCTCGAGGCGATGAAGGTCGGGCGGGCCGAGCGCCGTGAGCGGGCACTGGCCGAGCTCGACCGCGTCGGCCTGGCGGCGGCGGTGAACCAGTACCCGGCCGAGCTCTCCGGCGGCATGGCGCAGCGCGTCGCGATCGCCCGCTCGCTCGTCACCGAGCCACCGATCGTGCTGATGGACGAGCCGTTCGGCGCCCTCGACGAGATCACCCGCGACCGGCTCAACCTCGACCTGCACGAACTGTGGCGGCGCACCGCGAAGACGATCGTGTTCGTCACCCACAGCATCCCCGAGGCCGTCCTGCTCTCCACCCAGGTCGTGGTGATGGGCCGCCGCCCGGGACGGATCGACCGCACGATCGACATCACGCTGCCCGACGAGCGCACCGCCGAGACCTCCCGGACGCCGGAGTTCTTCGAGGCCGTCACCGAGGTCCGCGACGCACTGTTCGACGTGATGGGGCGTGACCTTTGAGCACCACGACCAGCACCCACCCCACCGGTGCCACGCAGACCGGCACCACGCCGACCGACACCGCACCGACCGGCACCRCACCGACCGGCACCGACGGCACGGTCGCCGGAACGGGCGAGACCCCGCTCCCGGCTCGCACCGGTCGCGGGCGGTCAGCGGGCCGGCTGGTCCTGAGCGCGGCGGTCACCGTCGCGGTTCCGGCGGCTGTGATCGCGCTGCTGCTCGTGCTGTGGGAGCTCGCGATCGAGGCGTTCGACGTCAGGCCGTTCGTGCTGGCCAGGCCGTCCGCGATCTGGGACGCCTTCGCCGAGAAGCCGGACGTCTACCTCGAGTACGGCTTCCACACGCTACGCGAGGCCGTGCAGGGGCTGGCCTTCGGAATTGCCGTCGGTGTCGCCGTCGCGGTGGCGACGTTCCGGTCGAAGCTGCTCTCCGAGCTGGCGCGGGCCTACAGCGCGGCCCTGCTCGCCCTGCCGGTCGTCGCCGTGATCCCACTGTCGAACGTCTTCTTCGGGCTGCAGCCGGCGTCGCGGGTGTTCGTCGTCGCCGTGGGCACCACACCGATCATGCTCACGTACACGCTGACCGGGCTGAAGGCGACCGACGCCGGGCTCGCGGAGATGTTCCGCGCCTGCGCGATGCCGCGCTGGCGGTCGGTGCTCTCGCTGTTCCTGCCCTCCGCGCTGCCGTACTTCATCAGCGGCGTCCGGGTCGCGCTGCCCAGCGCGTTCTCCGTCGCCATCATCGGCGAGTACTTCGGCGGCGAGCGCAACACGCTCGGCACCTACATCAAGACGGCCGCGGTGCAGTCCAAGGTCGCCGACCTGTGGGGCGCGGCGATGACCGCCTTCCTCTTCGCCGTCGCTCTGTTCGCCCTGGTCGCGCTCGCCGACCGGCTGCTGCTGCGCTGGCACCCGTCCCGGGCCCGCCGCGGCTGACCCACCACGCCGGGCAACGCGCCCACGACGCCGGGCAGCGCGGGCCGGCGAGCGGTCAGCCGGCGGCCTGTCGGCCGCGGAACCGGTCCACCACCTCGCGGTCCAGGCCGTAGCTGAGCAGCCCGGCCGCCGCCTCGAGCGACAGCCAGCGCAGCTCGTCCACCTCCTCGTTGGGGACGAACGTGCCGCCGGTCGCCCGCAGCGCCCAGTAGCGCACGATCTTGGGACTCCTGGTGCCGTGCCGCTCGACCTCGTACGTCACGTCGCCGAGGGACTCACCGACCTCCACATCGAGCCCGGTCTCCTCCGCGACCTCGCGGACGGCGGCCGCGAGCCAGGTCTCCCCGTCGTCCAGCTTCCCCTTCGGCAGCGACCAGTCCTCGTGCCGCGGCCGGTGGACGACCACGATCTCCACCCCGCCGGGCACGGCGCGCCACACCACTCCCCCGGCGGCGCGCACCAGAGGTCCGTCCGGTTCCGGCTCGTTGCCCATCATCGCTCCTTCGTCCGGCCGGTCCCGGCCCCCGCGGATACTTTCATGTGCGCGCTCGGGAGCATTCCGCGCCGTCCACCGGGACCGCGATCGAACATGTGTTTGATATCGTCGGGAGGGTGAGGGCAGCCCCGTTCCAGGCGTCGCTGCTCGACGTGCTGCCCGACGGGCAGGCCGATGCCGTCGTGGAGCCGCTGCGCGAGGGCCTGCGCCGCCGCGAGCTGGCCGCCGGCGCGTGGGTCGACCTGCGCCGCCGCTGGGTCACCGGCGCCGACTCGCTGTTCGAGCGCCTGTGCGCCCAGGTTCCCTGGCGCGCCGAACGCCGCCCGATGTACGACCGGACGGTCGACATCCCCCGGCTGCTGTCCTTCTACGAGGAGGGTCAGCCTCTGCCCGACCCGGCGCTCATGGCTGCCAGGCGTGCGCTCGACCTGCACTACGCCCCGGAGCTGGGTGAGCCGTTCGCGACACTAGGCCTGGCTCTCTACCGGGATGGTCGCGACAGCGTCGCGTGGCACGGCGACCGGATCGGCCGTGGTTCCAGCCACGACACGATGGTGGCGATCCTCGTTCTCGGCGCTCCCCGCGCCCTGTTGCTACGGCCGCGCCCCGGTGGGCCTGCGGCCACGAGCACAGCCACGGCCACGAGCACGAGCACGAGCACGACGATCCGGCTCACACTCGGGCACGGCGATCTGCTGGTCATGGGCGGCAGCTGCCAGCGCACCTGGGATCACGCCGTGCCGAAGACCACCCGCCCCATCGGCCCCCGGCTGAGCGCCCAGTTCCGTCCCCGCAACGTGCGCTGACAGTGACGGAGCACCGCTGGCCCAGAGGCCCTCGCCGCGCCACATAGTGCGCGCTTGCCAGGCGCACCGGCTCAGCTGGCGACGAGGGCGAGGGCCAGCAGCCCGCACACCACCGCGGCCAGGGTCAGAAGCGGAAGAGCCCGTCCCGGGTGCACCCAGCGGCCAGTGGGGTCGACCATGCCCTGGTGGTAGCGCCGTGAGGCGGTCAGCCACGCCGTCACGCCGCCGGCGGTCGCCGCCGCCGCGGCTGCCCAGCCCAGTGGGCCGCCGCCGTAGTCGTGGGGGTTGTGCATCAACAGTGCGGCCAGTCCGAGGAAGGCCAGCCCGGTCCGCCGCCAGGCCAGGTAGGTCCGTTCCGGCTGGGTCTCCCCCGCGAGCAGATCCGGTGCCGTCGGGATGTCGCCACGTGACGGCTCCGCGGAGCCGCGCTTCGAACTGCCCGCAGGCCCCACGTCACCCGGGTTGGTGCTCACTGGGGGCCTTTGCCGGCCACCAGCACGAAGATCAGCGCGACCAGGCTCAGCGCTGCCACGCCGGCCGCGAGCACGCGCGGCAGCCCCGAGACGGGCAGCGACCTCCGTTCGCGCATCGCCCTCTCGACGAGTGCCCACCGGCGGTAGCTGGTCGCGGCGACGGCGATGCTGAGCAGGATGAGCGGTACGCCCAGCACGTGCCGGGCGCCGGAGAAGCTGAAGTCGGGCACGACCTGCACCACGGCCACGCCGCCGGCGAGCAGGGCGAGCGAGGTCCGCAGCCAGGCTAGGAACGTACGCTCGTTCGCGAGGCTGAAACGCACGTCCGGATCCTGCCCGACCTGGCCGATGTCCGCCGGGCGGCGCCACCAGGCGCGCACCGCCGACATCCAGCGCTTTCCCGGGCGGCGGGCGTCCGCATCGTCGTCGTCGCTGCCCACGGGCCCACCGTACTGTCCGCAAGGTGAGGGACCCGGCCGGTCACCCACCCGTCCGGGCCGGTCCCGCGCCGGTGGCCACCTCCCCGGGGATGTGCGCCGACATGCCGACCGACATCCCGAAGGAGTCGGCGTCCCCAGCGGAGTCGGCGGGCTCGACGTCCCCAGCGGGCTCGGCGGGCTCGGTGCCGCGGTACCCCAGGAAGGACGGCATCGCCGCGAGCAGCACGGCGAGGCCGACCAGGCAGGCCACGCCACCGGCGACGACACTGAACTGGGCCGAGGTGAACCCGGCGACCAGGCCGGACTCCAGGTCACCGAGGCTGGGCCCGGCGGTGACCGTCACCATGAACAGGCCCGCCATCCGGCCACGGACGGCGTCCGGGGCGGCGACCCGCAGGATCGTCGTGCGCAACACCGCGGAGACCGTGTCGGCGCCACCCGCGACCGCGAGCAGCAGCAGGGCCAGCGGCAGCGTCCCGACCAGGCCGGACAGGGCGATGGCCGCACCCCAGACGGCGATGGACACGGCCACCACCAGGCCCTGACGGCTCACCCGGGACAGCCAGCCGCCGGTCACCGCGACGATCGTGCCGCCGATGGCCATCGCCGCGTAGAGCAGACCGGTGGTCCGCGGGCCGCCGTGGAACTGTTCGACGGCGAGCACCGCGAACAGCACCCGGGGCATTCCGAACAGCATGGCGTTGATGTCGACCAGGAAGGTCATCGCGAGCACGGGACGTCCCCGCAGGAAGCGCAGCCCGTCGACGACGCTGCGCAGCCCGGCGTGGGTGCCGCCGCCTTCGGGCCGCATCGGGGGCAGCAGCCAGGTCGCGGCGAAGATCGCGGCATAGGAGACGACGACCACCGCGTAGGACGTCCCGTAGCCCGCGCCGGCGACGAGTACGCCGGCGAGCAGCGGTCCGCCGGTCATCGCCACGGTCGTGGTCACGCCTTCGAGCGCGCCGACGGCGGGGAGCTGGTCGGCGGGCAGCAGCCGGGCCGCGAACGTCTGGCGGGCCGGCGCGTCGATCGCCGACAGTGCCGCCTGCAGGCCCATCAGCGCGAACAGGACCCCGACGGGTGCGTCCAGGACGGCCTGCAGGGTGAGCAGCGCCGGGGTGAGCGCCATCCCCGCGGAGGTGAACAGGACGACGACCCGGCGGTCGAACGCGTCGGCCACGGCGCCGCCGACGATGCCGAAGACCAGCAGCGGGACGAACGTCGCCGCGCCGGTCAGTCCGACGGCGAACGCGGAGTCCGTGTCGGCGTAGATCTCCAGCAGGGCGGTCGTGAGGACGACCTGGGTGCCGGTGAGACCGATGCCCTCCGCGAGCCAGAATCTGCGGAACGCGACGGACTGGCGCAGCGGACGCAGGTCCGCGGAGAACGTGCGGGCGAGCCTGCCCGGCCGACCTTTGGCCATGACTTCCCGGGGGATGGAGTCGAAGGGGGATGGAGCCGGAGTCGGGCCGCGTGGCGGACGCGGCCGGGGCGGGTCCGGAGGTCCGTGGCATGGCTCGCGAGCCGTGCCACGGACCTCCGGATCGCCGGTCAGGGACGGAACACCGCTGCCCGGGTCCGCGAGGAGATCAGGGCTCGACGTCGAGCGGGGTGTAGGAGGAGCCCTTCAGGTCGACGTCCGAACCCAGCAGGCCGACAGCGGCGTCGTAGACGTCGGACCTGATGAGCGAGCTCACGTCCGGGGCGGTCCTGATGACGTCGTTGTCGAGCAGGATCTTCGCGGTCGCCTCGAATCTGTCGGCGTTCATGACGCCCATCTCGCCCTGGGAGGCGGCAGCCGGCCAGAGCACCTTGTTGTACTCGTTGACGCTCCAGGTCATGAAGTCGACCGGGGTGACCGAGCCGTACTTTCCGGGGAGCTTGGCGCATTCGTCCGCGTTGTCGCGGCAGTATGCCCAGCCCTTCAGCGAGGCGGCGACGAAGGCGGCCGCGGTGTCCGGGTTCTTCGCCGTGTAGTCGGAGTCGGCGAAGATCTGCATCTCCAGGGTCGCGGTGTCGTCGTCCTCGTAGGAGTACACGTTGAGGTCGGAGGCGGGCACACCGCCGGCGATGACCTGGCCGACCTCGTTGTACGAGTAGCCCGAGGCCATGTCGAGCTCACCGGAGAGGAACGCCGACATGTCCGCGCCCTGCTCGACGAGGTTCACGTCGGTGTCCTGGTCCAGCCCGTGCTTGGCGAGCGAGGCGTAGAACGAGTTGACGCTGGAGAAGATGCCGATCTTCTTGCCCTTCCAGTCGTCCGGGGAGGTGATGTTGTCCTCCTTCCGGGAGACTAGGCGGATCGCCGAGTGCTCGGTTAGCTGGGCGAGCGAGACCAGCTTGGTGCCGGCGTCGTTGGCGGTCAGCACGTTGGTGAACGCGTCGGCGGAGAACTGGGCCGCGCCGGATCCGACGAGCTGCTCGGCGTTCACGTCCGGGCCACCGGCCTGGATGTCGACGTTGAGGCCGAGGTCGGAGTAGTAGCCGAGTTCCTTGGCGGCGAGGAATCCGACGTTGTCGGCGCCGGGCAGCCAGCTCAGGACCATCTTGACGTCGGTGAGCTTGGCGCCGGACGAGCTGGCGCCGTCGGTGCTGTCGTCATCCGAGGAACAGGCGCTCGCCGCGCTGAAGGCCAGCGCACCGGCCAGCGCCACGCCCAGGTAACGGGAAGACTTCACGACACTCCGTTTCGCAGATGGGCGCCCTCACCGAACAACCCATCCAGTCGGGAAAATATATGATGCATTGCCTGTAGGTGGACGTCCCCCATGGCAGCGCTGAACACGGGGGCGGGCTTGCCAGCAGTGGGGCTGACTACACCGGGCTGCGCTCGCCGGCCTGTTCCAGGTAGGCCTCGTAGCGCTTCACCAGCCAGCTGTTGAACTGCGGCAGCGTCGACTCCAGATGGCTGTAGCGGCCACGCTTGGCGTACCGGGAGCGCTGCCCGAGCTGCATCCGGCGGTTGGTGACGAAGTCCTGCTCGTTGATGACACCGTTGATGGTGTTCTGGACGTCCAGCGCCCATTCGAACGTAGGTTCCTTGATGGAGCTCTCCGGGAACAGCCAGGTGACGCGCAGCGTCATCGACTCGGCCGACTCCGGGAGCACCAGGAAGACGAAGACCTGGTCCGGGCTGAACGCGAAGAAGACCACCGGCGGAATGGACGCGAACATGACCCGGCTGCGGCGGGTCTCGTCCAGGCCGGCGATGATCGGAAGTATCGGCTGGCCGCTCGGCGTGAACGCCGCGTCCATCTTCCGGAAGGCGGTCGGGTGCATCACCTGGCCGTCGTTGTCGTCCCACTCCAGGAACGTGGCGTTCTGCGCGGGTGCGACGTCGTGATAGCCCGCGTGGACGAACAGGGTGTGGTACGGCTCCAGCGCGTTTTCGTGCATTCCCTTCCAGTTCCACGGCTGGTTGGGGTAGTCGACGGTCTTCACCGCCCTGAGGTTGACCGTGTCGAACGCCTCCATCTCGGGGGCGAGCTTGTCCAGGGTCGGCCCGAGCGGCGGCTGGTCGGGATTCATGGTGGCGAAGATGAAGCCGCCGAACAGCTCCACCTTCAGCGCCGGCAGCGCGGTCTCGTCCTTCAGCTCGGCGAGCGGGCAGGTCCGGGTCATCTCCGGTGCCGTCGCGAGCCTGCCGTCGAGCTCGTAGGACCAGAAGTGGTAGGGGCACCGCAGCCGCTTCGCGTTTCCGGTCTCGCCGGCCTCGACGATCGGATAGCCCCGGTGCTGGCAGATCGCCGACAGCACCCGCACCTCGCCGTCCTCGGCGCGGGTCACGATGAGCGGCTCCGGGCCGACGTTGATCGCGAAGTAGTCACCGATCTCGGGAATCTGGCTGACATGTCCCAGGCAGAGCCATTCCCGGGCGAAGACCGACTCCCATTCGAAGCGGAAGAACTCCTGGGAGGTGTAGACCTCCGGCGGCATGGTCCGTGCGGTGCGGAAATCACCGGTGGAGGCCCGGATCTCGGACAGGATCTCGCTGACCTGTGGCGTCACGACGTTCACGGCTACTCCTCACCTGCCAGAGCCACCGGAGCATCGAGGGCGGCAGGCGCCGCTGGTCCGCTGGTTGGCTGACTGAGCGGAAATACGGGATTCGGCGGGCGGGGGTGACGGGACGGAGAACGGGCGGACAAACGAGCTGGGAAACTGGCGGGGGAAGAGGACGCGATTCGGCCCGGCGGCCACGGCGGCGCCCCGCATTCGGAGACCGCCACCCCGGCGACGATGAGCACGCCGCCACCCACGACGGCGGCGGTGAGCGGGTCACCGACCACCAGCCAGGCGGCCACCGTGGTCATCACGGGGATCGTCGTGAGGATCATGACGGCCTGGCCGCCGTCCAGCCGACGCTGAGCCATGACCTGCAGGGACAGCCCCACGGCCTGCGCGACGCCGGTGTAGCCCGCGGCGAGCAGCGCCGGCCAGGTCACCGCGCCGACACCGACGACGGCGGTGGCGAGAGAGGCGAGCAACGCGACGACGCCGAGCTGGCCGAGGTTGAACCACGGTCCGCGCAGCAGCGGCGCGAAATGGCTGGTCGCCATCACATGCAGGCTTCCGCCCACGGCGGACAGCAGCGCCAGGGCCTCACCGGCGCCCAGGTCCAGCTCCGCGCCGGTGAGCACGAAACTGCCGGCGACGGCGAGCGCCACACCGGCGATCCGACGCCCGGCCGGCCAGTGCCGCGACGCGAGTGCCAGCAGCACCGGGACGACCACGACGGACATGCTCGACAGGAACGCGACGGTGCCGGCCTCGGCACGGTCGAGCGCCGAGTTCTGCAGGACGAATCCCACCGTGTTGACGCCGCCTGCCAGCACCGATCCCGTCACCAGCAGACGGGTGAGCACCTTCTGCCCGCCGTCGGTGCCGGCGCCAGCGGCGGCACCGGCGCTGGCGGCACCACTGGCACCGGCGAGCATCTCCGCGCCGGCTGCGGCCCCCACCGCCGCGGTGCGCCGCCAGGCCACGGCTGCCAGCGCCAGCCCGACCAGAACGGTCGCGACGACGAATCTGACCGCCACCGCCGCGGCGGGACGCAGATCCCGGACCGCCCACTGGGCGGGCAGGATGGACGACGCGAAGAAGCCCGCCGAGACGAGCAGGATGAGCGGTGGTGGCGCTGCACGGAGGGAACGCGTTGCCGCCTTCACTCCCGTTTGCACCTTCGCACCCCACACACGTTGGAACATATATGAAGTGCGCTCAGGCCGGATTGCGGTCAGGTAACGGACTGTTCCAGGAAGTGTTCCTTCTGTTCCACCGCGGCGAACACGACCCGGTTGCCATCCGGGTCGTGCAGTTCCAGAGTGCGCGTAGGCGTGTCGCCCGTGGCTTCCTGGAAGGGCGTGCCGCTCGCGGCCAGTCTGTGCCGGCCGCGGTTGAGTTCGTCCACACTGTCGACGCTCAGCACGAACGCGTCGAGGCCCGGCGGGCGACCGCCGGCCGGGCGCAGCGTCAGATCGGGGCGGCCGGCCGACCCGCCGAGCATCACCTGCCCCGGCAGCGCCCCCGGCCCCGGCAGCGCCACGGCGCTCCCGGTGAGCGGCCGCAGGCCCAGGACCGCGCGGAAGAAGCGCTCGGCGCGGCCGACATCGGTGACCCGCAGCGCCGCCCAGGCCGTGCGCACCGGATGCAGCGCGGCGGAGTCCACCCGCGCGGTCACCGGCGCGGCCTCCCAGTGCGGCACCGGGTCCGCGGCGGCCGCATGCGGATCCCAGCCTCCGGTGATCAGCTGGTTCTCGTTCGCCCGGTAGATCTCGCGCCAGTCCGTGGCGGCGTCCGCGTACAGCTCGTGGTAGGCCCCGTCCGGGTCGAACAGGTAGGCGCTGCGCGAGATCTGGTGGTCGACGGTGCGGTGCAGCCGCACCCCCGCCGTGCCCAGCGCGCCGATCGTCGCGACGAGGTCGGCCTCACTCGCCATCTCCCAGCCCAGGTGGTTCAGCCCGGGGGCGCGGCCCCGGCCCCGGGAGACCTGGACGTGACCGTCCCGCCCGACCCGCGCCTCCTCCGAGACCTGCATGAGGGCGAGGTCGTGGTGGCTGTGTCCGTTACTGAGGAAGCAGGCGCCGATGCCCGGTTCGGAGAAGACGAGCTCCAGGCCGCAGATCCGGGTGTAGAAGTCCAGTGACACGGCGAGATCGGCGACGAACAGGTTGACGTGGGCGAGTCGCCGCGGCGGTAGCGCCCCGTCCACGAGGCTCGTCCCGGTGAACGCCGTCCCGGTCACGCCGCACCGTCCATGCCCTGGTGACCACCGGCAGGATTCGGTTGCCCGTCGGCGAGCCAGGACGTCATCTGCCGCAGCAGCCATGCGTTGAACTGCGGCAATGTGGCCTCCTGGGGCGAGTACGGGCCACGAACCGCGCCGCGGGCCCGCAGGCCCCGGTACATCCGCTCGTTGGCGGCCATGTCCTGGCCGTTGACGATGTCGAAGAAGGCGAGCTGGCGGGCCATCGCCGCGGCGAACGTCGGGGCGGCCACCGTGGCCGGCGGAAAGAGCCAGGTCACGGTCAGCGTCATCCGGTCCACCGCGTCCGGCAGAATCCGCATGATCATGGCACTGTCGGGCTTGAGCGAGGCGAACATGAGCGGCGGAACAGCGGTGTAGAGAATGCGTCCGCGCTGCTCGTCCCGCAGATGCGGCAGAATCGGGAAGGCCGCCGTGCCGTCGTCGGTGAGAAATCCGCCGTCCGGTCGGACGAGGCCGGCGTGCCGCAGGATCGCGCCGTCGGTGGCCGGGTCGAAGTCGAGGAACCGCACGAGGCGTGCCGGGGCCGTGTCGTGGTAGCCGGCGTGCAGAAAGCTCGTGTGGTACGCCTCCAGCGCGTTCTCCAGCATGTTCTTCCAGTTCCAGGGCAGGTCCGGCAGCGTCAGCCGATGCCCGACCACGAGGTCCTCGGTGCGGTAACCGGCCAGCTCCGCTTCGAGTGCGGCGAGCGTCGGCGCCAGCGGCGGCGGCTCACTGCCGGGGATGCCCAGGCCATCCGGGCTGCCCAGGCCTCCCAGGTGGGTGAAGACGAAGCCGTGGAAGATCTCCACCGGGAACGACGGCAGGTTCGCGGTGCGCCGCAGCTCGGCGAGGGGGTGCCCCGGCTCCATCGTGGGCGCCGCCACCAGGCAGCCGTCCAGGCCATAGGCCCAGTAGTGGTACGGGCAGCGCAGCTGGCGGGAGTTGCCGTCCTCGACGACCAGCGGATACGAGCGATGCCGGCACAGCGCGGAGAGCACCCGGATCGCATCGTCCTCACCGCGGGTGACGACCAGTGGCTCACCGGCCACCGTGACGGCGAGGTGGTCACCGGCCGCCGGTAGCTCGCTGACGTGGCACAGGTACAGCCACGTGCGGCCGAACACGGCGTCCCGCTCGGCCTCGAAGAACAGCGGCGAGGTGTAGCAGGCCGGCGGCGGGGTGATCGCCGTCGCGACCGGCCCGGCGGACGCCGCGAGCTCGCCGACCAGCCCGGCGACCAGCGGACGCAGATCGTCCGGCGCCGCGGGACGCGCTCCGGGACGCCCGGTTGCCCGCCCGGTTGACCGCTCGATGGGGGCGATGCCCGCGGCCGGGTCCGAAATAGCGGTCACGTACCAGTCACCTTTCCGTTGTACGAGAGGCGCGAGGGCTCGACGGGCCGAGCGCCGTTCGCAGGAACGGAACGCTGACCTCGGCGAACCGGGTCGGATCCTCGAACTGCGGCCAGTGGCCCAGGTCGGTGAGCGCCTCGAACCGGGCGCCGGGAATCCGGCGGGCGAACGCGGCACCGGTCGCGGCGGGGCCGGTCGGGTCCTCCGTCCCCCACAGCACGAGCGTGGCCGCACCGATCGACGCGGCCTCTGCCTCACTGATCATGTTTCGCCGACGCACATCGGGGTCCTGCAGGCACAGCAACCCCGCCATCCGCTCGGCGGCGCCGGGCTGCCGGTAGAGCCGCAGCCGGGTCGCGACCAGCGCGTCCGTCACCGCGGCCGGATCAGCGACGAGCCATTCCAGCCGGTCCCGCACCGCCGCCTCGCCGGGCCGCTCGACCGCGGCGGACGACAGCGAACGCAGCGCGCCCATCACCGCCGGATCAGCCCGGACACCGCCGGGAGCGACGAGCACCAGCGCGTCGACCCGCCCGGGGCGGGCGGCGGCGTGGCGGGCGGCGATCCACCCACCGAGGGAAACCCCCACCAGCGCGAGCCGGTGCTGGGCGTCGCCCGGGCCACGGCCGGCGGCCCGTCGGGGCTGGTCGACATGGTCGAGAACCGCGTCGAGGTGGTCCACGTAGGCGGGGATCTCATAGCCACCGTCGGCCACCGCCGGTGGCCCCGACCAGCCATGGCCGGGCAGGTCGTAGGCCACGCAGTGGAACCAGCGCGCGAACGGGGCGAGCACGTGCGCGAACGCCTCCAGATGCCCGCCGGTGCCGTGCAGGAGGACGACGGTCGGCAGCCCCGGGTCCCCGACCTCGATCAGCCGCGTGCGGACTCCCCCAAGAGCCGGTTGGGTGATCTTCGCACCGGCGGTCATCGCGACCGTGAGCAGCCCGAACGCGTCATCCAGGGCGGGCGAGGTCTCGGTCGTGTCGGTCAAACCAGTTCCGCGTGGTCGCCGGAGCCGATCGCGAGGACCCGGCCGGGCAGGGTCAGCCCCACGAAGGCCGCCCGGTCCGCGGCCTGCATCGGCCACGGCGACACCTGCTCCCGGTGGGCGGGGTCGACCACCACCCAGCCCTGCGGGTGGACGGTGCCGAACACCTCCGTCGGGGCGGTGGTGACCTTCGGCCACAGCTGCGCGGGCGTCCAGCCGTAGACGTCGCACAGCGAGAGCAGYAGCGGCAGCAGATGCTGCTGGGCCTGCAGGCCGGGGCCGGTCGGGCCGGAGACGGGCAGCGCGTTGTGGTCGGTCGCCAGCATCGTCACCCGGTCGAGGAAGACGTCCGCCAGCGCGGTGCGTTCGGCGTCGTCGGGTGGGGTCGGCAGCACGACGAGATCCTCGCGGCGCCCCGGGGCGAGCGGGTGGAGCAGGTGCGGGCTCGTCTGCACGGTCGCGCCGGCGTTGGCGAGGACCCGGTCGACGAACCCCGCGGACGTCGCGTGCCGCACGTGCAGCGGCCCCTCGGCGTGGGTGACCAGCCAGTCGAAGTCCGGCTCGGTGTAGCAGTAGACGACGGCTCGCAAGCCCGCCGACCAGACGAGGTCCAGGTGGCGCTCGAAGTGCGGGTCGGCGGTGTAGAGCTTGCACACCGGCGGGAGCAGGTCGCGCACCTCGGGCAGATGCTTGTCGAACCAGGCCGCGAAGTCGTCGGTGTCGTCGATGTTGACCGACAGCAGCGGCGTGATCGCCGGCAGCACCGTCTGTCGGAGCTCGGCGACGATGCCGGGCAGGTCCAGGTGGCGCAGTGCCTGCCACTGCAGCGCGACGTTCTGGTGCGAGACGCCGCCGTGCCGGGCGACGTAGACGTCCACCTCGCGCAGCCCGACCTCCAGCAGCGGCAGGTGGGCGTCGGCGTCGTACACGGCGGGCAGCAGCCAGAAGCCGGAACCGTCCACGACCCGGTCGTTCGGGCCGGCCGGCGCCTGGGGATCCAGCGCACGCCCACCGCCGAGGCTGACCGATCGACGCTCCCCCGAGATCGGATCGAGCACGTCGGCGAACGTGGTGCGTACGGGCACGGGTGTGGGTGCGGATGGCGACATGGGCGACCTCCGGTGACGGGTGTGGGGCCTGGGGCCTGGGGCCTGGCACGACGGAGCCGAGTCCAGCAAATGCTGTTTGATATATCATACGTGAATTGCCCGATCCGGCTAACCGGCCCGCCCGTGTGCGCCGCCGGCCGATCACCGGCCGCACCGCCGCGGCTGGCGCTCTGCCGGGGCTTCCGCACCGTTGCGGCCGCCGCACCCACCGGGACCACCTCTGCCGCGACCACCACTGCCCGGGCTCCGGACTCCGGGCTACCCGAAGCTGCTCCCCCGACCATCGAGAGGCTGACGCACATGACACAGGTGACGGAAGGCCCGGCCGGCGCCGGCGCCGGCGACCTCGAGGCGACACTCGCCGACGCGCTGACCCGGCTCGACCGGCTGGAATCCCAGGACGCGATCCGCAAGGTCAAGGCCGACTACATGCAGTGGTGCGACGACAAGCGTGGCCGCGACCTCGCCGACCTCTGGTGGCCCGACGGCATCTGGGAAGGTGTCGGCCCGCTCGCCGAGGGCCGCTGGGTCGGCCACGAGGCCATCGCGGCGATGTTCGAGGCCAGCCCGAAACGCCTGAGCTTCACCGTGCACTACCTGACGAACGAGTCGATCACCGTCGACGGCGACCGCGCGGTCGGCCGCTGGAAGATCCTCGAGCCCGCCACCTTCGGCCCGGACGTCGCCTTCTGGCAGGGCGGCCGGTACGAGAACGACTTCGAGCGGCGCGACGGCGTGTGGAAGATGACCCACCTACGTCTGTGGCTGGACTTCCGCTCGCCCTACGAGACCAGCTGGGCGGCCGGCCCACTGATCCTGCCGAGTTGACGACCATGGCAACCACGGCGGCCGTCCGGATCGATCACATCGGGATCACGGTGCCCGACCTCGACGCGGCGAGCTCCCTGTTCATCCGCCTGCTCGGGGCCCGGCCCCTCTACCGGCGCATCTACCCCACCGACCCCGACGCGGCGGTGGAGGCGCGCACCCTCCTGCCCCGCCAGCTGGGCACCCATCCCGATGCCGGCTACCGGGTGGAACTGCTGCGGGTGGCCGGCACCGACCTCGAGCTGTTCGAGTGGCACGCGCCCGACCTGACGGGCGCGGTGCCCCGCGTCTGCGACCCGGGCGGTCACCACCTGGCGTTCGAGGTCGAGGACGTCGCCGCCACCGCCACCGCGTTCGCGGCTGAACCGGGAGTCAAAGTGCTCGGCGAACCGCAGACCCTGGGCGCGAACCACCCGCTCGCCGGCCGGGTATGGATCTACGTCGTGCTCCCCTGGGGCACCTTCCTCGAACTCGTGTCGCCGCACGGCGCTCCGCGGGCGTGATGGGAAAACGCGGCCGGACGGTTTTGCGAGTTCGGCTGCCGAGTGTAATTTCGACCCGTGGCCGGCCCGCGTGCTGTGTAGATCGCGTTGACTTCCGGGCGGGCCGACCCGTGACTGATCATTCACAGGTCGACGTGCTGTACGGCCGCCGCACCATCCAGGTGGATGCGGGCATAGCCACCCTGCTCGCCGCGTTGTGGGCTGCCGGGATCCACACGATGTACTCGTGTCAGGGCGGCCAGCTATCTGGTGGCGACGACGACCTGGCGTACATCGCGTTTCCGAACGACTGGGATTTCGAGTTGTTCACCGAGCTCGTCTTCGCCACCACGCGTGCAGCGTGGGAATGGGCGCCACGGACGGAGCCGGGGCCGTCTGCGGTGTACTTCCCGCCGTCCGACATCCCGCTGATCATCGCGATGTGCACCTGGCGGATTCGGTCGGCTCCTCCCACGACGTCATAGGGGCCGAGCCCGAGGCGATGATCGTCGCGCCGCGAAGCGACATCTGCGGACGGCGGACCACCCACAGCATGGCACCGATCGTAACGCGGGCGCGCCTGAGCCCTGTGGTCGGCAGCCTTGCGGTGGCACGGAACGGTGGAGGGCGGCCCTGCCGCGGGAACCGCTGCCAACCCCGCAGGGCGCGTGCGGGAACCGATCACGCCCTGCGGGGTTGGCCTGTCCGACAGCTGCCGGCACCTACCGGCGATCCGGTCAGGCGGCCCAGACGGTCTTGAGGTTGCAGAACTCGCGGATGCCGACGGCGCTGAGCTCCCGGCCGTAGCCGGAGCGGCGCACGCCACCGAAGGGCAGTTCGGGGTGGGAGGTGACCATGCCGTTGATGAAGACGGCGCCGGCGTCAAGGTCGGTGATGAACCGCTCCTGCTCGGCCGGGTCGGTCGTCCAGGCGTTGGAGCCGAGTCCGAAGGTCGTGGCGTTGGCGATCTCGACCGCGGTGTCGACGTCGGGCACCCGGTAGATGGTCGCCAGCGGCCCGAACGCCTCCTCGAGGTGCAGGCGCATGTCCGGGGTGATGTCGCCGACGACGGTCGGCGGGAAGAACCAGCCCGGCCCGGCCGGGGCCGTCCCCCCGCACAGCACGCTGGCGCCGTGCTTCACCGCGTCGGCGAGAAGCTCCTCGATGTCCTGGCGGCCGCCTTCGGTGGCGAGCGGCCCGACGTCGGTGCCGGGGTCCATCGGGTCGCCGACCTTCAGCGCCCGCATCCCGTCGACGAACAGCTGCGCGAACTGGTCGTAGACGTCCTCGTGCACGATGAAGCGCTTCGCCGCGATGCAGGACTGGCCGTTGTTCTGGCAGCGTGCGGTGACGGCGACGGACGCGGCGCGTTCGACGTCCGCTGACGGCATGACGACGAAGGCATCGCTGCCGCCGAGCTCCAGGACCGTCTTCTTGATCTCGTGCCCGCAGATCGACGCGACGGACTGGCCGGCGGGCTCACTGCCGGTGACGGTGGCGGCGGCGACCCGCGGGTCGCGCAGCACGCCTTCGACCTGACCGGCGCCGATCAGCAGGGTCTGGAACGCACCGGCGGGGAAGCCGGCCCGCAGGAACAGGTCCTCAAGGTAGAGCGCGCACTGTGGGACGTTCGACGCGTGCTTGAGCAGGCCGACGTTGCCGGCCATCAGCGCGGGCGCGGCGAAGCGGACGACCTGCCAGAGCGGGAAGTTCCACGGCATGACCGCCAGGACGACGCCAAGCGGCTGGTAACGACCGAACGCCCGCTTCGCGCCGACGACGCCGGGGTCGCTCAGCGGCTCGTCGGCGAGGAAGCCCTCGGCGTGCTCGGCGTAGAAGCGCATCCCCTTCGCGCACTTCGCCGCCTCGGCCTCGGCGGAGCGCAGGGTCTTGCCCATCTCGGTGGTCATCGTGACGGCGATGTCGTGCAGCTCGGCGTCGAGCAGGTCGGCGGCGCGGCGCAGCCACTCGGCCCGCTGCGCGAACGTCGTCCGGCGGTAGGTGGCGAAGGTGGCGCTGGCACGGGACAGACGCTCCTCGATCTGGGCAGCGTCGAGCGGCTCGAATGCGCGCACCACCGCACCGGTCGCCGGATTGACCGACCGAATCGCCATGTCACTCCTTCTGTTTCTGTGCTTCTGCTCTGCTTGTGGGTCCGCGGGTCACCACCACCGGTGATGTACACCGCACGTGCCGCCAGCGCTTTTCAGATGCCGATGACACTTTCACGCGTTGTGTGCTCAAGACACCCGGGGCCGCCCGCTGAAACATCGCCGCGAAAGCCGATGCGTGGCCTGGTTCTCCCAAAGCCCTGCCACGTGTCGAACACTAGCAGAGACGACGATTACCGGTATGGTTTCCGGGCCCCGGCGGGCTGGCCTCAAGGAGTACCCCGCGAGTGTCCGGAGAGCCGGTCGGAATGCCCATTCGGTGGGTGCGTCCCAGCTGCCGCCGAGCTGGTGAATCTCGCCGGCCGCAGCGTCGGGCCTGCCGCCGGCGGGCTGCGTGCCGGGGCGCCGTCCCGCTCCTGGCCCGCCGGTGGAGCCGGTGGAATGGACCGGGTGACAGCGCTGCCGACCGCCAGACGGCAGCCGCGGGCGTGCACGAGGCCGGCCACCGCCGCGTCGTTCTGCATGCTCACCGCCTTCACCAGCCCGTACGCCGCCGATCGGCGGCCGGACATCAACCGCTCTCCATCTGCCCGAGCCTGACTCGGAATAACCGGATAACCACTAAGGGTGTCCAGATCGTCAGCTGGCTGGCGGTGTTACGCCAGCATGCGGGCGGTGACGTCCCAGAGCTGCTTCGCTGCCCCCGGGTCCAGCGCGTAGGCGGCGACTCCCCCCGGGCTGCCCGGGGTGTGCGCGAGCGCCTCGTTGCAGTCCTCGAAGTAACGGCCGCCGACCCCGTCGAGCAGTGGCGAGGCCGCCACCAGCACCGACGTCGCGGCACCCTGCTCCACGGACTTCCACTGCTGCTCCGGCGCCCCGCTGCGGGCACGCAGCCGCTCCATCTCGGCGGTGTCGACATGACGTTGCAGGTTGGTCGAGATCGCGCCGGGCATCAGCGCGTTCACGGCGATCCCGTCCTCGGCCCAGCGCCGGGTCGCCTCCACCGCGAAGAGCACGTTCGCCGTCTTCGACTGGCCGTACGCCACCCATGGCTGGTAAGGGCGGCGTTCGAAGTGGATGTCGTCGAAGTCCACCGCCGCCCGCAGGTGCGCCGCCGAGCTGACCACCGCCACCCGCGCTCCCCCGGCCGCCGCGAGCGCGGGGCGCAGGCCGCTGGCGAGCGCGAAGTGGCCGACATGATTGGTGGCGAACTGCAGCTCCCAGCCCTGCGGGGTGTTCATCTGCGGGGTCGCCATGATCCCGGCGTTGTTGACCAGGATGTGCAACGGACCCACCCAGGCCGCGGCGAAGGCGGCGACGGAACCAAGATCAGCGAGGTCCAGTGCAGCAACGTGCACCGCGTTGTTGCCCGTGCTGGCGGCGATGTCGGCGGCGGCACGGCGACCCGCCCCGAGATCGCGCACCGCCAGGGTGACCTCGCTGCCCGCACCCGCGAGCGCACGGGCGGTCTCGATGCCAAGCCCGGACGAGGCGCCGGTCACCACGGACCGGCGACCACCGAGATCGACACCTGCCAACACCTGCGCTGCCGTCGATTCCGCGGTGAACGGAGTCGTGATCCGTTCCGTCACAGCCATCCCGTCACACTCCTGCATCCCGCCACACTCCTGTCTCCTGGGCGCCCGGCCACACCAGGTCCGTCCACCCAGACTGGTCTGCTGGGGAGCAAGGCGCCACAGTTCGCGCTCCCACACCGGGCTGCCAGCGCACCGAGGAGAAGAGGAAGTCGGAAGGCCCGACCGGCCCCGTCGTCCGTCTCCCCGACGCCGACATTGGACCCTTTCTAGGGACATTGTTCGCGCGGTTGAGTGAAACCGTCGGGACACACACCTGCTCGACCTTGCCGGCTGGCGTGGCCATAACCAGAAACAGCGCCAGCGCCCGCGGCCGGGTCAATTCTGCGAAAGCGAGTCTCTGGTGAGCATCTACGACGCGATCGGTGGCGCGACGGCTGTCGAGGCCGCAGTCGACCAGTTCTACGTTCGCGTGACGGCAGACCCCGTTCTCTCGCCCTACTTCGCCGGCCGTGACATTCCCAGCCTCAAGGCCCACCAGCGTGCGTTCATCGCCGCCGCGATCGGCGGCCCGGAGGTGTACAAGGGCCGGGCCATTCCCGCCGTCCACACCCCGCTCAAGATCAGCGACGCGCACTTCGACGCGGTGGTCGACCACCTGGTCGCGGCGCTGGCCGGGCTTGGTGTCCCGGCCGAGACCACCGGCAAGATCGGCGCGGCGCTCGCCCCGCTGCGCAAGGAGATCGTCAGCGTCTGATCCGCCCACGGGCCCGGCCACACCCAGCCGGAGCAGGACCCGGGGCGGCCGGCACCCGGCCCACCGTCGGCCCGGCCGCCCCGGCCGGCAGGGGATCAGGGCTCGCTCAGCACGAGCTTGCGCGCCTCACGGCGCAGGACCTTGCCGTAGGCGCTCTTGGGCAGCGCCTCCAGATAGATGATCTTCTTGGGCTTCTTGAAGCCGGCGATGTGGGTCGTGCTGTAGGTGATGAGCTCGCTTTCCGGCGGGGGCGGGGTGGTCACGGGCACCACCGCGGCCACGACGTTCTCGCCCCACGTCTCGTCCGGCACCCCGAAGACCACGACCTCGGCCACGCCCGGGTGCTGGACGAGCGCCTCCTCGACCTCCCGCGGGTAGATGTTCGCGCCGCCGGAGATGATGACGTCGGTGCTGCGGTCCAGCAGGAAGAGGTTGCCGTGCTCGTCGAAGCGGCCGATGTCCCCGGTGTGCAGCCAGCCGCCCCGCAGCGCACGCTCCGTCGCGGCCGGGTTGTTCCAGTAGCCCCGCATCACGACGTCGCCGCGCACGCAGACCTCGCCCTCGGCACCGGCGGGCACCGGCCGGTCGTCACCGTCGAGGATGCGGACCTCGATCCCGGGATGGGCCACCCCCGCCGAGTCGAGCGGCGTCCCCGGCGATGTCGCATGGTTCAGGTAGGTCACCGTCATCGGCGACTCGCCCTGCCCGTAGATCTGGACGAACACCGGGCCGAACCGGTCGATCATCGCCCGGGAGTGCTCGACGTGGATCGGCGCCCCGCCGTAGACGGCGCAGCGCAGCGAGCTGGTGTCCGTCGGCGCTACGCCGAGCATGCGGACGATCATCGTCGGCACGAGGAACGCGAGCACCGAGACACGCTCACGGGCGACCAGGTCGAGCACCTCGGACGGATCGAAGCCGCCACCGGCGTGGATGATGTTGTCGGCACCGCGGGCGATCGAGCCCAGCGCGTACAGGCCGCTGCCGTGCGAGAGCGGCGCCACGTGCAGCACGACGTCGTCCTGGGTGTAGGCGCACACGTCGGCGAGCAGGGTCCACGTCATGGTGAGCAGGTTGCGGTGGCTGAGCTGGGCGCCCTTGGGCCGGCCGGTCGTCCCCGAGGTGTAGAAGAGCCAGGCCAGGTCGTCCGCGTCGACCTCGGCGGGCTCGAGATCCGCGGCTCCCTCGGCGAGGAGCTGTGCGAAGGCGTCCTTCTCCCCACCGGTCGGATCCACCGGCGCAGCCGGGTCCACTGGTGCTGCCGGGTCCACCACGACGGTGTGCACACCGGTCAGATCCAGTCCTGCGACCAGCCGCGCCGCGGATGTGGAGTGCACCAGCGCCCGGGCGCCGCTGTCACCGAGGATCACGGCGACCTCCGGCCCGGCCAGCTTGGCGTTCATCGGGACGGCGACCAGCCCGGCATACCAGGCGCCGAACAGCGCCACCAGGTACTGCTGGCAGTTGGGCATGAACAGTGCCACCCGGTCACCCGGGACCAGACCGCGACGCAGCAGCGCGGAGCCGAACAGCGCCGCGGCGTCGCGCAGCTGCCGATAGGACGTCCGGCCGTCGGCGTAGCGCATCGCGCACCGGTCCGGAAACCGCTGGGCCGACGTCGTCAACAGGCTCGCGACATTGACCATGGTCAACCTCCGTCTGACTGAGCGGACTGGGTGGGCTGAGCTGGCTGAGTGGGCTGAGCTGGCTGAGCGGGCAGATCGACGTTCGGTGCGGCGGCATGCGGTGCGGCGGCATGCGGTGCGGCGGCATGCGGTGAAGCGGTGCCGGGAGCGGTGGCCGGGGCGGCGCCCGGTTCGAGGTTGTCGAGGACTTCGCGGGTGTGGGCGCCCAGGCGCGGCGCCGGGCCCGCGACCCGGCCCGGAGTCCGGGAGAACCAGGCCGGCGAGCCGGGAAAGCGCACCGGGCCGAGGTCGCCGTCGACCGTCTCGAAGAATCCGACCGCGTCGAGGTGCGGATTGTCGTAAAGCTCGTCGAGGGAGCGCACTGGCGCGGCCGGGACGTCCAGTGACCGCAGCAGGTCGAGCCAGTACTGGGTGGTGTGCTCGCGGAAGGTCTCGCCCAGCAGCGCGTAGACGTTGTCGATCTGGCGGGCCCGCTGTTCCAGCGTGGCCAGATGCTCACCGGCCCAGGGCGGTTTCACCGCGTTGACGAAGGCGGCCCACTGCTTGTCGTTGTAGACCAGCACGGAGATGTAGCCGTCGCTGGTCCGGTGCGGCCGGCGGTTCGGTGCCACCGCCCTCGGGTACACCGCCGGGCCGAGCGCAGGACTGAACATCGCGCCGTTCGCGTGCTCGACGAGCATGAACGAGGCCATCGTCTCGAACATCGCGACCTCGACCTCCTGCCCCACGCCGGTGCGGGCCCGGTGGAACAGCGCCATCATCGTGGCCCACAGCGCGGTCAGCCCGGCCACCTTGTCGGCCATGATGGTGCCGACGTAGCTGGCCTCCCCGGTCAGCTGCTCCTGCGCGAACGGAATTCCGCACTCCGCCTGGATCGTGTCGTCATAGGCGGTCAGGTTCGCGTCCGGCCCGCGGCGGCCGTAACCGTAGCAGTTGGTGTACACGATCGACGGATTGATCGCGGCGACGCTCTCGTAGCCGAAGCCGAGTTTCGCGACCGCCTTCGCCCGCATCGAGTGGATGAAGACATCCGCGCCGCGGACGAGCTCGCGCAGCGCGTCACCGCCTTCGGGGCTGCGCAGATCCAGCACGACGCTGCGCTTGCCGCGGTTCACGTTGACGAAGACGCCGGCCATGCCGGGTTCCGGGCCGACGGAGATGAACCGGGTGTTGTCACCCGCCGGCGGCTCGATCTTGATGACGTCCGCACCCATGTCGGCCATGATCTGCGTGCAGTACGGACCCATCACCATGGCGGTGAGGTCGATGACGCGGATTCCGGCCAACGGCCCTGTCCGTCCCGAACCCGAGTGCCGCGGGCCACCGTCGGCGCCCTCCGAGCAGCTACGAGCCTTCACGTATCGACCACCCCTATCGTTCCTGCGGCCCGCGCCACCATCGTTCCGCCGCGCCATCCATCTGCCCCAACCGCCCCAACCATCCCGCATGGCACGCCCAACGGCCGGCCCGAACGGGCGGCCCGGGGCGTGCGACGGCCCGGCCGGCACGCGGCACCGTCGCCTGGCGGGGTGCGCGGCGGATCGTCACAACGGGTGGTCACGGCGGGTAGTCACGGTGGGTGGTCGCGGCGGTCGGTCACGGCCATGATCCCAGCGTCCGCCGCACCCGGGGCACTTGTTTCCCGAAGACGGCGCCCGTCGAGACTAGAGGATGAATCCTTGCAAGGATAGTGCTATCAAGAGTTCGTGAGCACCACTGGTGGCGAGCCCCGCCCGATCGCCCGCGTCCTCGACGACGCCCTCGCGAACCGCCCGGACACCGTCGCGGTCGAGGCCGTCTCCGGTTCCTGGACCTACGCCGAGCTCGACGACCAGGCCCGCCGCGCGGCCGGCGCGCTGTGGTCTCTCGGTGTGCGTCCTGGAGACCGGGTCGCGGCCTGTCTGCCCAACGACCTCGACATCGTCGCGGCGTTCCACGGCGCCCAGCGCATCGGCGCCGTCTGGGCCGGCATCGGCGAGGCCCTCACCGTCGCCGAACAGCGGGACCTGCGCGACATCTGCGACCCGAAGGTCGTCCTCGCCGGCCCACGGTGCCTGCTGACGTCGCCCGTTGATCGCCCCGAGGGCGGCGGCGACGGTCCCCACGACGACGCCGACAGTCACCGGGGCGGCGGCAGCGACCTCGTGGGCCTCGACCGGTGGCGCGCGCTGCTGGCCGAGGCCACCGACGAGACGGCCCCGCCACCCGGTCTCGGCCTCGACATCGACGCCCCCGCCGGCATCGCCTTCACCAGCGGGACGTCGGGACGTCCCAAGGCCGTCGTGCACAGCCAGCGCAACCTGCTGCTGCCCGGCGCCGTCCTCGTCGCCACCCGCGGCTGGGGCCCCGAGCTGCGCAAGGGTGACAGCTTCCCGCTGACGATCCTCAACCTCATGGTGCTGTCGACCCTGCTCACCGCGCAGGCCGGCGGCTGCGCGGTCATCATGAACCGCCGCGACGTCGCCGGCGTCATCGAATGGATCTCCAGCCGCCGCGTCACCGTCTGGAACGGCGCACCGGCCCAGCTCTACGACCTCGCCGGCCGGCCGGACGCCGACCTGAGCTCCCTGCGCGAGGTGTGGAGCGGCGGCAGCGACACCCCCGACTCACTGCGCACCGCGTTCGCCGAGACGCACGGACTGGTCCCCCGGGTCACCTACGGGCTGACCGAGGCGCCGACGGTCGTCTCGATCGACCCGGCCGACGGCGAGTGGCGTCCGGGCACCAGCGGACGGGTACTGCCGAGCTACGGCGTCGCCGCCTACGACGACGACGGCAACCGGCTGCCCCCCGGCGAGCTCGGGGAGCTGAAGCTCGCCGGCGCGACGTCCGGGCCGTGGGCCGGCGTGTGGCGGCCGCTGCTCGGCTACTGGGAATCCGGCCGGATCCGCCCACCGGAGCCTGGCCCGGTCGCGACCGGTGACGTCGGGACGGTCGACGCCGACGGCTGGCTGTCCGTGCTGGACCGCAAGAAGCTGGTCATCATCCGCGGCGGGGCGAACATCTACCCGCTGGAGATCGAGCGGGTCATCGCCACCCACCCGGACGTCGCCCGGGTCGCGGTGTGCCCCGTCCCCGACGACCGTCTCGGCCAGCGGGTCGCCGCGGTCGTCGAAAGCGCCGGACCCACCCTCGACATGGACGCGCTCGCCGAGCTGTGCCGCCGCGAGCTCTCGCCGTACAAGGTGCCCGAGTTCTGGACGCAGGTCGACGCGCTGCCGGTCAACGCCATGGGCAAGGTCCAGCGCACCGGCCTCACCGACCTCGTCGACACCGGCCGATGACCGCGCGGATGACCGCGCAGATGGACTCAACGAGGCACGCGGCCTGCCGCTGGGCGGCCCGATGCTGGTGAGCCAGGACGACGCCTGGGAGTTCGTGGCCGGGGCGCACACCGGGATCCTGACCACGCTGCGTTCCGACGGCGCACCGGTCTCGCTGCCGATGTGGTTCGTCGTCGTGGACCGCGCCGTGTACCTTTCGACGCCGCACCGGGCGGCCAAGCTGGCCCGGATCCGCCGGGAGCCGCGGGCGGCGTTCCTGGTCGAGTCCGGCCGGGCCTGGGTCGACCTGCGTGCCGTCCATCTCAGCGGACGGATCCGGGTGGTGGATGACGAAGAGACACGCACCCGGGTCCGCGGCATGCTCGACAGCAAGTACGCCGCCTACCGGGTGCCGCCCGAGCGGTTACCCGCCGCGGCCCGCGCCGCCTACGCCGACCGGGTCGTCCTGCGCCTGGACCCGCAGGGACGACTGTTGCGCTGGGACAACTCCCGGATCCGGCTGGCCCCGCCCGCTGGCCCCGACACCCAGCCCACCGGCACCATCGACCTGGCAGACACCGACCTGGCAGACACCGCCAACGAAGGGACGTCCTCATGACGCCGGCCGCCGAGACCGCGAACGCCGCGCACGAGGGGCCGGCCGTGGCTGCCACGGCTGCCACGGCTGCCACGGTCGCGGGTGCCACGGCCCGGATGTTCGGCCTCGACGGCCGGGTCGCCATCGTGACCGGCGCCTCCTCCGGTCTCGGTGTCGCCGTCGCGCGGGCGCTGGCCGCGTTCGGTGCCCGGGTCGCGGTCGTCGCCCGGCGGCTCGACAAGCTGACCGAGCTCGCGAAGGAGATCGACGGGCTGCCGGTCGCCTGCGACCTCTCCGACCTCACCGCCGTCCGCACCGTCGTGCCGGCAGTCGTCGAGGGCCTCGGAGCACCGGAGATCCTCGTCAACGGCGCCGGCAGCATGTTCACCTACGAGCGGGCCGAATCCGAGCCGGTCGAGGCGTCCCGCCGCACGATCGACCTCAACCTGCTCGCCCCGTTCCTGCTCGCCCAGGACGTCTTCCCACACATGGTCGCCGCCGGCCGCGGCACCATCATCAACATCTCGTCGATCAGCGGGAAGGTCGGCATCCCCGGCATCCCGCAGGCGTCCTACGCGGCCAGCAAGGCCGGTCTGTCCGGGCTGACGTCCGAGCTCGCGGTGCAGTGGGCGCGGCACTCGATCCGGGTCAACACGGTCGCCCCCGGCTTCTTCCGCAGCGAGATCACCGGCCCGCTCTACTCCAGCGAGAAGTCGATCGAGTACCTGCGCCGCAACACCCCGCTGCCGAAGGAGGGAACCGCCGAGGACATCGTCGGCGCCGTCCTGTGGCTCGCCGGCGACGCCGGCAGCTACGTCACCGGCCAGACCATCGTCGTGGACGGCGGCTGGACCGCCCGCTGAGGCCAGGGCCGGTCGCCATCCGGACCATCGAGCCACACATCGGCCGGGTGCATCGCAAGCTCGGCGTGTCCCGCCGTGACCTCATCCGGCACCCACCGCCCGCTCCGTCGAGCGAGCCGGAGGCCTGAAGCGTCAGGCGGCTCCTTTCGCCTGCGGATGTTCCGGATGAACCTCGACAATGCGCACGACGGCGTCAGGCCGCGTCGCGCGGCACAGGCGTACGTCCGTCCCGCTGGCATGCACGCGCACGCGCAGGCGTCTGGATTCAGGAGTCAGGAGGGATCTGGAGCCCAGCTGGAAAATGGTTTCATCCAGGCGAGGTGAGATCCGATCACCGTGAGGGATGCCGCGAATTCGGCGGCCAGCCCGGTGAGCATCGCCTCGAGAGCAGGAGTTCCCACTTCTTCGACGCTCGGATTCGGTATCCAGTCCGTCCTCGACAGACAGTGGATCTCCACAAGGTCTCCCCCGGGGATGAACTCCAGGGTTCGCTCGAGCCCCTGGGAGTACAGGTCGATCTCCGTGCGCCTCCGGAGCCTGACACCTGCCAGGAGCTCAGGCAGCTGCTCCATGAAGACCGAGAGGTCGTAGGCGACGTCCACCAGCCACTCGGGACAGCCGAAACCGTGGATGCGAAAACGACAGTCAGTCTCGCCGAGCAGGTGGCAGGCAGTCATGACCAGGCTGTCATAGTCATCGTCGACCTCCGGGGAAATCGACGCCGCGCCGGCCGCGAGCGGAGAGGTCGGCCTTTCCAGGGAACAACCGAATGCCATCGACGAGACCTCCTGTGCGGGGTGGACACGCTAGCCGGGTCGACGCCGACAAGGAAATTCCCGTGCAGGCCCGGGCCGCATGGTTTACGGGCCCGCACGAGAGGTGAGAATCAGCGCCTCACGAGAGCGAAGACTCCCCAGCCGAGATACTCACGTGTGCATCGCGCGTAGCGGGCGGGCTCCGTGGTGAGCTCTTCCCTGACCTCGGGCACCAGTTCGTCGTCCGGGTTCCGGTCGAGCCAGCGGCGCAGGTTCAGCCACTGGGCCGCGGCGTACCGGTCCCAGCTGTCCTGATCGGCCAGTGTCATCTCCACAAGGTCGTACCCGAGTTCCCGGAAATGCACGATCAGGTCCGGCAGGCGCAGGAAGTCGGCGATGCCGGTGGCGTGGCAGGCCTTGGCGGTCTCCTCGTCGGGAGGGGTCCGCCGCCAGTACGGCTCGCCGATCAGCATCAGGCCTCCGGGGCGGAGGCTGCGGCTGAGCAGCTCGGCCGTCCCGGCGACGCCGTTCCCGATCCACGTGGCGCCGACACAGGCGGCCAGGTCGACCGGCTCGTCCGCGACATGGCCGCGCGCATCCCCGTGGACGAACTCGACCCGGTCGGCGACGCCGAGCTCGGCGGCGCGGGCCCGGGCCTGCTCGGTGAAGGTTGTGCTGATGTCCACGCCGGTGCCCGTGATCCCGTGGTCACGCGCCCAGGTGCACAGCAGCTCGCCGGAGCCACTGGCCAGATCGAGCACCCGTGTCCCGGGAGCGAGGTGCAGCGATTCGCCCAGGGCCGCGAGCTTGGCCGCGGTCAGCGGATTGTGGATCCGGTGGCTGCTTTCACGGATGGTGAAGATACGAGGAAGGTCCATGACCGAATTCCCTTCTGTCATGCCTTGGGATGTGAGACGCGGTTGGTGACGCCCCGCATGGGCGCGACGCGGTCCTGGCAGCGGGCGTTCGGCGTCCTTCGGCTCGACGACGGTGGCGGAGAGGACGGCCGCAGGGGCCAGCCGGACAGGTAGCCAGCGAGCCGGACAGCCAACCGGTTTCCGGCGACCGCCGGAGGGATGACAGCCAGCAGGACGGTCCCGGTCGCAGCCACGACGGCGCGCAGGCCGCGATCGGCCCGCACGAGGTGGCTGGAAGACGGTCCGTCGGCCTGCGGCCGGGCGAAAGAACTCTCACGTTCCGCGTTCCAAGTCGTAGCCGGCTGAAAACGTGACCCGTGCAGGAGAACGGAGAGCGCCAGGTCGGCGCGCAGAAGGTTGATGAAGCACTGTGGAGACCCTTGAAAGGGGCCCAGCCGGACAGCATGCCTGCCGGGACTACTCCCAGCTGCGAGAATGACAGGCGAAGGTCAGGGCAGGGCCCGGGAAGCGAGGATGATCCGGGCACAGCGCAATGCGGTGGTCTCCACGACAGTCATCAACTCACCTCCGTCGATCTCCGCGTTCACACATTCCGTCGCCGCGGCACAACGTTACCACCGGCGGGTGGACGGCCACGCTGTCGACGCTGCCCGACCACCAGGCCGGAGACTGGTTCCGGCGCATTTCCTGCAGACGCGACCCTCTCGACGCGACCCTCCGTGGGGCAGCTGCTGCCGGCATTCCTGAACGCCGCACAGGCCAGCCCGACGCCGGCGCCTCCTCATCGCTGGCCGCGAGGGATTCGACGAGACCGCCCTACCCATGGCTGCGGTGCGACCGCACAGCCCGCGGCCAGTTGGGTCGACTCGGGTCGCCGCCTGCGGCGCGGAGGCTGTTGGCGTCCTCCGCGGTACTCCCTGTGGTCTCCACGCGCAGCGCCCGTTCCGGCAGGCTTCGACCATCGATAATCGAACATGTGTTCGCGATCCGCCGGGCACACGGGTTCGGTTCGGGCGAGGTGAGCACGCCATGCCAGCACCCACACGTGCGAGCGAAGCATCTGGCGCATCCCGGGTGCGGGACGCGGTCGCGGCCTTCGACGACCAGGTTCGCGACCTGCTGTCCCGGATCGGTGTTCAGGCCGCGGCGCTGGCCGCGGCCCACGCCGCAATGCTGCGGCTGCTCGCCGAGTACGCCGGGCTGCGACCGTCGGCCGAGGCCGACCCGCTGTTCTCGTTCGACATGTTCGCCCCGGCGGAGCTCGCCGGCGTGCTGCGGGTATCCGCCGCCACCGCTGGTGGGCAGATGGGTTTCGCCTTCTCCGCGGTGCGGCGGCTCCCCCGAGCGATGCAGGCCCTGGAGGACGGCATCCTCGACCTGCAACGTCTGCGGTCGTTGGAGACCGCCGTCAGCCCCCTCACCGACGAGCAGGCCAGCCAGGTCGAGGAGCAGGTCCTGGCCGGCGGGCCGCGACGCAACCGGGGCGCGTTCGGTGCCGCCTGCCGTCGCGCCGTGCTCAACGTCGACCCCGGCGGCGCCGCCGAGCGTGCCGCGGAACGCCGCAAGGGCCATCACGTCCGGCTCCACCCCGGCGACGACGCCACCAGCACCCTGTCCGCGCTACTGCCCGCGGAGGACGCCGCGGCCTGCGACAACCAGCTCAACCAGATCGCCGATGAGATCATCCGTACCCGCGATGCGGACGACCAGCGCACCCGCGACCAGATCCGCGCAGACACCCTCGTCGACCGCATCACCGGCCGCACACCGCTGCGCTCGCTGCCCTGCGACGTCCAGGTCATCGTTCCGATCACAGCCCTGCTCGGGCTGGGCGAGGAGCCCGGTGAGATCCCGGGCTTCGGTCCCATACCTGCCGACATCGCCCGGGACCTGGCGATGCGCCCGACCTCCACCTGGCGGCGCATGCTCGTTGATCCGCAGGGGGCGCTGATCGAGGTCGCCGACCGGCGCCACCCCAGCCCCGCCCAGGTCCGGCATGTACGTGCCCGCAACCGCATCTGCGTCCACCCCGGCTGCACCCGCCGCGCCACCCGCACCGACACCGACCACACCACGCCCTACGCCGCCGGCGGGCCCACGATCGTCGACAACCTCGGGCCGCTCTGCCTCAAGCACCACCGCCTGCGCCATCACCCCGACCGTCCCTGGATCGTCCGCCAGCCACGCCCCGGCACGTTCACCTGGACGAGCCCACTCGGCACCAGGTTCACCGTCCACCCGCACGACTACATCTCAGGCGAGGAACACCTCCCGGCCGGCTGAGACCCCCCTCCGCAGGCCGCGCGACAGCCCGGACCTTGACATCAGAAACTAGACCCGCGAGTCTAGTAAAAACGTTCCGGAAGGGAGAGGGCCCAGGGTGAGTGCGGCAGTCGAGCGTCTGACAGGGCTGGTCCAGTCGGAGGAGCGCTTCGCGATCCCGTACGCGGATCTCCGCGAGACGCAGGTCGAGGCGATGAACGAGCTGTTCCAGGAACGCCGGGAGCGGATCCGGTTACTCGCGTTCCGCGCGAGGGAGGCGGGCATCAGCGAGATCCGCTCCCGGGCGGACGCGGTCGGGCTGCTGTTCCCGCACACCGCGTACAAGAGCTACCCGGAGAGCTTCCTGAGCGAGCGGAGGTGGGATCGGCTGGGCAGGTGGCTCGGCACCGTGTCAGCACACCCGCTCACGCCGATCGACACCTCGGACGTCGTCGACATGGACGACTGGATCGCCCGTTACGAGGCGGTGGGGCACTACATCTCATGTTCGAGCGGAACGACCGGCAAGTCCGCGATGATGATCGCCTCTGAGCAGGACATGGCGTGGTCGCGCCTGGACACGGTCGGCGTCTTCGCGTGGGGATCCGGAGTGCGACCCGAGCGTGACCGCAGGATGATCGGCATCGCGCCCACCGCCGCCGTCGCCAAGAACCTCAACGCGCGCGACGCCCAGCAGGCCGCGTTCGGTGACCCGCGCCTCGAACCGTTCACGCTGCCCATGCCACCGATCACGATCGGCCAGATGACGAAGATGGTCGTCCTGCGCAAGGCGATCGCGGACGGCACCGCCCGACCGGACGAGATCGCCGACTTCGAGGCGACCTCGCGGGAGCGCGAGCAGACACTCCAGACCGCCTACGTCAAGGCCGCCGAGCACGTCGTCGCATCCCGCGCAGACAAGCTGTACCTCGCCGGCATGTGGAACGCGCTGTACCTCGTAGCCGGAATGGTGCGCGAGATGGGCTACAGCGGCTCGGACTTCAACCCGGACAACTGCATCTACGTCGGCGGCGGTCTCAAGCGGGCCAAGCTCCCACCGGACTACCAGGAGTACGTCTACGAGACCTTCAACATCCCCGCCGGCCGCAGGTTCCAGATGTACGGCATGCAGGAGCTGAACTCGGGCATGCCGCGCTGCGCCGCCGGTGGCCGCTACCACGTGCCGCCGTGGGTCGTGCCGTTCGTGCTCGACTCCGATGGCGACGTTCTGCTTCCGCACGAATCGGGCGAGGTGCAGGGCCGCGCGGCGTTCTTCGACCTGTCGCTCGACGGCCGGTGGGGCGGCGTGGTGACCGGTGACCGGATCTCGCTGGACCTCGACCCGTGTGCCTGCGGCAACGCGAGCCCCAGCGTGCGGGACGACATCACCCGCTACGCCGACCTCGAAGGCGACGACAAGATCGGCTGCGCCGGCACCGTCGACGCCTACGTCCGGGGGCTGTCATGACGACCACCGAAACCGGCCCGGCAACCGCAACAAAGGCCACCGAGGTCATCCGGGTCGATCACTTCGTGCGGGGGCGGGTGGTCCCCGGTGGCGCGGTGCACTACCGGTCCCGTGACCTCGGCGTCGAGTTCGCGACGCCCGAGATCGTGCTCGACGACCTGGTGACGCCGCGCCGGGAGCTGCCACCGCTGCTCGACGTGCCGATCGAGGAGATCATCGACTTCCTCGTCGCCTGCGGTGAGCGGCTGGTACTGGAGGAGAACGCCCACCTGCAGCGGGCCGCGGATCTCATCGCCGCCACCAACCCGCTGCCGCGCCGGGTGATCGAGAACCTGTTCCGCTCCGCACGCCTGCGGCTGACGAAGCGGGCGCTGTGGTCCAGCATCGAGACCAACTTCGCCAACCCGGCGGCGCTCGACGGCTGGGTCGAGCGGACCGACCACCACGGCCAGCACGGCGCGCTACGTGCCTTCCCACCCCGGATGATCCACATGCTGGCCGGCAACTCGCCGACCGGCTGCATCTCCTCGATCGCGCAGGGCGCGCTCGTCAAGGCGGTCAACGTCTTCAAGATGCCCTCGAGCGACCCGTTCACCTGCGTCGCGATGCTGCGGACGATGGCCGAGGTCGACCCCGACCATCCGGTCGTGCGGTCGATGTCCGCGGTGTACTGGCGTGGCGGCGACGAGCGGATCGAGCGGACGCTCTACCGGCCGCAGTTCTTCGACCGGATCGTCGCCTGGGGCGGCGGCGACGCCATCAACAACGTGATCAAGTATCTGGGGCCGGGGCTGCAGCTGGTCTCGTTCGACCCGAAGACGTCGATCTCGATCCTCGGGCCGGAGACCTTCACCTCCGACGCCGTCATCGACGCGGTCGCCGAGGCGGCCGCGGTCGATGTGTCGGTCTTCAACCAGGAGGCCTGCCTGGCCAGCCGCTTCATCTTCGTCGCGGGTGAGCGCTCCGGCATCGAGACGTTCTGCGCACGACTGCAGTCGCGCCTCGGGGTGGACCGCGAGACCGCGTCAGAGACGGCGCATCCGCTGCCTGGCGACCTGCGCGACGAGATCCAGATGCTTCAGGTGCTCGACGACGAGGTCAAGGTGTGGGGGCGCCCCGACGGCCGCGGCCTGGTGGTGCTGACCTCCGACCCGGTGGAGTTCCACCCGAGCAACAAGACGGTCAACGTCGTGCACCTGGACTCGATCGACCAGGCCGTCCGGTTCGTGAACGTCGCGACCCAGACCATCGGTATGTATCCGCCGGAGCTCAAACGGGCGATGCGCGACCGGCTCGCCAGCGCGGGAGCCCAGCGGGTGGTGCGCATCGGCGGCGCCGCGAAGCACGTGGAGGGCGGCCCGCACGACGCGATGTTCCCCCTCCAGCGCTTCGTGCACTGGATGTCGGACGAGGACGCCTGAGAGGCAGGAAACCAGACAGACCAGCAGACATACCAGCAGGGCGGACACCTAACCGGATGCCTGACATATCGGTTTGCCTCTAGGCTTGCTTGCGCGAAGGTCGGCGGTCCAGCTGGTCGGTGGTCCACCAGCGCCGGCCATGAAGGTGAGCGATCCTCGTGGGTTCCAGCCAGGCCGCCCCGGTCCAGCCTGTCTCCGACGCCTCCGTCCGGGCGATTGTGCTGGCGCTCGCCGGTGCCGGCGTCGTCGTCACGATCATGGGCACGGTCATCGTGCCTCTTATCCCGACGCTGCCGGCGCTGTTGCACACCTCGTCAGCGGCGGACGCCTCCTGGGCGATCACCGCGACGCTGCTGGCCGGGGCGGTCGCCATGCCGGTGGCGGGGCGGCTCGGTGACCTGCACGGAAAGCGGCGGGTGCTCATCGCCTGCACCTGGGTGATGGTCGTCGGCTCCTCGATCTGCGCACTCACCAGCGCGCTGGTACCGGTGACCGCCGGGCGGGCGTTGCAGGGCGTGGGGATGGCGGCGGTCCCGCTCGGCATCAGCATCATGCGTGACGTTCTGCCGCCAGCCCGGCTGCCGGGCGCGATCGCCCTCATGAGCTCGTCCTTCGGGGTCGGCGGCGCGCTCGGCCTGCCGATCTCCTCGCTGATCGCGCAGGCCGCCGACTGGCATGTGCTGTTCTGGCTGTGCGCCGGCTCCGGGGCGGTGTTCGCCGTGCTGGTACGGGTCGCGGTTCCCGAGTCGCCGGTGCGGGCGGTCGGGCGGTTCGACATCGTCGGCGCGCTCGGCCTCACCGCGGGGCTGCTCGCCATGCTGTTGGCCATCACCAAGGGCAGCAGCTGGGGCTGGGGCAGCGTGACGACGCTGTCCCTGCTCGGCACGGCCGTCGTCGTGCTCGTCCTGTGGGGCGCCTTCGAGATCCGAGTAGCCGCGCCGCTGGTCGATCTGCGGGCAAGTGCCCAGCGGCCGGTCCTGCTGACCAACCTGTGCGCGCTGATCGTCGGCTTCGCGATGTACATCATCACCCTGGTCGCGCCCCAGGTGCTGCAGCTGCCCGGGGGGACCGGCTATGGCCTCGGACAGTCGATGCTGGCCGCCGGCCTGTGGATGGCGCCTGGAGGGCTGGCGATGATGGCCATCGCACCGCTGACCGCGCGGCTCACCGCCGCGCGCGGACCGAAGGTGACCCTGCTCCTCGGCACGGGGGTGATGGCCGCCGCACATGTCGGCGGCCTCGGGCTGCTCGGCTCCCCCGTCGGAGTGACGGTGTTCAGTCTGGTGAACAGCTGCGGCGTCTCGTTCGCCTACGCGGCCATGCCGGCGCTGATCATGGGTGCTGTACCCCCCTCGCAAAGCGCGTCCGCCAACGCGCTGAACAGCCTGTCACGCGCGATCGGGATGTCGACGGCGAGTGCCGTCGTCGCGGTCGTTCTCGCCCACCTGACAGTCCCCCTCGGCACCGCCACCGCACCGTCGCTGACCGGGATCAGGGTGTGCCTGGCCCTGGGGGCCGTGATCGCCGTTGTCGCCGGTCTGGTCGCTCTCACACTCCCCACGGGCGCCGGCCAGCGCTCCCTCCGGACTGGTTCCGCGGGGCCATCGGGACCTGCGGCATCCACCGGGTCTGGCGGGTCCGTTGGACGGCCCACGGCCACCGACGACCCCAGCCCCACCTCCGTGACCGCCTAGCTGGCGTTGAGAGGCGGGGCTGGGGCGCAGGCCTGGGTCAGGTGTTGCGGCCGCCGTTCACACCGAAGACCTGGCCGGTGATGTAGCCGGCCTCCTCACGAACGAGGAACGCACACGCCGCCGCGACGTCCTCCGGCTGGCCGATCCGGCCGACCGGGGTCTTCGCGGTCTGCTGCTCGACGTTCATCACGCCGTTCTTCTCCGCGTCGCGCAGCATCGGGGTGTCGATGAAGCCCGGCGGGATCGTGTTGACGGTGATGCCCCGCGGGCCGAACTCGAGCGCGAGGACCTTCGTCAGGCCCACCACCCCCGACTTCGCCGAGACGTAGGCGCCCAGCCTCGGGGAGCCGCTGTGGACGCTGGACGAAGAGATGTTCACGATGCGCCCCCAGCCCTCCTCCAGCATGGCGGGGAGCACCGCCTGGCAGCAGTGGAAGACGCTGTCCAGGTTGATGGAGATCGACCGGCTCCAGGTCTCGAAGCTGAGGTCGAGGAAGGGGCTGGCCGGTGTCATACCGGCGTTGTTCACCAGGATCGTCGGCCGGCCGAGTTCGTCACGCGTCCGCTCGACCCCGGTGTCGATGGCGGCCCGGTCCGTGACGTCGACGGGGTAGCCGCGGGCCCGGCCACCGGCGGCCTCGATCGAGGCCGCCGCGGCCGCGGCGGCCTCGCCGTCGATGTCGAAGATCGCGATGCTCGCCCCGTCCCGGGCGAGCCGGCGGGCGATCGCCAGCCCGATCCCCGAGGCGCCGCCCGTGACGATGGCCGTGCGCGCGCGCGCCGTGTCCACGTTCGCCGTGTCCACGTTCACTGTGTCCACGTTCACTGGATCGGCTCGTCGCCGGCGAGGGTCGTCCGGTACATCCGGCGGGGCACGTCCGGATCGAACGGGCGAACGCGGTGGACCAGACCGCGGTTGTCCCAGATCACCATGTCGCCCTGCTTCCAGGTGTGCTGGAGCACCCGGTCCGGTGTGGTGGCGCGCCGCTCCAGCTCGTCAAGCAGCGCCCGGCCCTGCGCCTCGTCCATGCCGGCGATATGGGACGTCGTCGACCCGAACACCAGGGAGCGGCGCCCGGACTCGTGCCGCCACACCAGCGGGTGCTCCTTCGCCGGGCGTTTCGCCCAGTCGGCCCGCTGCTCCGGGGTCGGATTCGGGTAGGCCGGCCGCAGGATCGCCTCCAGCGTGTGAATGACACGCAGCCGGCCGAACTCCTCCTTCTCCTGGGCGGAAAGGCTGTCGTAGGCGGCGTAGGTGCTGGCGAACTCCGTCTCACCGCCGCTGTCGGTGACCACGCCGCCGCTCATCACCGAAGCCTTCGGCGGATTGCCCGGATCGAGCGCCCCGTCGATGTGCCAGGCGGTGTTCCCGCGGAAATAGTCCGACCGCGGGTTCGCCGGATCCCAGTTGATCTCCATGATCTCCGGGAAGTCCAGCGGCGGCGTCTTCGGAAAAGACAGCAGCTCGCCGAGCCGCCGGCAGAACGCGACCTGGGTGGCATAGTCGAGATTCAGCTCGCGGAAGAGCAGAACGCCATGCTCCTCCAACGCCTCCAGGCATGCCTGGGGCAGGTCCTCGTCGTGCAGCAGGCGATCCGCGTCGGCGTCCAGGACCTCCGCCCCGACGTACTCCCCCAGCTTCTCGGTGACCAGAGCAGCCATCGTCACGGCTCCTTTCTCAGAACACTCCCGAATCCAGAGAACTCCCGCGCTTCTAAAGAACTCCCACGCTTTCCAGGCGGTCCGCGGCCAGCTTGCGCAGGTCGGCGGTCTTCACCTTCGCGGTGCCCGTGAGGGTGATGTCGGCCTCGTCGAAGAAAAGGACCTGGCGCGGGACCTTGTAACTCGCCAGCCGCTCCCGCAGGAACCCGCGGATCTCCTCCGCGCTGACATCCGCGCCGTCGTGGAGAACGACGCAGGCGACCACCATCTCGCCGAGGGTCTCGTGCGGCACGCCGACGGTGAGGCCGACCTTCACCCCGGGACAGGATTTCAGTGCCTCGTCGACCTCACGGGGCGAGACGTTGGCACCGCCGGTCTTGATGATGTCGTTCAGCCGGCCCTTCCAGAAAAGCAGGCCGTCATCGTCGAGATAGCCGCCGTCGCCGGTCCGGAAGTAGCCTTCGGCGTCGAGGGTCTCGTCCAGCGGGATGCCGAGGTAGCCGAGCATGAGCGTCGGGCCCTTGACGCAGATCTCGCCCTGCTCGCCGCGCGGCAGCACCTGGCCCGTCAGCGGGTCGACGATCTTGACGGTCACCCCGGGCAGGGCCGGGCCGCTGCTGTCCCGGTGCGTCTCGGGCGGGGTGTTCGCCGGGAAGCAGGTGGTGAGCGTGAAGGTCTCGGTGTTGCCGTAGGCGTGGCCCGGCTCGTGCCAGTTCGCCGACACGGTGGGGTGGCGGGCGAGCGCGGTGGCGGCGTCGACGAACCGCATGGCGCTGAGGTCGACGTCCTTCCAGTTGGGCGCCGATTCCAGCTGCGCCCACTGGTGCGGCCAGGCGAACGGGAAGTTGACCCGCTCCGCCTGCATGAGCTCCAGCGACTCCTCGGGGACCATCGTCGCCTGCAGGACGACCGACCCACCGGTGGAGAAGGTGGAGCCCAGGACCATGCCGAAGTTGCCCGACCAGAAGAAGCCGTTGGCGGCCCAGCTGCGGAGGTCGTCCGACGGCTCGAACCGGTACATGCGCCGGAACCGCCACAGCTGGATGGCGATGCCCCGGTGCGAGTTCAGGATGCCCTTCGGCTTGCTGGTGGTGCCGGAGGAGAAGAACAGCGCCGCCAGATCGCTGGGTGCCACCGACGCCGCGGTCGCCTCCACCAGCTCCCGCGGCTCGTCACGCCCGTGGGCCAGGAAGTCCGCCCAGGACTCGATCGCGCCACCCGCGCCATCCACCGCACCCGGTGCACCCGTCCCGCCGGCTGCGCCCGGCCCACCGATCACGGCGAGGCGGCGCAGGAACGGGAAGCGGGCGGACTGGAGCTCGCCGGGGAGGGCCTTGCCGATCTCCGGCTCGAGCTCCGTCAGCACGGCCGCGAAGTCCTTCTTCACCACCATCTGCTCGAACAGCAGCACCGACGTCCCGGAGACCTGCAGCAGGTGCTCGAGCTCGGCCGCCGTCGAGAAGGTGCTGAGCACGACGGCGACCCCGCCGGCGAGGGTGACCCCGAAGACCGCCGAGATCCATTCCGGGCGGTTCGTCATGAGGACGCCGACCCGGGAGTCCTTGCCGGCGCCGACGGCGCGCAGGGCGCTGGCGACCTCGACCGCGCGGTCCCACAGCTGGGTGTAGGTCCAGCGCTCGACACCGTCGGCCGTGCGCCACACCAGGGCCTCGCGGTCACCGTAGGTCGCGGTGACCTCCCGGAGGAAGCCGGGCAGGGTCAGCGACCCCAGGCCCGGCTCCTCGGCCAGCGGCGGACCCGAAACGACGGACGGTAACCAGGTGGAGTCGTTCGCGTTCACCGTGGTCATTCGGCTCAGTCCCCGGTGACTTCGCGCTCGGCGGCGTACGGGAGCTCGACCTCCGCAGTGCAGTCCACGAGCAGGACGCCCTCCTGGTTGGTCAGGCGCAGCCGCACCTGGACCAGCGGGACACCCCAGACGGAGCCCTCCTCCTTGCCGACGACCTCGGCGTCGAAGTAGGTGACGTCCCCTTCGAACGCCGGCCCGCGGAAGCTCGCCCTGGTGTGGCGGACCATGCCCTCGTGGCCGGCCCAGTAGGCGAGGTAGTCGGTGCACCAGGCGCCCATCGTGGCGCCGTAGCCGTAGGCGCGGGCCATGCCGACGTCGCTGGCGCGGTCGGCGTCGATGTGGCCGCGCGACGGGCCGACGTAGAGGCCGTCCCGCAGCCGCGGGTCGATCTTGGCGCCTTCCTCGTCGAAGCCGAAGCCCTCGGTCCAGCCCGGGTCCTGGTAGACCCAGGGGTCCTCGATGCCGGGCGGCGCGACCCAGCCGAAGGTGCCCCAGATGTTGAACAGGAACGCCCGGTACTCGGTGGTGAAGCTGGCGATGCTGTGCGGGCCGATGACGCGGCGCGGCAGCACATCGCCGATCTTCACCTCCTCGAACGCCGGGGACACACCGTCCCGGTTCGACAGCAGCCAGGAGTGACGCAGCTTGTCGATCTCGGCGAGCTCGGTCTGCGTCCAGCGCTTGATCTCGCCGAGCTGGCTCTCGTACATGCCACGCTTCTCCGCCTCGGCGGCGAGGTAGCGGATGGCGGTCGAGCGCTCGCGGGCGACCAGGTCACCGACCTGGTTGTGGTGCACGGTGTCGCCGCGGGAGAACATCGTCGGCCCGGCGAACTTGGTCTCGGCGACCTTGTAGTCGTGGAACCGGCGCTTCTGGTAGAGCTTGTCGCCGACCCGCACCCGGGTGCCGTAGAACCACCACTCCTCGCCGCCGAAGATCAGGTGGCTGCCGGGGATGTAGCCCACGCAGGCCGGGGCCGCGCCGTGGCCGTAGTCGAGCCCGACGGCGATCGACTGCGGCGCGATGATCCCACCGAACTTGGTCTTCTTCGCGAACTGCTCATCCCAGTGCACCGGGTTGGGGTAGTCCATCGCCATCACCCAGCGGCGGATGTCGCTCGCCTGGCACGGCTCCCACAGCTGCCCGCCGCCGATGGGCTTGCCCACCCGGTGCTCGACGTCGGTGAGGTCCAGTTCGAGGGCCTCGGGGTTCTCCAATGCCTCGCTCATGCTCTGCGTGCTCCCCTGCTACCGGTTGACGTCGACGACGATGCGGCCGCGGACCTTGCCGTCGAGCAGCTGGTCGGCGGCGGCGATGACGTCACCCAGCGCGATCTCCTCGGCGATCAGCTCCAGCGCCTTCGGGTCCAGGTCCGCCGCGAGCCGCGACCAGGCGGCCAGGCGCGGAGTGGACGGCGCCATCACACTGTCGATCCCGAGCAACGACACCCCGCGCAGGATGAACGGCGCGACCGAGGCGGGGAAGTCCATGCCCTGGGCGTTGCCGCAGGCGGCGATGGCACCGCCGTAGCGGGTCTGCGCGGTGGCGTTGGCCAGGGTCTGGCTGCCGACGGTGTCGACGACGCCGGCCCAGCGCTCCCTCTGCATCGGCTTGCCCTTCTCGGACAGCTCCGCGCGGTCCAGCACCGTGACCGCACCGAGCTCGGCGAGGTAGTCGGCCTCCGAGGCCTTCCCCGTCGCCGCCGCGACCTTGAACCCCGCCTTGGTGAGCAGGGCCACCGCGACGCTGCCGACGCCGCCGGTCGCGCCGGTCACCAGCACCTCGCCCTGCTCGGGACGGACGCCGAACCTCAGCAGGGCGTCCACGCAGAGACTCGCGGTGTAGCCGGCGGTGCCGATCGCCATCGACTGGCGGGGGGTGAACGCGGACGGCAGCGGCACCAGCCAGTCGCCCTTGAGGCGGGCGCGCTGGGCGAGGCCGCCCCAGTGCGTCTCGCCGACGCCCCAGCCGTTGTGCACGACCCGGTCGCCGGGCTTCCAGGCCGGATGCGAGCTGTCGGTGACGACGCCGACCAGGTCGATGCCGGGCACCATCGGGAACTTCCGCACCACGGGCAGCTTGCCGGTGATGGCCAGGCCGTCCTTGTAGTTCAGCGTCGAGTACTCGACCTCGACGGTGACGTCGCCTTCCGGAAGCGCCGCCTCGTCCAGGCTGGTGACGCTGACGGACTGACCGGACTCACCCTTTTCGATGAGGATCGCAGAGAACATCGGAGAACCCAAGCCCTTTCTCACAGGTTAGCCTTCTCCGCCGCACCGCCCACGGACCACGGTCAGCGATGCCGCGGTTCCGGGTCGACGACGGAAAAGGCTGAGCGTTTGCGTGACCCCCGCGACGGGGGCACGTTTCAGTGCCGCACCACACCATCGGCGCCGTGCCGCGGGTCTTCCCACGGCACGGCGCGCGTTGTCCGGCCCTGCCCGTCCCTCACGCTCACAAGAGACGAAGCGAAAGGAGCGGCAGGGCGCCTACTGATAGCCGACGATTGCCTTGGTCTCGAGGTATTCGTCGAAGGCGAGCGGGCCCCATTCACGGCCGTTTCCGCTCTTCTTCACGCCGCCGAAGGGGGCACCGAAGTCGAATCCGTCGTTGATCACGACCCAGCCGACCTGAAGCCTGCGGGCCACGGCACGGGCCTGGTCGAGGTCCGCCCCGGCGACGGCGCCGCCGAGGCCGTACTCGGAGTCGTTGGCKATCTCGACCGCGTTGTCGACGTCCGTGTATCCGAGGATCGTCAGCACCGGCCCGAAGATCTCCTCGCGGGCGATGGTCATGTCGTTGTCGACGTTGGCGAAGACGGTGGGCCGGACGTAGAAGCCCTTCGCCAGGCCGTCCGGGCGCCCGGTGCCGCCGGCGACGAGCGTCGCGCCCTCGTCGATGCCCTTCTGGATCAGTGCCTGGATCTTGTCGAACTGGGCGCCCGAGACCACCGGGCCGATGGCGACGTCGGTGGTGGGGTCACCGACCGTGGTCGCCTCGGCAGCCGCGCGCGCGATCGCGACGGCCTCGTCCATCCGGGACGCCGGCACCAGCATCCGCGTCGCCGCGCTGCAGGTCTGACCGGAGTTGAGCATCACGCCGGCCACGCCCTTGCCGACGTTCTCGGCGAAGGCGTCGTCGTCCAGGACGATGTTGGGGCCCTTGCCGCCGAGCTCCTGGGTGACCCGCTTGACCGTGGGGGCGGCGTTGCGGGCGATCTCGATCCCGGCGCGGGTGGAGCCGGTGAAGGAGATCATGGCGACGTCCGGGTGGACCGACAGCGGAACTCCCACACCGAGGCCGTCGCCCTGCACGAGGTTGAACACCCCGGCCGGGACGCCCGCGGCGTCGAGGATCTCGGCGAGGATCTGCGCGGTGAACGGCGAGTTCTCCGACGGCTTGAGCACGGTGGTGCAACCCGTGGCCAGCGCCGGGATGAGCTTCACCAGGATCTGGTTCACCGGCCAGTTCCACGGCGTGATCAGGCCACAGACCCCGATCGGCACCCGTGCGATCAACGAGGGGCCGCGGACCTCCTCGAACTCGAACGTCTTCAGGGCCTCGATCGCGGTGGTGAGGTGGCCGGCACCGAGACCCATCTGGAAGCCGCCGGCGAGCGCGGCCGGTGCTCCGATCTCCTCCGTCAGCGCCGCGGCGAGATCCGGGATGCGCTTCTGGTAGATGTCGAGAATGTTTTCCAGCAGGGCGATCCGCTCTTCGCTGGTGGTCGCCGACCAGCCCGGGAACGCGGCCTTCGCGGCGGCGACGGCACGGTCGACGTCCGCGGCGGAACCCGCGGCCACCTTTCCGGCGACCTCTTCGGTGGCGGGATTCACCACGTCGAAGGTTCCGGACTGGGCCGGGTCAACCCATTCCCCGCCGATGTAGAACTTCAGTGCTTCACGCATAACCGGACGAACCCCTCTCCTGAGCCTGAAGTATGCGAACGGCCATCATAGGGATGATGTGTGACGCCCGTCACTGGGTGCCTTCCGCATACCAGGTGCGGAACTCGTCGTAGCTCGGCATTTCCTCCGAGTTCGCCTTCGGATCGACGGCGACGTGGATGACGGCCGTCTTTCCGCTGGCGTAAGCGCGCTTGATGGCGGGCGCGATGTCCTCGTCGCGCTCGACGTACTCGCCGTAGCACCCGAAGCCCTCGGCGACCTTGTCCAGGCGGGTGTTCGTGCTCCAGTGGGTGCCTGTCTCCAGCGAGCCCTGGCCGAAGGTCCGCTTGTAGACGCCGACCTCCAGGCCCCAGGCGTAGTCGACGGCGACGACGCAGACCAGCGGCAGGTTGAGCCGGGCGGCGGTCTCCAGCTCGGCGATGTGGAACTGGAAGGAGGAGTCGCCGGTGATCAGCATCATCGGCCGCTTGCCGCCGGCCGCGACGCCGGCGCCGACGGCGTAGGGCAGGCCGGTGCCCAGGTGGCCGAAGTTCTGGTTCCACATCACGTCGTTCGGCTTGGCCTGCGAGTAGGTCCAGCCGAAGATCGTGGTCGCGCCGCCGTCACGGACCATGATGCCGTCCGACGGGAACGCCTTGGTCGCCTCGACGATCAGGCGGGCCGGGTGCACCGGGGACAGGCCCGACGGCGCGGTCTGGGCCAGCTCCGCGAGCCGGTCGGCGTCCTGCTTGATCCACTCCGCGAGTTCCGGCGTGGCGGTGCGCGGGGTGTCCTTCAGCGCCTCGACCAGCTGCGGGACGATCGCGCGCAGGTCACCGACCAGTGGGACGTCGATCGGGCGGTTGACGCCGATGGCCTCGGGGTCCTGCTCGATGAGGATCCAGGTGCGGTTCGCCTCGTTCGCGAGCCAGTGCCGGCCCCGCCCGTAGTGGACGGGCTCGCCGAGCTCGGTGCCGATCGCCACCACCAGGTCGGACTTCACCACCGCGTCGACCGCCGACGGCGAGAAGCCGTAGGGGAAGGTGCGGTCCTCCAGGCCCCTGATGTACGAGGTGCCGCCGGAGGTCTGGATGGCGGGGGCGGCCATCAGATCCGCCAGCGCCTTCACCGACTCTCCGGCCCGCGCCGTGTGCACACCGTGGCCGACCAGCAGGATCGGCTGGCTGGCGGCGCGGATGGCCGCGGCGGCGGCGTCGATCCGGTCCTGGCCGGCGGTCTGGTTGACCAGGCGGTAGGCCGAAGGAGGCAGCGGCGCGGGAACATCGAGCTCCTCCAGGATGACGTGGGAGGGGTATTCGATGTAGACCGGGCCCGGAGTGCCTGACAGGGCCTTGCGCAGGCCCTCCCGGATCACCTCGTCGGTCTGGTCGGCGTACTCGATGCTGGCGTTGTACTTCACCGACGGATCGAACAGCTCGGCCTGCTTCACGAACTGGATGCGGCCGCGGCGGACCCGCTGCTCGGTGATCCGGGCCCGCTGCCCACCGAGGAAGATGACCGGCGAGTTCTCGACCTTGGCGCACATCATCGCGCCGGCGAGGTTCGCCACACCCGGGCCGAGGGTCCCGATACACACCGAGGCCTTGCCGGTCATCCGCGAGACCGCCTCCGCCATGAAACCGGCGGACTCCTCGTGATGCGGCGCGACCACGTTCCAGCCGCGCTCCTCGGCGAGGTGGAACATGTGCACGAAGTTCGGGTCGGGAATGCCGAAGATGGTGTTGATACCCTCGGCCTCGAAAAGGTCGAGAATGCGCTCGTAGACTTTCACACCCATTGGTAGTCAGGGGGCCGGGCCGGTCGTCGACGACCGGCCCGGGATCCCCTTCCCCCTTTCAGTAAGTCCGTCTTGCAGTCAGTCCGTGGGCGCGGTTGCGGTCGCCATCGCGAAGCTCCGCACGATGTGGTCGACGTGGGCGGACGGGACGACCGGGAGGACCCAGGGGTCGCTGCTGTCCCGGATCTCCTCGATCCGCTCGGCGACCTGGTCGATCGTCCAGGACGGCTGGTACACCCCGGGGGTCTCCGCGACGAACGCGCGGGCGATCCGTCCCGCGATCGCCACCAGCAGCTCGGCGGTGATCGAGCAGGACTCGTGCGCGAGCCACCCCACCACCGGGGCGACGAGCTCCGGGCCCATGGGCGGGTAGGCCGAGGTGTCGATGCCCTCGGCCATCCGCGTCAGCGCGCCGGGGACGATGGCGTTGCAGGTGATGCCGTGCTCGGCGCCCTCTAGCGCGGCGACGTTCGTCAGCCCAATGATGCCGGCCTTGGCGGTCCCGTAGTTGGCCACCGCCTTGTTGCCGTACAGCCCCCCGATGGACGAGGTCAGCACGATCCGGCCGTAGCCGGCCTCGGCCATCACCGGGAAGGCGGCCCGGACCACGTGGAAGGCACCACGCAGATGGACGTCGAGCACCGCGTCGAAGTCCTCGTACGTCATCTCCGTCAGCGGCGCGTAGCGCACGTTGCCGGCGTTGTGGATCAGGATGTCGATCCGGCCGTAGTGCTCGAGCGCCGTCTGGATGATCGCCTGGCCGCCCTCGGCGGTCGCGACCGAGTCCAGCGAGGCGACCGCCTCGCCGCCGGCGGCGATGATCTCCTTGACGACCTCGTCGGCGGGCCCGTTGTCGGCCCCGTCGCCGCGCATGGTTCCGCCCAGGTCGTTGACGACGACCTTGGCCCCCCTGGACCCGAGCAGCAGCGCATAGGCCCGGCCCAGGCCCCGGCCGGCGCCGGTGATCACCGCGACCCGACCGTCAAAGCGCAGTTCCGACATCAGTGCTCCTTCCTGACGCGCATGGCGAGTGCTGGCCCGGTCACTTGTCGAGGACGAGGCCTTCGAGCTCACCGGTGTCGCGCCAGGCCTTGAACAGGTCCTCCAGCACGTAGAAGCCGGGCCAGTAGGGGTCGCCCAGATGCGAGCGGCGCTTCTTCTCGCCCTCGCTGTTGTAGTAGCCGGGCGTGCATTCCCGCTCGAAGTTGCTGTTGTCGATCGCGCCGGCCCGGATGGTCGAGACCCAGGCGTCCTGCGCCTCGAGGGTCGGTTCCACCGAGGTGGCGCCGCGCTCGAGCGCGGTGGAGATGACGTACGCGATGTGGTCGGCCTGCTGCACGAACATCTGCGTCGTGCTGGCGGTGACGCCGCCCTGGACGAACCCGGTGAAGAACTGGTTCGGGAACCCGTGGGTCATGATGCCGTGCAGCGTGCGGTAGCCCTCGCCCCAGTTGTCGTAGAGCGAGAGGCCGTCCCGGCCGGCGTACGGCGCGATGCCGAACCGGCGGTCGAGGTCGGTGGTGATCTCGAAGCCGCTGGCGAAGACGATGAGGTCGACCTCGTACTCGACGCCGTGCGCGACGAAGCCCTTCTCGGTGATCCGCTCGACGCCCTTCGTGTCGGCGACGTCGATCAGGGTGACGTTCGGGCGGTTGAACGTCGGCAGGTACTGGTCGTTGAAGCAGGGCCGCTTGCACAGGAAGCGGTAGTACGGCTTGAGGATCTCGGCCGTCGCCGGGTCCTCGACGATCTCGTCGATGCGCGCGCGCAGCCGCTCCATGACCTGGTAGTCGACGGTCTCCCGCAGCTCCACGAACTTCGCGGGATCGGCGAGCGCCGCCCAGCCGCTGGTGGCGTCCAGATGCGCGGCCAGGTTGCGGCTGATCTCGGTCCAGCCGTCGCAGACGAGGTCCGGCTGGCCCGGCCCGAAGGCCTCGAACGCGGCGGTGTGGAAGTTGCGCTGGCGCTCGGCCTGCCAGCCGGGCTGCAGCGACGCGGCCCACTCCGGGTCGGTCGGCACGTCACCGCGCTCGTCGATGGACGACGCCGTGCGCTGCAGGACGTACAGGTGCTCCGCCGCCTTCGCGATGTGCGGGATGACCTGCACACCGCTGGCGCCGGTGCCGACGACCGCGACCTTCTTGCCGGCGAGCCTGTCCAGCCCGCCGCTGAGGGTGCCACCGGAGTACTCGTAGTCCCAGCGGGCGGTGTGGATGGTGTGCCCGGTGAACGTCTCCAGCCCGGGGATGCCCGGCAGCTTCGGCTTGTTGAACGGCCCCTGGCACATGACGACGAAACGCGCCAGGATCTCGTCGTCCCGGTTGGTGCCGATCCGCCAGCGCCGGATCTCCGAGTCCCATTCCAGGGAGCGGACCAGGGTGTGGAAGATGGCCTTGTCGTAGAGGCCGAAATGCTTTCCGATGCGCTGGCAGTGCTCGTAGGCCTCGTCACCGAAGGCGTACTTCTGCTTCGGCATGTAGCCGGTCTCTTCGAGCAGCGGCAGGTAGCAGTAGCTGTCGGTATCACACTGGATGCCCGGGTAGCGGTTCCAGTACCAGGCCCCGCCGAAGTCACCGGCGTGCTCGATGATCCGGACGTCCTCGACGCCGGCCTGCCTGATCCGGGCCGCGGCGATGAGGCCGGCGAAGCCACCGCCGAGGACGGCGACCTCGATCTCCTCGGTGATCGGCAGCCGCGGCACGACCGGCATGTACGGGTCCGCGGTGTGGAACTCCTCTAAACCGCCCTCGGCGACCAGGTACTGGTGCTGGCCATCGGTCCGCAGCCGCCTGTCCCGCTCGTGAAGGTATTTCGTTCTGAGGGCTTCCTGGTCGATCTCGGGCGTCTCGGTGGGAGCGCACTGGGACATGCGAGGTCCTCGGTTCGTGATATCGGTGACGCGGTGAGGTGGCTTTGACGGCGCGGTTCTGGACGAGGTTCTAGGTGAGCGGGCGCGGTTCGCCGGTGCCCATGTAGCGGGCCAGGTTGTGGTGCAGGTTCACCACGGTGCGCTCGCGGTACGGGTTCGGCTTCGGCCCGGTGAAACCGGCGGTCTTCATGCCCCGCTGGATCGCGGCCATGTTGGAGAAGTCCTGTGGAAGGACGGTGCGCCAGCCCGGGTCGTCCGGCGGGGTGAACTCCCACTCGGTCGCCGGTTCCTCGCCCTCGGGGAACAGCTCGTAGACGGCCGCCTCGAAGATGCACTTGTCCGGGTCGTAGCCGTAGGGCCGGGCGCTGTAGCAGAGCATGTTGTTCAGCGCGTGGCCGATCTGGAAGTTCGGGAAGATCTGCCAGGCCGTCCCGCTGGCGCCCACCGCGGCCGGTTCGACGGTCGGCCACACCACGCCGCGGGCGGCGTCCTCGGCCCGGGCGGTGGCCAGCCAGTGCTGGAGCACCTCGGCCGGCGGGGTGCCCTCCGGCAGGTCGTCGGCCAGCCGGTTCGCGACGTCGACGAGGGTCTTCGTCGTGTTGGTGTTGGCGTTCTCCCAGGTGAAGTTCTGCAGCTCGGCGGTGGACAGCCGCGCGTCGGCACCGCTGCCCACCCGCAGCTTCGCCTGGTTCTCGTCCATGTTCTTGGGCGCGTCGTACCCGATGTTGCTGTGGATGCCCTGGGCCCGGGACCAGCCGAGGAAGGCACCGAAGCTCATGAACTCCGGGTGCGTGTACGGCACGTGGTAGGTCTCCATGAAGGCCTCGAGGGCGACCTTCCAGTTGCAGTCGAAGACGAGCCACCTGCGCCACCGGAACCGCATGTTCTGCAGCTGGAACGGGTCGAGCAGGGTGGCCGCGGGCTCCAGGTACTCCCGCAGCGGGCCGGCCTCGGGATCCAGGTTGATCCACAGCCAGCCGCCCCAGGTGTCGACCTTCACCTCGGGCAGCCGGGTGTTCGCCTCGGTCAGGCCGCACTTCCAGTCGTCGCGCTCGGCGATGAACGTGTTCTCGCCGTCCAGGTTGTACCGCCATCCGTGGAACCCGCAGACCCACTGCCGCTTGCGGCCGCGGGCGTCGTGGGCACCCGGCGCGACGTCCACCAGCGGCCGGCCCCGGTGCGAGCAGACGTTGTGGTAAGCGCGGATCCGGTCCGGCGCCGTACGCACGATGATGATCGAGTCGTCGAGGATCTCGTAGGTGAGGAAGTCGCCGACCTTGGGGATCTCCTCGACCCGGCCGGCCTGCTGCCACACCTTGCGCCACAGTCTGTCGCGCTCGGCGCGGGCGTACTCCGGTGAGAGGTACGCCTCCACACCGATGGTGAGCGGCTCCGAGAACCGCTCGGCCGCCGGCGCCGGGGGCACCGCTGCGCCCGGTTCCTGGATGTTCTCGACGGTTTCCGTCATGACATTTCTCCAACCCGCGTGAGGAGATAGTCGGTTTACCAAAGGGGTGATCGTCGGTTGCCGGTACTACGGGCGCGTGATGGCGGCGCGGAAGTTCTCGTCCTTGAGGAAGAGGGACGTGTTGTCGGCCCCGAGATGGGTCCACTTCAGGTTGAGGCCGCCGTCCACCAGAATCGTCTGGCCGGTGATGTAGCTCGAAAGCTCGGAGAGCAGGAACAGGATCGCCGAGGCCTGCTCCTCGGGCCGCGCGCGCCGGCCCATCGCGATGGCCCGGAGGTCACGCTCCGGGTCCTCGTCGACGTAGGTGCCCGAGGCCGGGGTCGCGGTCACGCCGGGGGCGATCGCGTTGACCCGGATGTTCTCGGCGGCCAGTTCCACGGCCAGGGTGCGGGTCGCGGCGACCAGTGCCGCCTTCGCGGTGCCGTAGGCGATGTGCAGCGGCGCGGAGTTCATCCCGCTGATCGAGGAGAGCGACACGATCGAGCCGGGGCGGCCCGCCGAGCGCAGCCGGGCGGCGACCGCCTGGCTCATGAAGAACATCGTCTCCAGGTTCCAGGCGAACAGATCCCGCCAGTCCGCGCGGGTAACCCGGGTCGCGGGCATCCAGGTCGCGGGCCCCGCGCCGCCGGCGATGTTGACCAGGCCGTACAGGTCACCGCTGGCCTGCTCGGCCGCCGCGAGGGCGGTGGCGATGCCCTCGTCGGTGGCGGCGTCGGCGGCGACGGGGATGACCGCGAGGCCCTCGTCCGCGAGCGGGGCGACATGGGTGTCGAGGTTTTCCTGGGAGCGGCTGACCGCGACCACGGTCGCCCCGGCGGTGGCGATCAGCCGGGCCACCGAGGTGCCGATGCCGCCGCCGCCCGCGCCGGAGACGATGACGACGCGGCCGTCCAGGCCGAAGAAGTCCTTGTCCGTCATGGCGCCGGTCAGCCCGCGTGGGTGAGGGCCAGCACGCTGCCCTCGGCGTCGGCGGAGACGTACAGCGTGCCGTCGGGCCCGGCGTCGATGCCCGCGAACGGGCCCTGCGGGCCGGAGAACGGCTGCATACCGCGCAGCGGCTTGGGGATCACGCCGGCCGGGGCGCCGAGCGGCAGGTTGCCGGCGATCGTCTGCCGGTCGTTGCCACTGAGGTCGGTGCTGATGAGCTCCTTGCTGCCCGCGTCGACGATGTAGAGCCGGCCACCGCGCACCAGGATGCCCTGCGGGTCGGACAGGTTGTCGACCACCGGTTCGACCTTGGAACCGCTGATCGCGACGACCCGGCCCGCGCCCGACTCCGAGACGAGCAGCGTGCCGTCGGGGGCGAAGGCCACGCCGAGCGGCTTGGACAGGCCGGAGGCCGCGACCTCCTTCTGGCCGCCGGAGCGGACGAGCAGCACCTCGCCGGTGCCGAAGTCGGCGGTGGCGATGACCCCGGTCGCGGCGACGGCGACGCCGTAGACCTGGTCGAGGCCCTCGGCGAGGATCTCCGACTCCTGGCTGGCCGGGCGCCAGCGCACCACCGTGCCGCTGGCGGTGCCGACGATGAACTCGCCCCCGCCGACCGCCTGGACGCTGCGCGCGAAGCCCGGGTAGTTCGGCGTGAACAGCATGCCGAGCGTCTGCAGTCCGCCGCCGCGGGGCAGCAGGTAGAAGAAGGTGCCGTCGGCGACGTAGAGGTTGCCCTCGGCGTCGACGGTCAGGTCCAGCGGCCAGGTCAGCCCGCCGGGCAGCGTCGTGCGGGTCTCGCCACCGCCGAGGATCTCCGTGATCTCACCGGTGAATCTCGAGACGAACAGCCGGTCCCCGACGAAGGTGCAGTTGTCCAGGCCCGGCTCCAGCTGGGCCAGCACGGTGCGGTCGCCGTTGCGCGGGTTGATCCGCAGCACCTGGCCGCTGTGGACCTGGGTGGAGACGATGAAGCCCTCGGCGTCGAACTTGACCGAGTCGGGGACGCCGAGGTCGCCGGCGACCCGCTCCGGCTCGCCGCCGTCGGGGTGGATCCGCCAGATGTCGTTGGTGCCCATCACCGGGTAGTACAGGAGGCCGTCCGGGCCGACCTCCATCGCGTTGGGCATCGCCAGGTCCTCGGCCAGGATCCGGGGCGCGCCGCCGGCCAGGTCGAGCTCCATGAGACGTCCGCCGATGCGGCACTCGTTGATGAACAGCCGGCCCTGATGGACCGTGATGCCGTTCGCACTGGGCAGGTCGTCGCGCAGTACCCGGCTCCGGCCGTCGGCGCCGCGGACGCTGACCCGCCCGTCCATGACCTCGGTGGCGTAGAGGTTGCCGTCCGGGCCGAAGGCGAGGTCGTCCGGGGCGATGATGTCGCCGCCCTTGGCGCTGATGGTCTCCAGCGCTCCGGTCTCGACGTCGAGGGCACTGATCTGGCTACCGGTCACCTGCGCCACGTAGACCCGGCCGTCGGGGCCGGTGCGCAGTCCGTTGGCGCCGAACAGCCGGCTCGGCGGAGTGAGCCGTTCGAAGCTCCACCCGTCGGCGAGGCTGATGGACGTGGAACTGGTGTAGCGCGCGCCTGATAACGACATTTGTGACGTACTCCCGGAAACCTCGTTGTCTGGGTGAGCACTTGCTTCGGGTTGCTGGTCTCGTCGCCTGCTGGTCTCGTCGCGTCGCCGGCGGGTCAGGCCGGGGTGAACTCCAGCTGCAGATGGGTCAGGCCGCGCAGGATGAACGTCGGTAGGTAGCGGTAGTTGCGCGCGTCGGCCGGGCCGTGCACGCGCTCGGAGATCTTGATGTCGCTGGTGCGGTCGAGCAGCCGCTCGATGCCGGCCCGTGCCTCGGCCCGGGCCAGCGGCGCGCCGGGGCAGGAGTGGATGCCACGCCCGAAGGCGATGTGCTGACGGGCGTTCGACCGGGAGACGTCGAAGGTGTCGGGGTCGGCGAACCGCTGCGGATCGCGGTTCGCGGCGCCGTTGACCACCATGACCGTGGTTCCCGCCGGGAGGTCGACGCCGCCGACGGTGACCGGGACGCGGGAGAGCCGGAAGTCGCCCTTGACCGGGCTCTCCAGCCGCAGCGTCTCCTCGATGAAGTTCGGGATGCGGTCACGCTCGCGGCGCAGCAGCGCCTGCAGTTCGGGCCGCTCGGCCATCACCTTCAGCGCGGTGCTGACCAGCCGGACGGTCGTCTCCTGCCCGGCGGAGAAGAGATTGGCGGCGACCCGCACGACGTCGATCACCTCGGGGACCGTGCCGTCCGGGAACGTCGCGGTCGCCAGCCCCGTCAGGACGTCGTCGCGCGGGTCGCGGCGGCGGTCCTCGATGTAGGTGCTGAAGCGGTCGTAGAGGAACTGCAGCGGCGAGTGCGTCATGTGGTCGTCGCCGGTGGCGCCGACGCCACCGGTCTGCGGCCGGCGCTGCAGCCGGTCCATGAACTCCTCCTGGTCCTCCTCCGGCACGCCGAGCAGGTCCGCGATGACCAGCAGCGCGAACGGGCCGGCGAAACCGGTGATGAACTCGCCCTCGCCGGGCGGGAGGTAGGTGTCGAGCAGACGGTCCGCGAGCCGCCAGATGAACTCCTCGTTCTCCTTCAGCCGCTTCGGCGTGATCAGCCGCATGAGCAGCGCACGGTGGTCGGTGTGCACCGGCGGGTCGAAGGTCGGCAGCTGGTCGCTCATCGGGAGCTCGGCGCGGTGCCGCTCGATCAGCTCGGAGATGTCGTCGCCCACCAGCGGAACGGGGAAGCCCGGGAACGGGCCGGTCACCGAGATGCAGGACGAGAAGTGCTCGGAGTCGTGGAAGACCGAGACCGCCTCGTCGTAGCCGGTGACCATGACGACGCCGTGATGCGGCTCCTTGCGGACCGGGCACTCGTTACGCAGCGCGTGAAAGTACGGGTACGGGTCCTCGACGAGCTCGTCGCCCCGGAAGAAGTCGATGGCCTCGATGTCTTTCACCGTCTGCACCGCATCCCTTCGACACCGCCTGGCGGTGTGTCCTGCTGGCCGTGTCCTGCTGGTCGTGTCCTGCTGGTCGTGAAGGTGGGTCCTGCTGGTCGGGGAAGTGGGCGACCCCGGCGGTCGTTTTCTGGTCTGCTGTTGTCGGCGCACCGATGCCGGTGTGCTGGTCAGACTCGGGGCGGGCGCCCGGTGACAGGTGCCCGGCACCCCGGATCATCGCCCGGCGACCACCACGCCTCACCACGGTCCGCCCTGGGGCGTAGGGGATGTCGCATCGTGATCGGCCAGCCGTACGAACTAGGCCGTCACGATACGGACCGGCGGTCCACATCGGCAAGAGGTCGGCGGGAAGATCGTCCTCGTCAACCATGGAGAAGGGGGTGCAGGGTGACCGGACCGGAGCGAGCCGATGCTGCCCGTAACCGGGCCGCGATCCTGGCGGCGGCCGCGGAGCTGTTCGACCGCGACGGCGTCGAGGAGGTGTCGATGAACGACATCGCCCGCCACGCCGGGGTCGGCAAGGGAACGATCTTCCGGCGGTTCGGCGACCGCACGGCCCTGATCGAGGCGGTGCTGCTGCCCCGCGCCGCCGCGATGCGCCGGCTCGTCCACCACGGCCCGCCACCGGTGGGGCCCGGCGGTGAGCCGCTGGAGGCGCTGCACGCCCTGCTCGACACGCTGTTCGACTTCGTGTGGGCCAACCGCACCCTGATCCGCGCCCTCGAGCACCGGGTGCCGCACTCGTACTACGCGCATTCGTCGAGCCGGTACTGGCTGGACGAGCTTGCGCGGCGGCTCACGATCACGCACCCGCACGACGACACCGAGTACCTGACCCACATCCTGTCCACCGCGTTGCGGGCCGACGTCGTGGACTACCTGGTGTCCGTGCGCGGTATGGCCCTCGACCAGGTCCGCGCCGGGCTGCATCGGCTCGCCTTCCCCAGCGTTGCGCCGCCTTCCCTTGCCGATGTGGACCGCCGGTCCGTATCGTGACGAGCTGACCAGACGACCGGCAGGCGCAGGCAGAGGCACGGGCGCAGGCAGAGGCGCAGAGCCAGCGCCAGAGGCAGAGCCGGAGAGCCGGAGAGCCACGTGACGCAAGGTGACGAGTCATGCTGCTGGAGTTGAGTCCTGACCAGGAGGTGCTCAGGGAGGCGACAGCGCGCTTCCTGSCCGATCGGGTCCCGGCCGACGTCGTGCGCGCGCTGCGCACCAACGCCGCGGGGTTCGAACCCGACTACTGGCGCGAAGGCGCCGAGCTGGGGTGGACGTCCCTGCTCGTCGGTGAGGAGCAGGGCGGCGGCTCCGCCAGCGGCGCCGGGCTCGTCGACCTGACCCTGGTCGCGCACGAGTTCGGGCTGCGCTCCGCACCCGGGCCGCTGACCTCGACGAACGTGGTTGCCGCGACGCTGGCGGAGGCCGGCGGAGCGAACCACCCGGCGCAGGCCTCGGCGCTGGGCGAGCTGCTGGCCGGAACCGCCGTGGCCTCCTGGTGTCTGGGCGGCCCGCCGCCGCTGGACCGGCTCGGCAGCACCGGGGTCAGCTACCGGGTGGAGGGCGACAGCCTCGTCCTGCGCGGCGTCGCCCGCCCGGTCGAGGCCGCAGGCCAGGCCGGCCACCTGCTGGTGACCGCCCACGGGGAGCGGGGCCTGACCCAGGTGCTGGTCTCCCCCGGCGGCACCGGCGACACCGGCGGTACTGCCGGTGCCGCCGCTGCCGGCGACCCGGGCGTCGCGGGGCTCGCCATCGACCCGCTACGCACGGTCGAGCTGAACCGGCGCTTCGCCACCGTGCGTTTCGACGACGTGCACGTCGGCCTCGACCAGGTGGTCGGCGCGGTGGGTGAGGCCGCCGACCAGGTCGAACGCCAGCTCCAGCGCGCCATCGTCATCAGCGGCGCCGAGGCTGTCGGCGCCATGCAGGCCGCCTTCGAGCTGACGGTCCGGTGGGCCTTCGAGCGCTACTCCTACGGGCGCCCGCTCGCCTCCTACCAGGCGCTGAAGCACCGTTTCGCCGATCTGAAGACCTGGCTGGAAGCCGCCCACGCCATCAGCGACGCGGCCGCCGCCGCGGTGGACGCCCGCTCGCCCGAGGCCGCCGAGCTGGTCAGCGCGGCGAAGTCGTACATCGGCGACAACGGCACCGAGCTGCTGCAGGAATGCGTCCAGCTCCATGGCGGGATCGGCGTCACATACGAGCACGACCTGCATCTCTTCCTGCGCCGCGGCACGGTCAGTCGGGCCATGTACGGAACTCCGGCCGAACACCGCCAGCGAGTCGCCGGCCTCGTCGAGCATCGCAAGGAGCAGGAATGAGCCTTTTCCATCGTCGGATCCGACCTATGCCTACAGCGCTCGACAATAGTGAGATGGAAAAGGCTCAATGACTTCCTCCCCCGATCAGGAAGGCGTCGAGGAGTTCCGGGCGCGGGCCCGGGCCTGGATTCGCGCGAACCTGGCGCCGCTCGTCACGAGCGAGAGGACCGGGGTGATGCGGGCACGCCTGACCGACGCCGAGGAGCTCGCCGAGGTGGCCCGCGAGCGGGAGATCCAGCGGATGCTGTTCGACGCCGGGCTCGCCGGGATCTGTTTCCCCCGGGTGTACGGCGGGCAGGGCCTCACCCCGGCCCATCAGCGTGCGTTCAACGAGGAGATCACGGGCTACGAGTACCCGGCCCGCATTCAGGCCCCGACGTTCTCGCCGTGCGCCGCGGTGCTGCTGGAGTTCGGCACCGACGAACAGAAGCTGCGCCACCTTCCCGCGATTCTGCGTGGCGACGAGATCTGGATGCAGTTCCTGTCCGAACCGAGCAGCGGCTCGGATGTCGCCGGGGTCCTGACCAGTGCGGTCAGGGACGGCGATGACTGGATCCTGAACGGCTCCAAGATCTGGACGACCGGGGCCTGGTGGTCGGACTGGGCGCTGTGCCTGGCCCGGACCAACTGGGACGCCCCGAAACACCGTGGCCTGACGGTCTTCATCCTGCCGATCCGCCAGGACGGCGTGGATGTGCAGCGCATCGAGATGCTCAACGGCAACAAGGAGTTCTGTCAGGAGTTCCTCACCGACGTCCGCGTCCCCGACAGCGACCGGGTCGGCGAGGTCGACGACGGCTGGACGGTCGGCACCCGCTGGATGTTCCACGAGCGGATGCTGCACAACTCGCCGTTCGTCACCGTGCCCGCCGGCTGGTCCTACGGCGGCGTCGACGCGACCTTCCTGGTCGATGTGGCCCGTGACGCCGGTCGCCTCGACGACCCGCGCACCCGTGAGCTGATCGGCGAGGGCCGGGTGATCGACCTCGTCCGCGAGGCGCTGCAGAGCCGGATCGGCCGCGGTATCGCCGCGCGGCGGATGCCCGACCAGTCCGCGGCGATCGGGCGGCTGTTCGCCGGGCTCTCGTCGACCCGGGTGACCTCGATGGCGTTCGAGATCGCCGGATCGGCCGGCGCCGCCTGGGCGTCGGACGACGGCTCCGTCGCCGAGTGCGGCAACGACTTCCTGCTGCGCCAGACGACCTGCATCGGCGGCGGAACCACCGAGATCGCCCGCAACGTCATCAGCGAGCGGGTACTCGGAATGCCGCGGGAGGTGGCGATGGACCGCGACCGGGCCTTCCGCGACGTCCCGCGCGGCGGATCAGGCCGTTAGTCCCCCACAGCTCCCCTCACGGATTCACCCAGGAGGTGCGATGTCCATCCACGACATCTCGGTCTTCGACGCCGACAACCATTTATACGAGACCCGGGACGCGTTCACGAAGTTCCTGCCCGAACGCTACAAGGGCGCCATCGACTACGTCGACGTGCACGGCCGGACGAAGATCGTCGTGCGTGGCCAGATCAGCGACTACATTCCGAACCCGACCTTCGACGTCGTCGCCCGGCCCGGCGCGCAGGAGGACTACTACCGGCACGGAAACCCCGAGGGGAAGTCCGCGCGGGAGATCTTCGGCAAGCCGGTGCGGTCCATCGACGCCTGGCGGGAACCCGCCGCCCGCCTGGCGCTCATGGACGAGCAGGGGCTGGCGCGCACGCTCATGTTCCCGACCCTGGCGAGCCTGCTCGAGGAGCGGATGCGCGATGACGTGGACCTCGTCCACGCCGTCGTGCACTCCCTCAACGAATGGCTGTACGAGACCTGGCAGTTCAACTACGCCGACCGGATCTTCACCACGCCGGTCATCACGCTGCCGATCGTGGACAAGGCCATCGAGGAACTCGAGTGGGTCCTCGAGCGCGGCGCCAAGGTCGTTCTCATCCGGCCCGCGCCCGTTCCCGGGCTGCGCGGGCCACGGTCGTTCGGGCTCCCCGAGTTCGACCCGTTCTGGGCACGGGTGCAGGAGGCCGACATCCTCGTCGCCCTGCACTCCTCCGACAGCGGCTACGCCCGCTACAGCAGCGACTGGATGGGCCGCAACCGCGAGATGCTGCCGTTCCAGCCCAACACCTTCCAGATGCTACAGGCCTGGCGGCCGGTGGAGGACGCCGTCTCGGCGCTCGTCTGCCACGGCGCGCTCTCCCGGTTCCCCCGGCTGAAGGTCGCCATCGTCGAGAACGGCATGAGCTGGGTCGCGCCGCTGCTCACGGCCATGAAGAACCTGTACAAGAAGATGCCGCAGGACTTCCTGGAGAACCCGGTCGACGTCGTGCGGCGCAACATCTACATCAGCCCGTTCTGGGAGGAGGACCTCGGCACCCTGGCCGAGCTCCTCGGCGAGGACCACGTGCTGTTCGGCTCGGACTATCCGCACCCGGAGGGCCTGGCCAGTCCGCTCAGCTATGTGGACGAGCTCGCGCATCTGCCGGAGCCACTGGTCCGCAAGATGATGGGCGAGAACCTCGCCCGGCTCATGAACCTCCCCGCGAGCAGGTAGCAGCTCACCGCTCAGCGCGGCACGCGGCGCCCCGCAGGCGCAGCCCCGCAGGCGCAGCCCCGCAGGAACAGCGCGGGCCGCGCTGCGCGGGTGGCCCGCACCGGTCCAGCCGGTACGGGCCACCCGCTTCCGGGCGATCAGCCGGCGAAGAACGTCACGCTGTGGTCACCGGTGGACCGGCCGACGTAGTGGTTACCGAGGAACGGCATGCCCAGCACCCCCTGCGACCAGTCGACCGACTCCCCGAAGTCCCGGAGCCAGTCGTAGAGCATCGTGCGATGCTCGATGCGCCACTCCCGCCCACGTCGGGAGAACCTGTCCAGATACCGCCCGCCGATCACGATGTCATGTTCCTGCTCACCCAGGTCGATGCGGTGGTAGGCGGTCACATGGGTTTCCACCGATGCCTGCGCGCCCTGGATGTCGATCAGGCTCTGACCGAGCGTGTGTAAGGTCACCGAGATCGCCTCGGCACCCGGCACCACCCAGTCCAGGTACTCGTTCAGCGCCCCGACGAAGACACCGTGGTCGTCGGTCGCCTCCGGCCAGTAGGCGCTGCTGATCAGGTCGGCGTCGCGCCGGTCCTCGCCGCGGGCGAGGCGGACCACACAGTCCCGGATCCGCGCCTGGTCGACGACGTACCTCAAATCGTCGGTGTCTATCGCACTGTCGGTGTCGGCATTGATACTCATGTCCTGAAGGTCCTCGTTCTTTCTCGGCTCAGGGGATCTGCGGGGCGCGCAGGTTCGTGAGCGGCCGCCGGTAGGAGGGATCGCCCTTTCCACGGCCAGGCGTTCCGTTGAGGTGGATATCCGGGATGTCGGTGAACGGGATGTCGAGCGTGGGAACCAGCCCCGACCACTCCACCGCGTTCGTACGCAGCGAGATGCGCCACTCTCCGGCACGCTTGTCCAGGCGGTCCAGATAGCGACCGCCGGCGATCCAGTTGGTCTCGTCGCGGTTACGGCCGACGAACATATAGTAGGTCTCGGTGTGCGCCGTCTCCCCGTCGATGTCATACGTGACGTTCAACAGGTTGTGATGGGTCGCCACCTGGCCCTGGTCGTGCAGCGCCGAAGCCCAGTCGTACAGCTCTCCGGGCCCACCGACAAACGGCCCCGCCGCGATGACGGCATCGTCGTGGAAGGCGGACAGGAAAAGCTCCCGATCGAAGCGGTCCATACCGCGACTGAACCGGATGAGGCAGTCCAGGATGTCCTGCCGGTCAAGCACCTCAAGAAGCCTCGCGAGCTTCTCCGGGCCTGTTTCCGTCGTCATCGTTCCTCCTTGGGATGGCTTTCACTGCACCGGTGACCAGATCGGCGAGCCACGCTGCGCGCGCACCGAGGGGATCACCCGGCCGTCGATGTCGGTGATGCCGTAATCAGCCGCTACCTCGGCTGTGATGAAGGTGCCGCCCGACCGTTCCAACAGGTCCGGGTCCGCCGACAGGGCGGCGATGACGCGGCCGGGGAACTCCGGTGAGCAGCCGATCGCAGGGTCCGTGACCTGCTGGGACGTCATCGACGGGTCCCGCGCCAGGTTCCGCCGGGCCCGCTCGGTGAAGGTGAGCCCCTGCCACAGCGACAACGAGGTCACACCGTGCGGCCGCAGTTCGATCGCCATGTCCCGCGCCATCCGGTCGACCGCGGACTTGCAGGTTCCGAAGACGACGCCGTAGGTGTAGGTCACCCCGACAAATCCTGAGATCGCGACGATGAGCCCCTGCCCTCGCGGGGTCATCAGCCGGGCCGCGTGCCACGCCGCGACGAAGTTCGACCTGACCCCGACATCCACCATCTCCCAGTTCGAAAGCGGCTTCTCCCAGAACGGGCGCGGCTCCGTCAGGTCCTCGGGCAGCGAGAAGGCGTTGTTCACCAGCAGGTCCAGACGGCCCTGTTCACGTTCGACCCGTTCGAACAGCGCGGCAACCTGTTCGTCGTCGGCGTGGTCGACCTGCACGGCGATTCCCCGGCCACCGCGGCGGTCCACCTCGGCCGCGGTTTCACCCACCGTTCCCGGCAGTGGATGCGACCCCGGCTGCACCGATCGTCCCGTGACGTAGACCGTGGCACCTTCGTCGCCGAGCGCGAGCGCTATTCCCTTCCCGATTCCTCTGCTGGCGCCGGTGACGACGGCGACCTTTCCCGCAAGGGAGCCCATGAGTACTCCAGTCTGGATTTTCATGACCCGGTTGTTCGCGCCCCGCCGCGGCGCACCCGGGATTGCCGCCAAGGCGGTTCTCGGCGTGCGCGGATGTCCGGCGTGCCGCCACCACCGGCCATCAGGCTGATGGTCGGGCGGTTCCATCCCACGGATGGCGGCGCTCTGGGCGACGCACGTCAGGATACAAGGCACAATCCTTGCAAGGATAGATCTGTTTCACGTCAACAAGGCGTGATAGAACTCGGGACGATTCAGGTCCGATGCAGAATCAGCATCGCGCGTCCGCGAGAGGCGAGATCCCACGCGGGGCGCGGGGCGCGGGGCGCGGGGCGCGGGGCGCGGGGCGCGGGGCGCGGGGCGCGGGG
>NZ_MOWP01000041.1:0-122338 GCF_001983215.1 Frankia sp. CcI49
CCCTCCGGATCGATTTTGATCACCCCCCGGCGGCACGCCGCCGTGAACGACCTCCGATGCGCCCGCGGCCCCTTCGCGAGGACGTGGTCCACGACCCGGCCGGCAAGCCCGACATCCAACGGGGCGGTCGCACGCTCCAACGACGTCAGCCGCGGCAGGTCCAACACCCCCGCCGCCAACGCCTCCAACCCGGCCGGGATCCGGCGGACCACCTGATCGGCGAAATCCAGATGCCACTCCGCCGACCCCGTCGAGATCCGCATCACCCCCGCCACCTCACCCGCCACCACCGAACCGAACAGACCCAGCTCGTCATAGCCCTCCGGCGGCCAGGCCGCGGCAAGCTCCGCCTGCACCCGGATCGCCACCGCCTGCGCCGCCGCGATCCCCGCCACCGCCACCCGAAGCCGCTCCAGACACTCGTTCAACCACCCCTCAAACACCCGATGAGCGACCGGAACCCCCACCTCCGGCCCGCCGCCGGGAACCGGCGGGCCGGTCGGGTCGGTCGGGTCGGTCGCGTTGATGACGATCGAGGGCGTGCGGGGGGCCATGGCACCACACCTCCGGTCCGGAAACACATCGAACGGGCGTTCGATCACACTGGTGATGCTAAACCCGGAAACGACCGCGAAGAACGAGCCGGAGAACGGAGGACACAACGAGTTCACCGGCCACCCAGACCGCCTTGACAGACAGATCCCCAGCCGGCAACCTCGCATCAAGCACGGATCCCACATCCGAATTTCGGCGGGTAATCAATGAAAAGCCGAGGCCCTCCGGCGACACCGGAACAGGAACACCACTAAATAGGTTAAATCTTCAGAAATCGATCAGATAGCCGTCTATCTCCAGTGCGCCGATTCGCCCTGCGGACCGACCTTGAGGTAGACCTCGACGAAGATACGGAACGCCCCTACTCTCCCGGAGATAACTGCCTGCGAGCTGCACATCAACCCAGCCGGTGAACTCGCATGAAATCTCGCCGTATTCCACCGAAGGAATCGACTTGGTAGCCCCCAAGATATTTCAGCATCTGAAGGACTATCGTCAGGCGTCGAAAATCCGACCGCCCCATCAACCAACTTTCGGTGAAGCGAGCCGGAAGAATTCCGGTCCGCTCGAGCTGGGCCCCAACTCGTCATGAACGGACTCTGGAGCGATGACGGTTTCCGGCGCGGGTGGTGCACTCGCCTGCAGGCTACTTCGGTACCCGGCGTTTCGCCCGACCTTTCGGCCACGGCGTCGCCGTTCATGCGGCGACGCCGGCGCTCACCCGGAAGCGGAGGCGAATCCGCTGGATGCCGGGGCAAAAGGTGGGCCGGATGTGGACGTGGCAGTGACAGTGGCGGCGACGTCTATTGCGGCACGCACCATGGCTGCGACAGCCGGCGAGCGGGAGTTTCGCGGCCAGGCCACGGCGAGAGTGGAAGGAGCAAGATCGCGGACAGACCGGTAGGCGATGTCCGGCCTGGGGTGGCGCCGGACCAGCGAGGCAGGGGGAAACCAGACGATCCTTCCCAGCTCGACCAGGCTGAAGATCTGCGCGAGGTCCCGAGGGCGGGCGGCCGGAAGCACCGCCGGAGCCGCCACGGAAGCGACGGACGAAACCGGGGACGGAGTGTCAGCCGCCGCAGGCCGGTACCCGCCGGCCCCACTGACCACCCCCGGGCCTCCCACGCCAAAGCCTCCCGCCCCCGGGCTTCCCACAGCAGGGCTTCCCACAGCAGGGCCCCGCACAACAGGGCCTCCCGGAGGGACACGGCTGGGATGGTCGGCCAGTCTCGAGTCGGCCTGGTCGGCCGGCGATCCGTCCGGTAGGAGCCTGCCGGCGAGGTCGGCCAGGTACAGGTCGGGGCGGGCGGCGAGCGGGTCGGTCGCCGCCAGCGCCACCAGGCGGGGTTCGGTCAGCAGCGGCTCGAACTCCAGGTCGCGATCGTCGAAGGGTGCGGGAAGCAGCGCGACGTCGGCCCGGCCCTCCCGCAGCGCCGGGGCCTGCTCATCCCGCCCTCCGAGGATCAGATCGACCGGGATGGCCACGTCCGCACGCTCGTAGGCAGCGATGATCCGCGGTAGCAGGCCGGCGTCGTAGTCGGCTTTGAGCGCGAGACGCAGCCGCGGTTCGGGCAGGCCGGCGTGGCGGGCTCGGGCCGCGGCGGCACCGACCGCGTCGAGGGCGATCCGGGCGTCCCGGAGCAGGCCCTCGCCGGCCGGGGTGAGCACGACGGAGCGGGTGGTGCGTTCGAGCAGCCGCACACCCAACTGACGTTCCAGGTCGCGGATCGCCCTGGAGAGCGGGGGCTGAGCGATTCCGAGCCGGTCGGCGGCCCGCCGGAAGTGCAGTTCCTCGGCGACGGCAACGAAGTACCGAAGCTGACGCACCTCCAAGTCACTCATATCCGGAGGGTATCAATGGGGATCGAGATGATCCTTCTGGTTCGCCTCCTCCCGACGTTGACTGAGCCTGCGTGGGGCGCCGCGCATCGCACGACAACCGGGAGTCATTCATGATCGTTATCACCACACCCACGGGCAACATCGGCCGGCAGGTGCTCGCGAACCTGCTGCGCGACGGGGAGGCCGTCCGGGTGATCGTCCGTGATCCCAGTCGGCTCCCTGGCCAGGTACGCGACCGCGTGGAGGTCGTCCGCGGCTCACATGGTGACGCAGACGTCGTGAACGAGGCGTTCGACGGTGCCGCGGCCGTCTTCTGGCTGGTACCGCCCGACCCCAAAGCGGAAGATCTCAAAGCCACCTATCTGGAGTTCACCCAGCCGGCATGCGACGCGTTCGTCCGCCATCAGGTGCAGCGGGTCGTCGGCGTCTCGGCCCTCGGTCGCGGAACCGCACCGGCGCTCGCCGGGAACGCGGGCCTGGTGTCGCTCTCACTGGCGATGGACGATCTGATCGCCGCCACCGGCGTGAGTTATCGGTCGCTGGCACTGCCGTCATTCATGGAGAACATGCTGCGCCAGGCCGCCGTCATCCGCGGCCAAGGGGTGTTCTTCCTCCCCCTGGACGGAGATCGGCGCCTCCGGGCATGCGCCACCCGCGACATCGCCGCTGTCGCGAGCCGGCTGCTTTCGGATGCGTCCTGGAGCGGGCAGGAAAGCGTCGCCGTCCTCGGTCCCGAAGACCTGTCCGCCAACGACATGGCGCGCATCATGTCGGAGGTACTCGACCGGCCGATCCGCTTCCAGCAGCTCACGGAGGAGGAGTTCCGGGCGACGCTCGCCAGTCAGGGCCAGTCCCAGGCCATGATCGAGGGCATGGTCGACATGATGCGGGCCAAGAACAGCGGCCTCGACAACGCCGAACCGCGAACGCCGGAATCCAGCTCACCGACCAGCTTCCAGCGCTGGTGCGAGGAGGTGCTGCGTCCGGCCGTTCTGGGCTGAGAACCAGTCCTTCGCCAGCAGCTTCGTCAGGCAGCCTCGTCAGGCAGCGCGGCCGGGTAGCGCAGCGAGCTGCCCGGCACGCACCCGCTCCAGCATGGTCGCGACCGTTCGGATGATCTCGGGGAGCGTGTCGCGCATCCCGGCCGCGGCCGACTGGTAGCTGTCCAGGTCGACGACGCCGGCACCGGCGAGCAGGCACACCGGATCCGCGAGCCTGGATTCCAGCCAGATGACGGGATCGTCCGGAAGCCGCCGCCGCGACTCCGGAAGGTCCACCCGGAACACCGCATCATCGCCAGCGGCCCGCCGTGCGGCAGGAACCGATCCGAACCGCGAGAACCGCGACTGACGTTCGATGAGCCGAAGCTCCACCCGCACACCCCGCTGGGGCTCCGGCTCCGGCTCCGCGTCCGGCGGCGACTCAGGCGGCGACTCGAGCTGAGGCTGAAGCCCCAGCCCCATCTCCAGCTCCCGTTCCGGCGGCGAATGCGGCGGMAGCCCGGGTTGCGGCCACGGACCGGATCCCGGGCCTTCCTGGTTGCGAGCAGCCTCGGATTCGGTGAAGCAGAGATCTTCGACGATGACGGCAAGCCCGTCGAAGCAGAACATTGTCAGCATGTCCCCCGCCCTTCTATCGGCGTCGAGCCGGCACCTTGCGGCGTCCGACCCGTCGGCCCGATGCTGGCACGCTACGCGCAGGCCCGTCCGCCGCACACGGCACCCTTCACCGACCCGAAACGACCTGGTTGCAAAGACCAGCGGCACGGCCTCCGCCCGGGGAGCGGTCCGCCGCTCCGCGCAACACCACGGTCACAACACGCCGTCCCCGGCAGACGGCACCGCGGCGAAACGCCGGAATCAGTACACGTCGCGGACATAGCGCCGATCGGCGGCAAGCTGTCGGACGTAGGCCACCGCATCGTCGGCATCGAGATTGCCGTAGGTAGCGACGACATCGCGCAATGCCTGATCCACGTCCCGGGCCATTCGGGCCGCGTCGCCGCAGACATACACATGGGCACCGTCGTTCAACCAGGTCCACAGCCGCGCGCCCTGTTCACGCATCCGATCCTGCACGTATATCTTGGCCCGCTGATCGCGGGAGAACGCCAGTCCCAGCCGGGTCAGGGTGCCGGCGGCGGTGAACGCGGCCAGCTCGTCGGCGTAGTAGTAGTCGGAGGCCCGACGCTGTTCACCGAAGAACAGCCAGTTCGGGCCGGAAGCCCCGCGGGCCTGGCGATCCTGCAGGAACCCGATGAACGGCGCGATGCCAGTCCCCGGACCAATCATGATCACTGGCGTCGCGTCATCGGCTGGCGGGCGGAAGTGCGGTGCGGGTTTCAGGAAGACACGCACCGGACATCCCGGCTCCGCGGCGGCGAGAAACGTGGAGCACACGCCGCCGCGGGGGCGGTCGTCACTTCCCGTGAATCGAACAACGGACACGGTCAGGCTCACCGTCCGCGGATCCACCAGCGGCGAGGACGAGATCGAATACAGCCGCGGCCGCAGCGGGCTCAGCACCGTGAGCCAGTCTGCGGCATCCGCACGCACCGGGTGCTCGTTGAGGACGTCGACGGCCTGCCGTCCCCATCTCCATTTCTCCAGCTCGAGCTGGTTGCCGGGCCGCAACAGGGTGCGCAGGTGAGGGTCGTCGGTACGGTCGACGACAAACCGGAGCAGATCGGGCCGGACCGTGGTGATGTCCAGGCTGTGACGCAATGCCTCCAGCAGCGGCAGTCGCCCGTTGTCGCCGGTCTGGACGTCGGTGTGCGGGTCGAGACCAGTCGCGGCGAGCCACTCGTCCACCAGGGCGGGACTGTTCGTCGGCCAGACGCCCAGGGCATCACCTGCCGTGTATTCCAACTCACCGTCAGTCAGGTCAAAGGTGACCTTTCGCACCTCCTTGCTCGAACGATCCGTGGTCAGAAGACGGTTGCCGAGCAGCGTCACCGTCCGGGCGGCGCCAGCCGACGCTGACCCGGACGTGGCCCCGGCGCCCGCCCCAGCGCCAGCGCCAGCGCCGACCCCGGTCCCAGCCCCAGCGCGAACGCCCGCCCGAGCGCCGACGCCGGCCGCAGACTCGGTCACGGCCGCGGTCGCGGCCCCGGCCCCGAACCCGGTTGCAGTCGTGGTCGCCGACGGATCACAGCTCGCGCCGGCCGGCCCTGGGGACGCCGCCCGCAGCGCCGCCATGACCTCCTCCAGCCAGTCGTCCAGGGTGCCGATGTAGTCGGGTTCGCAGTCGACCCGGCCGACGAGCCGCGCCGCGCCGAGCTCGGCCAGGCGTCGGTCGAGACGACGCCCATGGCCGCAGAAGTCCGCGTAGCTGGAGTCGCCGAGCGCCAGCACGGCGAAACGCCGACCGTCCAGGCGCGGTGCGTCCGCGGCACTCACCGCGTCCCAGAAGCGCGCGCCGTTGTCCGGGGCGTCGCCGTCACCGAAGGTGCTCGTCACCACCAGCAGGTCACCCGGAGCGAGGAGCAGGTCGCCGACCGGAGCGGCCATGTCGTGGAGGTGCACGTGCCATCCGGCGTCCCGCAGCCGATCCCGCACGGTGGCCGCGGCGTCTTCGGCGTTGCCGGTCTGGGAGGCCCACAGCACCCGAACCGTGCTGTCCCCGCTGGCCCCCCTCTCCCCCCGCACGTCCGGGTCCGCGGTCGCGACGTCCGGGATCTCCCGCCTGACCTGGCTTGGCACCGACGGAACTCGCGGCGCGGGTGCGGCCAACCCGGCGGCGAGGAAGCCGTTCACCCACTGCAGACGCCCCGCGTCGAAGGGTGCGTCGGTGGGCAGGCGCGGCGGCTGGCCCGTGGCCGGCGGCATGGTCGCCAGCGCGGAGAGGAAGCCGGCGAGGTACTGGCGCTGCGGGTCGGTGAGGTCCGGCGGGCCGAGGCCGACACCGAGCGCCGCGCCAAGCGTCTCGATCACAACTCGCGCCACGGGTGCGGAAGCCGGCGCATCTGCCGCACCCGCTCCGGGCCCTGGCGCAGCCATCGGCAGCACTGGCCCCGCTGGCGCCRCAGGCCCCGCAGGTGCCGCTGCTGCCGCCGCTGCCGCAGGCGCCGGTGGCGCCGATACGGTCACCGATGGAGCCGAAATGGTCACCGATGGTGCTGGTTCGGTCACCAGCGAAGCCGGTGTGGCGACCCTGGTCAGGGAGACCGCGCAGACCTTCAGCTCGGGCTGGAACGAGACCGGGTCGACGGCGTCGCTGGTCACCGCGTTGATGCTGAGCTGGGCGCCGAACAGGTCGTTCCAGTGAAACGGCGCGAAGCAGCCGCCTGGCAGCACCCGGTCCGAGACGACCACGGGCAGCACGGCGCGGCCACGGCGCGAGGCGATCTCGATCCGGTCATCGGCGGTGACCCCGAGCGCGGCGGCGTCCAGCGGGCTGATCTCGACGAACGGTCCCGGATTGAGCCTGTTCAGTTTGGCGACCTTGCCGGTCTTGGTCAGGGTGTGCCACTGGTGCGCCAGCCGCCCGGTGTTCAGCAGGAACGGGTAGTCGTCGTCAGGCAGCTCGGCCGGCGGCAGGTGCGGCCGGGGATGGAACATGGCCCGGCCGGTCGGCGTCGGGAAGCGCAGCGCGGGGCGGGTGCCGTCGGCTCGTTCCAGCGTCGGCTGGCTGACACCGTCGTTGCGGTAGCGGATCGGGTTGCGGTCCGCGGAGCCGGGGGCGGCCGGCCACTGCACCGGCCCCGCCCGCAGCCGTTCGTAGCTGACGCCTCGCAGGTCGTAGCCGGTCGCGGGGTTGTGGAAGGCGCGGATCTCGGCGAAGACCTCCTCGGCGCTGGCGTAGTCGAAGGCGTCGGCGAAGCCCATCGCCGCCGCGACCCGGGCGATGAGCTGCCAGTCGGGCAGGGCCGCACCGGGCGGGTCGACGACCGCGCTGGTCAGGGTCAGATTCCGCTCAGAGTTGATCATTATGCCGTCCGTCTCCCCCCACATCGCCGCGGGCAGGAGAACGTCGGCGTGGGCTGCGGTCTCGGTGTCGGCGTAGGCGTCCTGGACGACGACCAGCTCGGCCGCGGCGAGGCCGTCGAGCACCGTCGAGCGGTTGCCGACCGACGCCACCGGATTGGTACAGATGATCCAGCAGGCCTTGATCTGACCGGCGGCCATCCGTTGGAACATCTCGACGGTGCCCTGACCACCGACGTCCGGCCGCAGGGTGCCGGCAGGCAGGTCCCACTGCCGCTCGACGAACGCCCGGTCGGCCTCGACCTGCACCGAACGCTGACCGGGCAGGCCTGGTCCCATATAGCCCATCTCCCGGCCGCCCATCGCGTTGGGCTGGCCGGTCAGCGAGAACGGCCCGGCGCCGCGCCGGCAGATCGCCCCCGTCGCCAGATGCAGGTTGATCAGCGCGTTGGTGTTCCAGGTGCCGTGGGTGCTCTGGTTGAGACCCATCGTCCAGCAGCTCACCCAGGTCGCGCCCGCGTCGGCGATCCATCCGGCGGCGCGGCGCAGGTCCGCCTCGGTGAGCCCGGTCAGTTCGGCGACTGTCGACGGCGGGTAGTCGGCCAGGAACCCGGGCATCTGCTCCCACCCGTCGGTGTGCTCGGCGATGAAGGCCGCGTCGAGGTGACCGCCCTCGACAAGCAGGTGCAGCAGCCCGTTGAGCAGTGCGAGATCGGTGCCGGGACGGATCTGGAGGAACAGGTCCGCCTTCTCCGCGGTGGCGGTACGCCGCGGGTCGACGACGATCAGCCGCGCACCGGCATGAACCCGTTCCATCAGGCGCRGGAACAGGATGGGATGGCAGTCGGCCATGTTCGACCCGATGACCAGGAACACCTCGGCGTGGTCGAAGTCGTCGTAGGAACCGGGCGGGCCGTCGGCGCCGAGCGACAGCTTGTAGCCGCTGCCCGCGCTGGCCATGCACAGCCGGGAGTTCGACTCGATCTGGTTGGTGCCCAGGAAACCCTTGGCCAGCTTGTTCGCGAGGTACTGCGCCTCCAGGGTCAGCTGACCCGACACGTAGAGCGCGACCGCATCGGGGCCGTGCTCGTCGATGATCGACCGCAGCCGGTGGGCGACCGTGCCGACGGCCTCGTCCAGCCCGACGTCGACCGGCTCGCCGCCGCGCCGTGGACGAATCCGTGCCGTCCCCAGCCGGCCCGGGGCCGCGAGCATGTCGGCGCTGGTCGCGCCCTTCGTGCACAGTCGGCCCCGGTTCGCGGGGTGCGCCTTGTCCCCCTTCACCCGGCTGACCTGGCGACGGCCGTCCGGCCCCGCGGCGATGTCGAGGACCATGCCGCAGCCGACCCCGCAGTACGAGCACACTGTCCTCGTCGTCCCGGACGCGGTCACCTACTCCCCCTCCGCAAGAAGTCGACACCCGGAATGACACATCGACGGCACCACCCGAATCCAGCCGATCCCGGCCCGAATCCGGCCCGAATCCGGCCGGGACTGCCGGAACAGCCGGGCCGGTGCGCCCGGATCAGACCATAGGATGAGCGCGTTTCACCGGTGTCACACCGACCCGGTCCGCCGATTACCGCCACCGCACACCGACCGTCATGGCATTGTGAACCCACCGGCTCTCACCGCCTGCCCTCGCCCGGTGAGAGCACTGTTTTCCCGCCGTGTAATGACCGGCCAGGCGCCCCGAAACAGCCGGCTCCTAACGTGCTGTCGCGACAGGTTCTGCCCGACGTGTTTCGCGAATCTCCCCCGAGGAGCCCCCATGAGCGCGCCCAGCACCGGCAGGAATCCGGACCGGCGCACCAGCCGGTCCGGACGATGGATCGACGACTGGCATCCGGAAGATCCCGTGTTCTGGAACGAGACCGGGCGCCGGATCGCCCGGCGCAACCTGGTGCTGTCGGTCATCGCCGAGCACTTCGGGTTCTCCGTATGGGTCATGTGGAGCATCCTGGTCGTCAAGATGGGCGCGAACGCCGACGGCGGCCCGGGCCCCGCCGGCTTCGCGCTGACGATCGACCAGCAGTTGTGGCTCGTCGCGGTGCCGTCCGGGGTCGGAGCCTTCCTCCGCCTGCCCTACACCTTCGCGGTGCCCGTCTTCGGCGGCCGGAACTGGACGGTCTTCTCCGCGCTGCTGCTGGTCGTCCCGTGCGCGCTGATGATGTGGGCGGTGCGCCACCCCGAGCTCTCCTTCGGGACGCTGCTGATGATCGCGGGAGTCGCCGGGGTCGGCGGTGGGAACTTCGCCTCGTCGATGACCAACATCTCCTTCTTCTACCCGGAGAAGGAGAAGGGCTGGGCGCTCGGGCTCAACGCGGCCGGCGGCAACCTCGGAGTCGCCGTGATCCAGAAGCTCGGCGCGGTGGTCATCGCGGGCGGAACCGGAGCGGCACTCGCCCAGATCGGGCTGATCTACATTCCACTGGCGATTGTCGCAGCGGTCGGCGCACTGCTGTTCATGGACAATCTCTCCGAGGCGAAGGCGGACTTCGGTTCCACCGCGTCGGCGGCCCGGCGCGGCCAGACCTGGATCATGTCCTTTCTTTACATCGGCACCTTCGGCTCCTTCATCGGATATTCGTCGGCGTTCCCCGCGCTCCTGAAGAACCCGGCGCTGTTCAACCGGCCGGATTTCGCTCTCGGCTACGGATTCCTCGGCGCGCTGGTCGGTTCGGTCGCCCGCCCGCTCGGCGGGAGGCTCGGCGACCGGATCGGCGGCGCGAAGGTGACCGTCGCGGCCTTCGCGGTCATGACGCTGGGCGGTCTCGGCGCGGTGGCGTCGATCGGCCGCCGGGGCGGAATCCTCGACAGGCCGAGCTTCGGGCTCTTCTTCGCCTCGTTCATGCTGCTGTTCCTCGCCAGCGGCATCGGGAACGGCTCGACCTACCGGATGATCCCGGCGATCTTCGCCGCCCGCGGGGCCCGCAACGGCGGAACCGCCGAGGCCATGCTGCGGGCCCGGCGGGAGGCCGCCGGTGCCATCGGCATCTGTTCCGCGGTCGGAGCCTTCGGCGGCTTCCTCGTGCCGATCATCTACGCCGAGTCGAACAAGGCCTACGGGACGATCGCCCCGGCCCTGTGGGTCTATGTCGGCCTGTTCGTCGTGATGGCCGTCGTCACCTGGCTGTGTTACCTGCGCCGCGGCGACATCGGCGCCCGGCCGAGCCCCGCGGCGACACCGTCGCAGGTGCTGGCGGCGAGCACGCGCTGACCCGTCGGGAACGCCCTGGGCCGGAACGAGGCGGAACGGAGGGGTGGACAGCTGCGCCGCGCGGCGGGCTGTCCGCCCTCCTTTCAGTAGCCGCGGCGTCAGTGGCCGTGGCGTCAGTGGCCGCGACGTCAGTGGCCGTGGCGTCAGTGGCCGCGGCGCCTCAGTCGGAGATGCGGTAGACGGTGACCCGTTCGAAGGAGACCGTGGCACCCGGACCAGGCAGCATCACCCGGTACTCGTACTGGTCGTCCACGCTGTCGCAGGTGAAGCCGATCTCGAAGAAGGCGAACGTGGGCGTGAGCTCACCCGCCCGCAGGTCGCGGGTGGCCAGTTTCTCGCGCCGCAGGTGCACATACACCTCGATGCGGGCGATCGGCGTGTCGGCGGGGAGGTCGACATCCGGGTCGAGCTCGGCGGCGAGCCGGAACGTCGCCCGGTATGAGCCGCGCACCGGCAGCGTCTCGCGCGGCCCGTAGACGAGGGCCTTGCGGCTCTCCGAGATGTACCCGCCGCGGATGACCCGCCCGACACCGATGTCCGGCAGGTCGACAAGCTGGCCGACCGCGGTCTCCATCGGCGGCATCTGGCTGCCGAAATACCGCATGACCACCCTGCCGACCAGGGGCGGGGTGTCGGACCGCTCGGGCAGCAGGCTGTCGCAGATCTGCATGATGCTTCGGGCGTAGCCCTCGGTGGTGGTGTCGCGGTTGCTGTCGTAGATCGACCTGGCCAGGTCGCGGATGCTCGTGGTCAGCCGGTTCGTCAGCCGCCGGGCGTTCTCCGCCTGCCGGTTCACCCAGATCGCGTAGCCGAAGGACAGCACGCCGATCACACCGAAAGCGAAGTTGAGCGCGTCCACCGTCAGCGCCCCCAGGCCCTCGACCGCGGACGCACCGCGGCTATCGGAAAACGGGCCCGGCACCGACACGAAAAAGGTCCGAACCCCACATACCTGATCGTAGTATCCCGATCGCCGACGCAGGTCGCGGAGCGGTCGCGGCTGCCGCCCCTGCCCCGCCTTCACGAGCGGGGCGGTTCCGCGGGTTGGCGCGAGTTGGCATGATGGCCTTCTCATCTCCGAGACCGGCCATCGGGGCTGGTCTCGTGCTGCGCGGGCGGAAAGGTGCGGTCTGATGCCTGCTGCCGGCTATTCCGGGACTCCGCTGGCGCGCAAGCTCGGGGTCAGGGCGGACAGCCGGCTGGTGCTGGCTGCCGCTCCGCCAGGCTGGACCGTTCCCGACCTACCGGGCGGCGTCGAGTACAGCAGCGTCGCGCGCCTGGACGACCTGGTCCCCGGACCGGTCGACGTCTGTGTGGCCTTCTGCCGGGAGGCGAGGGACGTGCGCCAGGCCGCCGATTCCTTCCGCGAGTGCGTCCGGCCGGCCGGCGCGCTGTGGTTCGGTTGGCCGCGCAGGGCCGCCGGGCATCGCAGCGACGTCACGGAGAACCTCATCCGGGAGGTCGTTCTCCCGCTGGGGCTGGTCGACGTCAAGGTCGCGGCGATGGACGCGGACTGGTCGGGTCTGAAGGTCGTCTGGCGCAAGGAACGGCGCTGAGCGGTTACCAACCCGGGGTCCGTGCCGAGGCCGCCCTCCGAGGAGCCGGCGAGAAGGCCGGCTCCTCGGGGTGGTGAACAGGCCGTTGAACGACCAGGGCCTTGAACAGAGTGGTGACCTCGCCGGTCGCGGCGGCTAGAGGCGGCCGGGGGTACGGATGTCCTCGGGGACCCAGTCGGGGTTGCGGCGCTGGGAGAAGGCAAGCCAGCCCTCGCGGGCCTCGGAGCCGAAGACGCTGCGGTCCATGGTCATGCGGTCGTAGGTGCCGTAGTGCGCCGCGATGACCCGCTTGACGTCGGCACGCGCCCGCGGGGCGCCGCGGCAGCAGGCGCGCAGCGCGTCGAGCGCGACATCGCGCACCTGCTCGTGCGGGACGACCCGGGCGACCAGACCCCAGTCCAGCGCCTCCGCGGCGGTGACGACCCGGCCGGTGTAGAGCATGTCCTTGGCCCGGGCGGGGCCGATCTGGGCCGGCAGGTACTGCGCGTAGCCGGTGTCGGCGATGCCGCGGTAGACCTCCGGCGCCCGGAACGTGGCCCGCTCGCTGGCGACCGCCACGTCGGACATCATCGCGATGAGCAGGCCACCACCCTGGGCGATGCCGTTCACGGCGCTGACGACCGGCTTGCGGGAGTGCCGGATCGCGTCGAACGGGGTGTTGTCCATGCCGAAGAGCATCGGGCCGCCCCAGTCGTCGGGGGCGTTGTGGCCCAGGTCGCCACCGGGGATGAAGACGTCGCCGGTTCCCGTGATCAGCAGGCCGGCCAGCTCCGGGTCGTGGTTGACCCGGTCGACGGCGTAGCGGATGCCGAAGTACATCGCCGCCGTCAGCGCGTTGCGGGCCTGCGGCCGGTCGACCGTGCAGACCGCGAGGCTGCCGTGCCGCTCGAAGCGCAGGAACGGCGTGCCCAGCCAGTCCCCCTCCGGAGGGAGCGGCCTGCCCGCCTGTTCCGCCGACCTCGCACCGCTGGCTTCCTCGCCCATCCGCCCACTCCCGCGAAGTTGGATAATAAATTCAATGTAGCCTGCCGGCCGGATCGAGCGCACGCTCCCGCCAGGGCCCAGCCGTCGCGGGTGACCGGGGCCGCCGACAGCGACCCGCCGGCGGCCACGTCCAGGTCGCCGCCCGGCGGGCACGGCAGCGGGCAGCGGGCAGCGGGCAGCGGGCAGCGGGCGATACGGACACCTCCTACTCGCCCGGTAAACAGGGTCGGAAGGCCTCCTCCGGAGCTTCCGGCGCCAAACCTCGAAAACCCCTCCGGCGACTTCGAAAAAATCATCATGAGGGCCACCCTGTTCCCGTATCGCGGGAATGCAAACAAGGAATTCCGACGCTACCGTCAGGCTATGACCCAGAGCAAAGTGGCGCCGCGCCACGGAACGATCTCCGAGCCGGCCTCCCGGGCGAATATCTATCTTGAGGATTGGCAGGCCAACGAACTCGAATCAGGGAAGTTCTTCCCGGCGACCGAGGGCGGGCTGAACGACCCGTTCGCCCCGGACGACATCCCGAACGAACCGCCGCCCGCCGACGGGAAGATCGCGAGCGCTGGCCAGGATTTCGCCGCCCAGCTGGACAGGCYGGGATCGGACTGGCAGAAGCACCCGGTCGGCGCCGGCCAGGAGCTCTCCGTCACCTGGACCTTCCACGTACCGCACCGGACCCGGCGGTGGAACTACTTCCTCACCCGGCAGGGCTGGGACCCGAGCATGCCGCTGAGCCGGTCCCAGTTCGAGACGGCTCCGATCGCCGTGTTCCAGAACAGCGGGCAGCCGTACTGGTCGGCCGAGGATCTCGAGCCGGAGAACCCGACCCGGCACACGTTCACGCTCCCGCAGCGGCAGGGCTATCACGTCCTGCTCAGCGTGTGGGAGGTCGCCGACACCGCCAGGGGCTTCTACCAGGTTATTGACCTCGATTTCACCGGGTGAGACCACCGCCCTGTCCGCCGGCCGGCCTCCCGGTCGGCGGACAGCTTTCTGCCCGGGCCGGAAGGGCAACAGCCAAAGCGGCAACAGTCAAAGCAGAAAAGGGGTTGGTAGTAATGCACGACGTCGACCACGGACGACTGGCATGACCGCGCGAACCGCCGCCGACGCGCTGCGCGAGGCGATGATCGGCCGGGGCGGGCCGGAGGCGACCGGCTGGGCGGGTCCGCTCGAGCTGCCCCCCGCGCCGCGCGCGGGCGCCACCGTCGCCGTTCTCGGTGCCGGGGTCGGCGGGCTGACCGCGGCCTACGAGCTCGGCCGGCTGGGCTACCGGTGCACCGTGCTGGAGGCCTCGGACCGCGTCGGCGGCCGCAACCGCACGGCCCGCAACGGTGACGTGCTCCGCGAGATCGGCCCGACCGGGGAGCTGGTCGTCACGCACGAGTGCGTCTTCGACGACGATCTCTACCTCAACCTGGGCCCCGGTCGCATCCCGTATCACCACCGCCGGATGCTGGACTACTGCCGGGCCTTCGGGGTCGCCCTCGAGCCGTACATCATGGAGACCACGGCGAACGTCATCCACCTCGCGGACGGCCGAATCGTCCGATGGCGCAACCGGCAGGTCGCCAACGACACCCGCGGGCACCTCGCGGCGATGCTCGCCGAGAACCTCGTGCGGCGGGACGCCGCGACCGGGGAGCTGCTCGACCTGCTGCGGGTGTTCGGCCAGCTGGCGGGCGACCACAGCTACCAGGGCTCGACCCGCTCCGGGTACGTCGAGGATCCCGACGTGCACGACTGGCCCCTCCCGGCAGAGCCGATCCCCTTCGCGGACCTGTTGGAGTCGGGTTTCTGGAAGCACAGGTTCTACCAGCCGCTGGACTATCTGTGGCAGGCCACGATGTTCCAGCCGGTCGGCGGGATGGACCGCATCGTGACCGCGTTCGAGCGGGAGATCAACGACAGGTTCGGCGACATCATCGAGCGCAACGCCGAGGTCACCGCGATTCGGCTGCTCGGCGAGGGTGGGGTGGACGTCGAATACGTGCGGGAGGGCAGCGCCCGGAAGCTGACCGCGGACTACTGCGTCAGCAGCATCCCGCTGCCGGTGCTGCGGAACATGTCCACCAACTTCTCCGCCGAGTTCGACGCGGCGCTCCATGCCGTCGAGTTCGCCGACACCTGCAAGGTCGGGTGGCAGGCGGAGGAACGTTTCTGGGAGAACGACACCGACCAGATCTACGGCGGGATCAGCTGGACGAACCATCCGATCACCCAGGTCTGGTATCCGAGCAACGACTACTTCTCCCCGGCGGGAACGGGCACCGTCACCGGCGCCTACAACTTCGCCGACGTGGCCAGGAAGTTCGGCGATCTGGAGCCGCTGCAGCGGCTGGACCAGGCCCGCGCCGGCGCGGCGGAGCTGCACCCGACGTTCGCCGACAAGAACATCGTTCCCACCGCGAAGGGCGTCACGATCGCCTGGCAGAAGGTGCCCTACCAGCTCGGGGGCTGGGCCGACTGGGACCCGGCGGACGCGGAGCACATGGTGGCCTACAAGGAGCTCCTCGAGCCCGAGGGCGACGGGCGCTTCTTCATGCTGGGCGACCAGTGCTCACCGCTGCCTGGCTGGCAGGAGGGGGCGATGATGTCAGCCCACTACGTGATCGGCCAGATCCAGGGCGTCATCCCGCTCACCGTGCCCGAAACGGTTCGGGTGCCCGATTCGGTCGCCCTGACCCAGGGTTCCCGCTGACCCGCTGACCTGACCCGCTGACCCGCCGACATCCCCGGCCCGTTCAGTCCCGACGGTCGGGTTCAGTAGTGCCAGTCGTCACCGGCGGCGGTGTCGACGGCCCCGCGTTCAGGTTCGAAGGCCAGCCGGTAGCCGCGTTTGGCCACGGTCTGGATGATGCGGGGGTCCCCGAGCGCGGAACGCAGGCGGCCCACGGCCACCTCGACCGCGTGCTCGTCTCCGCCGCCGGGCGGCAACAGCTCACGCCGGGTGATGACATGCCCGGGCCGGGCCGCGAGGCGGCGCAGCAGCGCCATGCTCGTCCGGCTGAGCGGGACGAGCCGCCCGTCCACGACGACGGCCTGGCCGCGGAGGTCGAGCCAGTGGTCGGCGACCGGCAGCACCCGGCCGCGCCGGCGCGGGATCTGCTCGACGATCTCGCGCACGAGGGCGCCGAGCCGCGCCCGGGGCGGCGCGATCACCGGAATGTCCCGTTCCAGCAGCGGTCCGGCGGTCACCGGACCGACGCAGGCCGCCACCACCGGGCCGAGCAGCGCCTCGCGCACGGCCTCGCCCAGCCCCTGCTCGTCCGCGCTGCGCAGGAAGCTCACCGCGGCCGGCGCGCTGGTGAACGCGACCGCGTCCAGTTCGGTGGTCGCGACCGCGTCGATCAGCCGCCGCAGCGGGGTGACGTCCTCGGGCCCGATCCACCGGTAGACGGGGACCTCGATGACGTCCGCGCCGGCCAGCCGCAGCGTCTCCACCAGGTCCGGAAGCGGTTCCCCGTGCTGCTGCACCGCGATGCGCCGGCCGTCGAGGTCGTCCCGCTCGATCAGGTGCTCCAGCACCTCGCTGGACGACTCCGATTCCGGCGACCAGGCCTCCCGCAGCCCGCTCGCGCGGATCGCGCCGCGGGCCTTGGGGCCGCGGGCCAGCAGGGTCGCCGAGCCGATCGCCTTGGTGAGCGGATCCAGCAGATCCCAGGCGTCGGCGGCCTCCATCCAGCCGCGGAAACCGATCCCGGTGGTGGCGACGACGACGTCCAGCGGCGCGGACAGGCACCGCTCGGTCGCCTGGCGCAGCTCCGTGTCGTCGGCCAGCGGGACGATCCGGATCGCCGGGCCGTACAGGACCCGTGCCCCGCGGCGTTCGAGCGCGGCACCGAACTCCTCCCGGCGGCGCGCCGCGGTGATCCCGATGGTGTAGCCGGCCAGCGGCTCGACGCCGGTGGAGCCACCAGTCACGTCGCCTTCACCTCAACCATTCCCTCGCGGCTGCGCACCTCGTAGACGGGTACGGTGACCCCTTCCGCGTCCAGGCACTCTCCGGTGCGCAGATCGAAGACCTGCTTGTGCAGTGGAGACGCTACCGTCCGCCGCCCCGCCCGGCTCCCGACGATGCCCCGGGCGAGCACGCAGGTGCCGGTGAACGGGTCCCGGTTGCCGAGGGCGAACAGCTGACCGTCGTGGCAGCGGAACAGCGCGACCTGGACATCGCCGACGAGCGCGGCGACACCGCGCTCCGGCAGCAGGTCGTCGTACCGGCAGATCGCGGCCCACGTCATGGTTGCGTCCTTTCCCGTCATCGGGCCGGTACCCCCGCCGGGACGCCGGTAGCCGGAACAGAGGTGGCTGGGGCAGAGGTGGCTGGGACAGAGGCGCCTGGGGCACCGGCGACCGGGAGGCCCAGGAGAACCGGCCGGGGCTGGCCGCGTTCCGTCACGAAGGTGATGGTCGGGTCGGGGGTGTCCGGGGCGTTCACGAACGAGACGAACCGGCTCAGCCGCGCCGGGTCGGCCAGGACCGCCGCCCATTCGTCCTCGTAGCCGCCGACGTGTCGCTCGATCGCCGCGTCGAGCTCCGCGGCGATGCCCAGGGCGTCGTCGACGAGCACCGAGCGCAGGTAGTCGAGGCCGTCCACCTGCTCACCCCCGGGGCCGGTGGACAGCGACTCGACCCAGCTCGACGTCCGCTGCAACCGGTCGGCGGTGCGGACGTAGAAGACGATGAACCGGTCGATCGTGCGGACCAGGGTCTCGGTGTCGACGTCGGTGAGCAGGAGGTCCGCGTGCCGGGGCCGGAACCCGCCGTTGCCGCCGACGTAGAGGTTCCACCCGTTCTCGGTGGCGATCACGCCGATGTCCTTGCCACGGGCCTCGGCACATTCACGCGCGCAGCCGGAGACCGCGGCCTTGATCTTGTGCGGTGACCGGATGCCGCGGTAGCGCAGCTCCAGCGCGATGGCGAGGGCGAGGGAGTCCTGCACGCCGTACCGGCACCAGGTCGAGCCGACACAGGACTTCACCGTGCGCAGTGCCTTGCCGTAGGCGTGCCCCGACTCGAACCCGGCGTCGACGAGACGGCGCCAGATCGCCGGCAGCTGCTCCAGCCGGGCTCCGAGCAGGTCGATGCGCTGCCCGCCGGTGATCTTCGTGTAGAGGTCGAAGTCCCGGGCGACCGTGCCGATGGCGATGAGCTTCTCCGGCGTGATCTCACCGCCGGGAATCCGCGGCACGACCGAATAGGTGCCGTTGCGCTGGATGTTGGCGAGGAACGCGTCGTTGGTGTCCTGCAGCGCCGCCTGCTCGCCGTCGAGAATGTGGCCGTTGCCGAGGCTGGCGAGAATGGATGCCACGACCGGTTTGCACACATCGCAGCCGCGGCCCCGACCGTACCGGTCGACGAGCTCGCTGAACGTCGCGATCCGCTCGACCCGGACCAGGTCGAACAGCTCCGCCCGCGAACAGTCGAAATGCTCGCACAGCGCCTTGCCGACGGTGACTCCGCTTTCGGTGAGCAGCGTCGAGAGCAGCGGAACGCACGACCCGCAGCCGGTGCCGGCCTTCGTGCACGCCTTGACCTCGGCGACGGTGGTGAGACCGGACCCGGCGATCGCGGTGTCGATCGCCTCCCGCGTCACGGCGTGGCACGAGCAGACCATCGCGTCGGCGGGCAACGCCCCGACGGACCCGTCACCAGGCCCGCCGCCGGCACCGTCACCGCGCGGGGCGAGCATCGCGAGCGGGTCCCCGGGCAGCGGGCGGCCGACCAGCGGACGCAGGGCGGCGTACCTCGACGCGTCCCCCACCAGCACTCCACCGAGCAGGGTGGTCGCGTCGTCGGAGACGACGAGCTTCGCGTAGGAACCGGCGACCGGATCGTTCACGGTGACTTCCAGCGCGCCGTCGGTGGTGGCCAGCGCGTCACCGAAACTCGCGACGTCCACGCCGAGCAGTTTGAGCTTCGTGGCGGTGTCCGCGGCGCGGAACTCCGCGTTCCCGCCGGCAAGCCGGTCGGCGAGCACCGAGCCCATCGCGTAGCCGGGAGCCACCAGCCCGTAGACCGTGCCGTCGATGCAGGCGCACTCCCCGATCGCGTGGACGGCGGCGTCGGCGGTGCGGCAGCCGGCATCGACCAGCACCCCGCCCCGTGCGCCGACCGCCAGCCCCGCGTCCCGCGCGAGCTGGTCACGCGGACGCACCCCGGCGGCGAACACGACCAGGTCGACGGGCAGCTCGGTGCCGTCCCCCAGGGTGACGAGCCTCGGCGCGGCCTGGTCCGGTGCGGCCTGGTCCGGTGCGGCCTCCGTGACCGCGGCGGCGAAGGTACCGAGATGGACGGTGACGCCGAGCTCCTCGACCAGCCGGCGCAGCAGGGCGCCGCCGCCGGAGTCGACCTGCAACGGCATGAGCCGCGGGGCCATCTCGACGACGTGCACGGCCAGCCCGAGCAGCCGCAGCGCGCGGGCGGCCTCCAGCCCGAGCAGCCCGCCGCCGACCACCAGCCCCACTCGCGTGCGTGCCCGCCGGGCGGCCGCGTGGATCGCCTCCAGGTCGTCGAGCGTGCGGTAGACGAAACAGCCCGGCAGGTCGGCGCCGGGCACCGGCGGGACGAACGCGGCGGAACCGGTCGCCAGCACGAGCGCGTCGTAGCCGACGGTCCGTCCGCGGCTGGTGGTGACGGTCCGTGCCGCGCGGTCGATCGCGATGACGGCCTCGTCGAGATGCAGCCGGTAACCGTGGCCGTCGTAACAGCCCGAGGCGACGAGATCCAGGCTCTGCGGGCTGGCTCCGTCGAAGTAGGACGACAGTGCGACCCGGTCGTRGGCTCGCCGCGGCTCCTCCCCGAAGACGGTGACCTGCCAGTGGCGGTCGACGTCCCGTTCCCGCAGCGCCTCGACGAAATGCTGGCCGACCATGCCGTTGCCGACCACGACGAGACGGCGGCCCGAGTTCGTTTCCATGACCAGTCCCCACGCGCCCGGATCCGTCAGGCCCGGCTGCGGCCATGGTCGCCAGGCCCTGTTATGCCGAGCGCGCGCAGGCGTTAACTCGTGGGCAAGGAGATCTCACCGCCGCCGGGCGGGCGCTGTGCGCGCACTGCTATACGCGCACGCTGTGCGCGGCACTGCTATACGCGGGTTCCGCTGTACGCGGGTGCTGCTGCGCGCGGGTGCTGCTGCGCGCCGGTGTCAGTGGCCGGCGGGGAGCCGGCTGGTGACGCCGTCGAGGAAGATCGCCATGCTGTGCGCGAAGACGGCGTCGACCGGCGCGGACAGGTAGACGTCCCCGGTCTCGCGGAGCGCCGCGACATCATCGGGGGGCAGGCGGTCGAGCAGCTCGTCGAAGCCGGCGCCGGCCGGGACGCCGCTCGGGCTGCGGCCGGAACGGCTGCGCTGGATGGTCGCCGCACCCGCCACGAGCTCGATCATGGCGATGGTCGTGTACACGGCCTCCGCCCTGGGCAGCCCGGCGGAGTCGAAGGCGGTCACCGCCGCGTTGACGAAGCGCAGCATGTTGGGGCCGTAGCCGTGCATGTTCCGCCCCGCCGCGTCGGGAAGCGGCTGGTTGAGAATGACCCTGCGCATCTCGCTCATGAGCACTTCGATGTCGGCTCGCCAGCCGCGGCCGGTGCGCCCGATCCGGATGTCGCCCATGACGTGGTCCCCGATCAGCGCGATCAGTTCGTCCCGGCTGGCGATGTGCCGGTAGAGCGAGGCGTTGCTGGTGCCGAGCCGCTCGGCGACGGCGCGCACCGTGAGGGCGTCCAGCCCGTCCTCGCGCAGGACGTCGAGGGCGGCTCCGATGATCCGCTCGGTGGACAGCCCGCCGAGCCGCGGCCGCCGGCGGCGTTCGAGGTCCGAGCGCTGGATCCACCAGCGGGCCGAACCGGGCTCGTAGCCCACGGATGCGCACGCCACGAGGCCGTCCGAGTCCACCTGGACAGTATGCAAGATCCGCTCCGATACTCACACGGCAGATAGGTGAATGCTGGTCGCATTGGGGCCGGCCGGCCCGGGCTGCCACCCGGATCGGCCACCCCGGCCGGCCGCCCTAGCCGGCCCGGTGTGCGGCGGCGAACGCACGCAGCTCGCGGGCGACGTCGGGGCCGGACGGCTGGTACATGATCTCGCTGAAGCCGGACGCGGCCAGCCTGTCAAGCCCGTCGCGGATGTCCGCGGGGGCCCCGACCATCGTCCGGGTGTCGATGTGGTCCAGCAGAAGGTGGTCCCGCTCGGTGAGGTGCGTGACGTGGCCCTCGAAGCTGAGCAGGTGGCGCTCGCCCTCGGGTGCGAGGGCCTCCAGGGCCGCCCGCCACTGCTCGCCGCCGGGCAGCCGGTCCACCGCCGACGCTCCCCCGACGGCGTGGGCGGTGTGCCAGGGGATCACCCGCCAGGGCCCGATGGCCGCACGCACCCGGGCACACTCGCGGTCCTCGCCGGCGTCCAGCACGGTGCCGGTGACCATCGTCGCGGTCGGCAGCGTGGGGTGCACGGGGCCGATCGTCCCGTCCGCCACCTCGGGGGCCCGCCGGTTGCCTCGCGGTCCGAGCACACTGAGCCACAGCGGGACCTCGACCGGCCGGGGCGCGGCCATGCCGGGCCAGTGCAGCATCCGGGCCGGCGCTCCGTCGAGCACGACGGTCTCGCCGGCGAGCAGCCGCCGCAGCGAGCTGACATAATCGACCATGGCGTCCAGGGGCATCGCCGGCTGGCCGATCGCCATCCGGGCGGTGTAGCCCGTTCCGAAGCAGGCGCGGAACCGGCCGCCGGACAGCCGCGCGATCGTGGCGATGCCGGACGCCATGGTCATGACGGAGCGCTGGGTGGGAATCAGGACCGCGGTCGCGAGCCCGATCCGCGTCGTGCGGGCCGCGGCGAGCGCCAGATGGGCGAACGGATCCTCCCACAGCGGGGCCGAGTCGAAGATCCACACCCGGGTGTACCCGAGCTCCTCCGCGAGGACGGCGAGCTCCGCGAAGTCGGGGCCCGGCGGCAGCCCGCAGGATAACTCGTACTCGCTCACCGGAGTCATGAATCCGTTGTACCGGTCCGGGCATCCGGTCGGAAGCCGAACCGCCGATTTTCCGGACCGCTGGTCCGTTTTCTGTGGCGGCTGCCGGCGTGGCGGGGCATACTCCCAGCACCGGCCAGCCTGGCCTGCCGGTCGCACGGTAGGCCCAATCGGTGACAGCATTCGACCATGAACGTACGTTCAGGTGAGGAGCCGCCGGTGCCCAAGGGGTATGTGATCGTGACCGAGACCATCCACGACCCGGCCGGCATGGCGGCCTACAGCCAGCTCTCCGGCCGGTCGCTCGCCGAGTACGACGGCCGGGTCCTGGTGGTCGACGACGCTGTCGAGATCCGTGAAGGGTCCTGGCCGGGCAGCCGGACGGTCGTCATCGAGTTCGCCTCGGTCGACCAGGCACGTGCCTGGTACGAGTCGGAGAGCTACCAGGCCGCCGCCCCGCTGCGCCAAGCCGCGGCCGACTGCAGCGTCGTCATCGCGGCGGGCTTCGTCCCACGGCCCACCCCGGCCCCGACCGCGACCGGCTGACCCGCCCTCCCCCACGCCCCCGCACCCCTACACCCACCGACGGGATGAGGATTCTGACAACGATGATGACGAGCCCTTCTGCCACCCGGTGCCAGCGATGACGGCGGAGTCAGCGCGCATCTCGCCGCTGCCGGTCGAACAGTGGAGCGACGACGCGGCGCAGACCCTGCCCCGCTACTTACGCCGGCCGGAGCTGTTCGCGCCGGACCGCCCGAACGCGCTCCCGATGCCGACCTCGCTGCGGCTGTTCGCCCACCACATCCGGCTGACCGAGCCCTGGCTCGCCTTCTCCGAGGTCCTCGTCGGCAAGGATTCGGTGCTGGACCCGGCGCACCGCGAGCTGCTCGTACTGCGAGTGGCCTGGCGAACCCGCTCGCAGTACGAGTGGATCCACCATGTCCGCATCGGTCGGGCCTGCGGCGTCACCACCGAACAGATCCACGYCATCCCCCAGGGCGCCGAGGCCGAGGTGTGGACGCCACTCGAACGCGCGATGATGGCCGCGGTCGACCAGATGATCGACCGGTTCCGGGTGGACGACGAGACCTGGCAGGTGCTCGCGTCCCATCTCGACAAGCCGCAGCTTCTTGAGCTCTCCTTCGTCGTCGGCAGCTATCTCTGCCTGGCGCAGGTGTTCAACAACGTCGGTCTGGAGGCGGACCCGCCCGCCGAGCCCCTGGACGCACCGGCACTTCCGGCGCTGGGGGACTGACCGCCTATGACGACGAATCAGACGACGCATCAGCGGACCGCGACGAAGGAGTCGACGACACGCGACCAGCTGCTCGACGCCGCCGAGCAGCTGCTGCTGGAGGAGGGCTACGCCGCCGTCACGTCGCGCCGCGTCGGCGCGCGGGCCGGGCTCGCCCCACAGCTGGTGCACTACTACTTCCGGACCATGGACGACCTGTTCCTGCAGGTCTTCCGGCGGCGCGCGGACGTCGGGCTGGAACTGCTCCGCGAGGTGCTGCGCTCCCGCCCGACCCTGCGGCAGCTCTGGGACCTGCGCGAGGCCGGGATCAACACGACCATGCGGTTCAACCTGGAGTTCATGGCGCTGGCCAACCACCGCAAGGCGATCCGCTCCGCGATCGTCGAGTACTACCGGCAGTACCGGCAGCTCCAGCTGGACGCGTTCACGGCGGCCCTGGCGGATCTCGGCGTCACACCGGAGCGGTGCCCCCCGCTGGTGGCACAGCTGGTGATGGTCGGCGTCACCCAGCTGGTCGCCATCGACGAGGAGTTCGGGCTGGGGGCCGGCTACGACACCGTCCTGGCCTACCTCAATGATCAGATCGGCGATCTCACCCGCGGCCACGCGCAGGCACAGGCGCAGGCACAGCAGCCGCCGGGGCCGTGAAACGAGCGACGGCGGCCCGACAGACGGGTGAAAGCGGCGTGCAGGTGCGGTGAAACCGCGGGCAACTACCGTCCCGGGTGTCAGTTTCCCTCCCTTCCCACCCGGAGGAACCCGCTTTGGGAGCCGTACCCGCAGTCCAGGCCCGCGGCCTGGTCAAGACGTTCCGTGAACAACGCGCGGTCGACGGAATCGACCTCGACGTCCGCCAGGGCGAGATCTTCGGAGTTCTCGGCCCGAACGGAGCCGGCAAGACGACGACCCTGAAGATGCTGGCCACCCTGCTGCCGATCGACAGCGGGCAGGCCGAGATCTTCGGGGTCGACGTCGCCGCGCATCCGAACCGGGTGCGGCAGCTCATCGGTGTCACCGGGCAGTACGCCTCGGTCGACGAGGATCTCACCGCCACCGAGAACCTGTGGCTGTTCGGACGTCTGCAGGGGCTGCGCGCCGCCGACGCACGTTCGACGGCGCGGCGCCTGCTGGAGCAGTTCGGCCTGCAGGAGGCCGCCGACCGCAGGATCGCCGAGTTCTCCGGCGGTATGCGCCGCCGCCTCGACCTGGCCGCCTCCCTGATCACCCGCCCGCCCCTGATCTTCCTGGACGAGCCGACCACCGGCCTCGACCCGCGCACCCGCGGCCAGATGTGGGACACCATCCGCGGCTTGGTCGCCGACGGCTGCACCGTCCTGCTCACCACCCAGTACCTCGACGAGGCCGACCAGCTCGCCGACCGGGTCTGCGTCATCGACCACGGCCGCAAGGTCGCCGAGGGCACCCCGGACGACCTGAAGTCGCAGGTCGGCGAGTCGACCCTGCAGGTCCAGCTGGAGTCGGGGGCCGACCAGGCCGCCGCCGCCGAGGTGGTGCGCCGCGTCCTCGCCGAGGAGCCGGTGCTCACCCCCGAGGCCGGCCGGCTCAACGTCCCGCTCCCGGACGCCGACCGGGCCGCCGACGTGCTGCTCGGCCTGCGCGCCGCCGGGGTCTCCATCCGCTCGGTCAGCGTCGCGCGGCCCACGCTCGACGAGGTGTTCCTCGCTCTCACCGGTCATGACGTCCCGGCGGACGGTTCCGGCACCGACAGCACCGACAGCACCGACAGCACCGACGACATCGGCGACGCTGATCACGCTGACCACGCCGGCTCCGCTCTGGAGGCTGCACGATGAGCACCACCACCGACGCCGCCACCACGGCCGCCGGCACCAGCTCCGTCATCGGCGCTCCTGCGGCTGCGCCGCTCGCCGGCCGGTCACCGGTCAGGCCGCTCGACACCGAGGCCGCGTTCGCCCGGACCAAGGGCCGGGTCGGGGCCGGGGACACCGTCGTCCAGACGTTCGCGATGGCCTGGCGGGCGCTGAAGAAGATGCGCCGCAACCCGGAGCAGTTCTTCGACGTGGCCCTGCAGCCGCTGCTGTTCACGGCGATGTTCGCCTACGTCTTCGGCGGCGCGATCTCCGGCGACGTCGACAGCTACCTGCCGTTGCTGATTCCCGGCATCGTCGCGCAGACGGTGCTCACGACCTGCATGGCCACCGGGACGCAGCTACGCGAGGACATGGACAAGGGCGTCTTCGACCGGTTCCGGTCGCTGCCGATGTCCCGGGTCGCGCCACTGGCCGGTCCGATGGTCGCCGATCTGGTGCGTTACGTGACCGCCGCCGTGCTCACCTACCTGATGGGCCTGCTGCTCGGGTACCGGCCGGGTGGCGGTGTGCCGGGCGTCGCCGGTGCGGTGGTGCTGGCGGTGTTCACCGGCTGGGCGATCGCGTGGGCGTTCACCTGGATCGGCACGATCGCCCGCAGCGCCCGCAGCGTGCAGGGCATCTCGATGATGATCCTCTTCCCGCTGACGTTCCTGTCCAACGCGTTCGTCCCGGCGGACACCCTGCCGGGCTGGCTGGAGACCTTCACGAAGGTCAACCCGGTGTCACATCTCGTCTCCGCGACCCGGGACCTGGCCAACAACGGAACGGTCACCGCCCAGGTCGCCTGGACGCTGCTCACCGGACTCGCGGTGATCGCCATCTTCCTGCCGCTGTCCGTCGCCAGCTACCGGCGAAACCTGTGAGTGCGGGACGAGGCACGAACTCCCGGCGTGCTCCGTCGTCCTCGCCAGACCCGTAGTCCCCGCGTTACCCACCAGACGCAACAGTGTGTCCCGAGCCTCATCGAACAGCTCCGCACCGCGACGCTCGCCGAGGCCTGCCTCGACCGCCGACAGCAGGCCCGGCGCGCATCGCTCGAGCAGCTCCGCCACCCACTGCCAGTGCAGCGGGCTGACGACCGACACGTAGTCGAACCGCCGCGCGGCCACCAGCAGCCGGACGACGTCCTCGACAACGCAGTCCGCCGCGCCAGTCCTGCCGACAGCATCACTGGCGTCGCCAGCGCCGCCGGCGCCTTCTGCCGCACCGGCACTGTCTGCCCACGTCCGAAGGCTCCAGGCCGCGGTCGCGAACAGCGTGGTACCCACCACCGGGTAGTCGAGGTAAGCCGACGCAGCCTCCAGCAGCCTGGAGCACCGCGTCAGGCAGGACGTATACAGCTCACGACCAACCGAGACCTGCTCGTCGCCGGCCGCGTACCGGCTGAACGCGGCCAGCGCCACCGCCTCACCGAACAGCAGCCAGGGCTCCAGCCCGCTCTGCGACACCCCGGGCAGCGTGATCAGCCGCGTCCGCCGCGCCACCATCAGGTACTCGCGCAGCCCGTCCGATACCTGGCCGCGGGCGGTCATGAGCTCCGCCCGGGCCAGGCCCACCATCATCCCGCCGAGCAGCAGCTCGTTCTCCGGCGCTGCCGCTCCGCGGGCAGCCTCCCCGGCCTCGGTACCCAGCCCGGCCAGGAACTCCTCGGCCTCGTCGAACTGACCGCGGCTGATGGCGTCGACCGCGAGCAGGGTCCGCAGGTTGGCGGCGTCGTCGAGGGCACCGAGCCGGCGCAGGACGGGCAGGGCCGCGCGGGCGTGGACCCGCATCGCGGCGGGCTGGCCACGCCGCAGGCTCAGGTTGGCGAGCTGGGTATGCATACCCGCCGCCAGCCACGGACCGTCCTCGGGCCGGGTCAGCTCCAGAGCCCGCCCCGCGGCCTCCACAGCGGCCGCCGAATCGCCGGCGTTCTCGTGCAGATGCGTCAGCCAGACCAGGGCGAGCATGGCGCAGTGGCGGTCACCGTCACGCACGAGCCGTTCGAGGGCCTCCCGATTGTCGCTGTACGTGTGCCAGCTGGGCTGGTCGGGAGCCGGATCGACGGCCAGCAGCAGGCGCACACCAGCGGCGACCCGCGGATCGCCGGCCGCGTCCGGGCCAAGTCTCGTCAGCAGCTCGCGAATCTGCGCGGCGTCGCTGTCCCCGAGGGCAACCGCACTGCTCAGCACCGCCAACGCCGCGGCCCGGGTGACCGGCACCGCCCGGGGCGGCGGCTCCCAGCCACCGAACGCGTCGCCGATCGCCCCGGTCAACGTCAGGAGCCGCGTGTGCTCGCCGCGGATGTCCCAGAACCCGGCCAGTACCGCGACCAGGCCCATCACCGATTCGAGATCACCCTCGGCCAGGGCCGCCCGGAGCTCGTCGGTGAGGTTCGCCTCCTCGGCGGCCACCGCGTCGACCGCGTCGAACTGCCCCGCGCCGTAGAGGCTCTCGCCCTGGCGCAGCGCGTAGCGCACCGCCCAGGAGCGCCGCGACCGGCGGGCCGCGGCGAGACCGCCGGCCTGGGTCAGCCGCAGCAGGCCGAACTCGCGGACGGTCTCCAGCATCTGGTAGCGCACGCCGCCGACCGCCTCGCGCACGCTGAGCAGCGACTGGTCGACGAGGCTCTGCACCACGTCGACGACGTCGACGTCCAGCTCCGGCGCCTGTTCCGCTTCCGGCCCCGAACCCGGCCCCGGCCCCGGCCCCGGCCCCGGCCCCGGCCCGAGGATCTCCTCGGCCGTGTCGAGGGTGAAGCCGTCCTGGAAGACCGCGAGCCAGCGCAGCGCCTGCCGCTCGGGCTCGTCGAGAAGGTTCCACGACCAGTCGATCACCGCGAGCAGGGTCCGGTGCCGGTCCGGCGCGCTGCGGTCGCCACCGCGCAGCAGGGCGAAGCGGTCCGCGAGGCGCCGGTCGATCTCCTCGACCGACATGACCCGCACCCGCGCCGCCGCCAGCTCGACGGCCAGCGGCAGGCCGTCCAGCCGGGCGACGACCGCCGCCACGGCCGCGTCGTCGAGGCGGACACCGGGCCGCGCCGCCACCGCACGTTCACGGAACAGCTCGAGCGCGTCCGCCGACGAAAGCGCGCCCAGCGGATACACCCGCTCACCGCTGATCGACAGCGGCGCCCGGCTGGTGGTCAGCACCCGCAGGTCCGCGGTGGTCGCGACGAGAAAGGCGACCAGCTCCGCGACGGCGGCCACCAGATGCTCGCAGTTGTCGAGCACGAGCAGGCTGGGCCCGCTCGACAGCTGCTGGGCGATCCGGGCCCGCAGGTCCGCACGCTGCGGCGGTGTCAGCACGGTACGGCTGCTGACCGAATCGCGGACGCCGAGCGCGGAGCCGACCTCGCCGAGCAGATCCTCCGGCGCGGCGACACCGACCAGCTCCACCATCCGCACCACGGGCAGCGTGCTGTCCCGGGCGAGCACGTTCGCGAGCCTGGTCTTGCCGAGCCCACCAGGACCGACGATCGACACCACCCGCGCCCCGGTGAGCATCGCCCGCAGCCGCTCGATGTCCCGGTCGCGCCCCAGCAGCGGGGTGGCATCGTGGCGCAGGCCGGTCCGCACGGCGGGCCGGTCCGACGCGAGCAGTTCCTGGTGCACCCGGGCGAGCCCCGGACCGGGACCGGTGCCCAGGCGATCCCGCAGGTCGCGGCGGTAGAACTCGAAACGCTCCAGGGCGGCACCGGGGCTGCGGACCACAGCCTCGCTGCGCAGCAGATCGGCCAGCAGTGCCTCGTCGTCCGGCCGGCCGGCAACCGCCTCCTCGAGCAGCGGCAGGGCCTCGGCGTGCTCCCCCGCGCGGCCGCGGGCCTGGCCGAGCACGGCCCGGGCCGTCGCCAGGTCGGCGGTGGCGGATCGGCGGACGTCCGCGAGCGGGCCGTCGGTCAGGGCGCTCTCCTGCGCTGCCCGTGGCCGGGCCGCCGCCGGCTGGCCCGCCACCAGCCGGGCCCCCACGAGGGGCTCACCCAGCGCGAGCGCCTGGCGGGCCGCGACGGCGGCGGCGAGGGGATCACCCGGCAGCAGCTGGCCGGCCTGGACCGCCAGCGCGGCCAGCAACGAGCTGTCGATCTGGTCGGGTGCCAGGTCGAGGCGGTAGCCGCCGCCGTCGCGCACCACCAGACCGGCGCCGAGGATCGTCCGCGTCCGCGACACGACGACCTGCAGGCTCTTCACCGCGTTGGCCGTCGGCTCCCCGCGCCAGATCAGGGCGGCCAGCTGCTCGGCCGGCACCGGCCGCCCACCGGCGGCTGCCAGCGCCGCGAGCAGCGCCTGCGGGCGGTCGCCAGCGACCGGAGTGCCGTTCCAGCGCACCCCGTCAAGCAGGATGAGGCTCACGCCGCCCACGCGGATCAGTCTAGGCGGGCCCTCCGCTGTCGAGCCCAGGCCCGCCACCGCCCGCCCGAGCCCATCTCAGGCCGGGAGGAGGTCGATCGAACCGGGACGGAAGGAGTCGGGGTCGGCGGCGGCCCAGTCCGCCGCCCAGGCACGCGGCGGATCGGCGAGGAGCTCCCCGGGCTCCAGCCAGTCGAAAAGCTCGGCGTAGCTGCGGGTGTCGGTGTGGCTGACCCGGCGCAGCAGCATCTCGGGGCCGAGCTCGCCGGGGCCGGCACAGCCGAGGGAGGCCATCACCCGCACCGCCTGCTCGACGGTCGCCGCCTGGTAGCGCCGCACCCGCTCGCTCTTGTCCGCGACGTCCAGTGCACGTGCCCGGCGCGGGTCCTGGGTGGCCACTCCGACCGGGCAGGTGTTCGTGTGGCAGCGCTGCGCCTGGATGCAGCCGGTCGCCATCATCATCGCCCGCGCCGCGTTGGTGTAGTCGGCGCCCTGCGCGATCCGCTTCACGATGTCGACACCGCTGGCGACCTTGCCGCTCACCCCGATCCGGACCTGCCCGCGCAGGCCGACGCCGACCAGCGCGTTGTGCACCGTGATCAGGCCTTCGGTCAGCGGAGTGCCGACATGGTCCTCGTACTCCAGCGGAGCCGCGCCGGTGCCGCCCTCGGAGCCGTCCACCACGACGAAGTCGGGGGTGACCCCCTCGACGACCATCGCCTTGCAGATCGCCAGCAGCTCCCGCCGGGTTCCGACACACAGCTTGAACCCGACCGGCTTGCCCGCCGCCAGCTCCCGCATCCGCGCGATGAACAGGACGAGCTCGCGCGGGGTGGAGAACACCCGGTGATGCGCCGGGCTGATGCAGTCCACGCCGAGGGGCACCCCGCGGGCCGCCGCGATCGCGGGGGTCACCTTCGCCGCCGGCAGCACGCCGCCGAGGCCGGGCTTCGCGCCCTGGCTCAGCTTCAGCTCGACCATCCGCACCGTCGGCAGCGCGGCGACGTCCTTGAAGCGGGCCGGGTCGAAGTCGCCGTCCGGGGTTCGGGTGCCGAAGTAGCCGCTGCCGATCTCCCAGACCAGGTCGGCGCCGTGCCGCAGGTGGTACTCGGTCAGGCCGCCCTCACCGGTGTCGTGGGCGAAGCCGCCGGCCGCCGCGCCCCGGTTCATCGCCAGCACCGCGTTCGCCGACAGCGCCCCGAAACTCATCGCGGAGATGTTCAGCAGTGCCATGTCGTACGGCTGGGTGCAGTCGGGCCCACCGATCCGCACCCGCGGCGGCGGCGCGCCGGGGTCGACGGGCACCGGGGCGGTCGAATGCGGCAGGTACTCGTAGCCGACCTCGTTGACGTCCCGCTCAGTGCCGAACGCCTGGTCACCGTGGATGCCCTTGGCCCGCTGGTAGATCACCGTCCGGGTGTCGCGGTCGAACGGGCGCCCGTCGTAGTTGCGTTCGATGAAGTACTGCTGGATCTCCGGGCGGATCTTCTCCAGGGCGAACCGCAGATGCCCGAGCACCGGGTGGAAGCGCAGGATCGCGTGCCGCCGCTGGGTCACGTCATGCACCGCGAGCAGCAGCAGTGCGGCGGCGACGCCGACACCGGCCCACCAGCCCGCCGACACGAACAGCGCCAGTACGGCCCCCACCGCGACCAGCGCGGCGAGGAGGAGAACCGTCGCAACGGGCAACATCGCGAACCGTGCCCTTCCTGCCCCGGATTCCGACCGACGCCCCGTTGCACCCATCGGTCTGATCGGGCCCGGTTCGCCAGTGTCCGCGGCAGGTCCGACGGTATCCCCGCTTTGCTCCGGCCGGGCTGCGCCGACAGCGGACGGCCTGCCGCCATCGACCTCGCTCGACGCACCATCGACACCGGTCTCCGCCGCTCACCGCCGAATCAACAGCGGTCGCCACCGATCCGCTCTGCTCACGGCGAATCTGCCTCAGGCAGAGACCGCCCCGGGGCGCGAGCGGCGGTGCCTACCGTGCCGGCATGGACGTCGTCGAGCTGGTCCCGGACCTCTACTTCCTGCGCTTTCCCGTCGGGCACGTCTACCTGTGGCGGGACCCGGACGGCCTCACCGTGATCGACGCGGGTCTGCCCGGCTCCGGGCCGCACATCGCCGGGGCGATCCGCGGGCTCGGCTGGCATCCGCGGGACGTCCGGCAGCTCGTGCTCACCCACGGCCACGTCGACCACGCCGGCGCGGCGGCCGAGGTCGCGGCCTGGGGCGAGGTGACCGTGCTCGCCCACCAGGCGGACGTCCCGCTGGTCGAGGGGCGCGCCGCGGCCCTGCCGCCGGATCTCGCCGACTGGGAGCAGGCTCTGTACGACCAGGTCCAGGCCGGCCTGCCGGCCACCGAACCCGAACCGGTTCGGGTCGACCGCCCGCTGGCCGACGGCGACGTCGTCGACATCGCCGACGGGGCGCTGACCATCGCCACGCCGGGGCACACCGCCGGCAGCATCGCTCTCTACCTGCCCGGGCCGCGGGTGCTGTTCGCCGGCGACATCATGGCCCGCGACCCGCAGTCCGCCGACCCGCGGACACCGGTCTTCCCCGGCGTGTTCAACGTCGACCGGGCCGAGGCCCTCGCCTCCTTCGCCAGGCTGGCGGCACTCGACGTCGAGACCGCCTGCTTCGGGCACGGCGAACCCCTCGCGAGTGACGCCGGAACCTACCTGCGCGCCGCCACCGAACGCCTCTCCAGGCCCACGCTGTGAGCACGGGCCTGGAAGGATGAATCACTGTGACGGATGAATCTGCGGCCTTATCCGCTGCCGTTCCCGGTGGCCCCGACTTCGGCCGGTTCGTGGAGAACCTGCGCGAGCTGCTCGACGCGGTGGCCGACACCCGCCCGCCCGCCGCGGTCGTGACCCAGGTCGCCGACCAGTTCGCGCAGCTCAGCGCACAGCTGCGGCAGTTCGCGGTGCCCGAGGCCGAGCGCGTCACCGGGATGCGGCTGGACCTGGACGGTCGCGGCCAGACGATGGTCCCCCCGGTGATCTGGGACGAACGCGGCGGCGACCGCGCCCTGGCCCGGGTGACGTTCGGGCGGCACTACCTCACCCTCGGCGGGGCGGTGCACGGCGGCGCCATCGGGCTGGTGTTCGACGAGGTGCTGGCCATGCTGGCCAACCATGAGCGGCCGTTCGCGCGGTCGCTCTACCTGAACGTCAGCTACCGCGCGCTCACCCGGGTCGAGGTGGGGCTGCGGGTGGAGGCGAYGGTCGACCGAGTCGAGGGCCGCAAGCTGTTCCTCAGCGGCCGGCTGTTCGACGGCGGAACCCTGTGCGCCGACGCGGAGAGCCTGTTCATCCAGCTCAGGCCCGCGGGGGCGTAGGCGACGCCCCCGGTCAGGGGGCAGCAGGTCAGGGGCGGACGAGGACCTTCAGGGCGGCGCGGGAGTCCATGGCACGGTAGGCGTCGGCGATGTTGTCGAGGGTGACGGTGCGGTCGAAGACCCTGCCGGGGTTGATCGCGCCCTTCAGCACCTCGGGCAGCGCCTGCTCGAGGTAGGCACGCACGGGTGCCGGCCCGCCGGTGAGGTAGACGTTCTTGCCGAACAGGGAGCCGAAGCCGACCGGCGCCTCCTCGTACTGCGGCACGCCGACCCGGGAGATGATCCCGCCCGGACGGACCACGCCGTAGGCCTGCTCGTAGGCGGGCATGTACCCGACGGCCTCGATCACGACCGGGCTGCCCTCCCCGCCGGTGAGGTCGAGCACCCTGGCGACGCCCTCCTCGCCACGCGCGGCGACGACGTCGGTGGCGCCGAACTCCCGGCCCAGGTCGGTGCGGGAGGTGTGCCGACCCATCAGGATGATCCGCTCGGCGCCCAACTGCTTCGCGGCGAGCACCGCGGACAGGCCGACCGCACCGTCGCCGATCACGGTGACGGTCGAGCCGGGGGCCACCCTGCCCATGTGCGCGGCGTGCCAGCCGGTGAGGTAGACGTCCGACAGGGTGAGCAGGGAGGGCAGCAGTGCCTCGTCGACGTCGCTGGGGATCTTCACGAGGGTGCCGGCGGCCTGGGGCACCCTCGCCAGCTCGGCCTGCACTCCCCCGGCGCCGCCGCCGCCGTACCAGCCGACGTTGAGGCATGAGGTGTGCAGGCCGTCGCGGCAGAACACGCAGGTGTTGTCGGAGAAGGAGAACGGGGAGATGACAAGGTCGCCCGGGGCCAGACCGGTGACCTCCGCACCGATCTCCTCCACGACGCCGATGAACTCGTGGCCCATCGGCACGCCCTGCTCGGCGGCGGGCATCGAGTGGAACGGGTGCAGGTCGGACCCGCACACGCAGGCCAGCACCATGCGGACGACCGCGTCGGTCGGTGCCTCGATCCGCGGGTCGGGCACGTTCTCGACGCGGACGTCGCCGGCTCCGTACATGAACGTCGCGCGCATGTGCTGTCCGCCTCCTGATCCCGGGGTCCCGCACCGGGTGGGCGGGTCGACCTCAATGTAAGAGACCTCTAACATTGAGGTCAAAGCGGGATGGAACACATCCTGACCAGGCCTTTCGCGGCAGATGATCGGCAGATGAGCGACAGATGCGAACGAGAGCGGGGGCATCGGGCGTGGCAAGGCGGGCGACCTACCACCACGGCGACCTGCGGGCAGCGCTCGTCCAGGCCGCGCTCGAGCTTGTCAGCGCGAACGGGGTCGCCGGCCTCTCGGTCGCCGCCGCGGCCCGCCGGGCAGGCGTCAGCGGCGCCGCTCCCTACCGGCACTTCGCCGGCCGGGCCGAGCTGCTGTCCACCGCCGCGACCTTCGCGGCCCGCCAGCTCTCCGAGCTGATGCGTGACGCCGCCGAACGAGTCGGACAACCAGCGACCGGCGGGATCACACCCGCCGTCGAGGTACTCGCCGAGCTCACCCGGGTCTACGTCCGGTACACCCTCACCCACGGCGCCGGCTTCGAGCTCATCTTCGCGGACGAACTCCAGGACTTTCCCGACCCGCCGCGCCGCGACGCCACTCGCGAGCTGCATGACCGCCTGCTGTTCCCCGCGCTGGCCGTCACCGGCGATCCCGACGACGCGGGCCATCTGCTGCGGGCGCTGGTCGCCACCGCGCACGGCTACGCCTACCTGCCGCGCAGCGGGTTCATGCGCGGCTTCGACACCGGTTCCGCCCGGGTGGCGGACGAGGCCGCCGAGGCGGTGCGCACGCTGGCCCGGGCAGCGGCCGGCAGCCCACCCGACGGCCACGGCGGGGACTGATCGGCCTGCGGATACGGTCGTTCACCGTCGGCATCCCCCACCTGCCGACGCACCAGGAACCCGCATGCCGCCGCACCACGAGAAGGAGAACCGGTGCCGACCATTTCCCCGAGCCACCGCGACCTGCTGGAGTCCGGCCACACGATCAGCCTCGCAACGGTCGGAGCCGACGGGCTGCCGCAGGTCACCGCGATCTGGGCGATGCTGGACGGTGATCATGTCCGCACCTCGCTGCACCCGAGCCGGCAGAAGTACCGGAACCTCGTCGCCCGGCCGCAGGCGACCGTCTTCGTGATCGACCCGGCCAACCCGTACCGCACGCTGGAGGTCCGCGGCACCGTCGAGATCACCGAGGACACCGATCTGGTGTTCCTCCAGCGCCTGCTGGCCGTCTACGGCAGCGACCTGGAGCACTTCCAGGCGCCGGTCGACGGGCGAGTGGTGGTCACGCTGCACCCCACCCGCGTCGTCGAGCTCGGATAGCGGATGGCGCCGGGCGCGACGCGACGCGGTTCCGCGGAACCGCGCCCGGCTCCGCGGAACCGGCGCGGCACCGCCGGCCGGGTGTCAGAGCACGACGGGCAGCCTGTGGTAGCCGCGGATGGTCGCGGTGTGGATCAGCTCCGCGCCGGACAGGTCGACATCCCAGCGCGGGAAGCGGTTCAGGATCTCCTCCAGTGCGATCCGGCCCTCGATCCGGGCCAGGGCGGCACCGAAGCAGTAGTGCACGCCCTTACCGAAGGTCAGGTGCGCGTCGATCTTCCGGTGGATGTCGAACGTGCCCGCGTCGGGGAAGGCCCGCTCGTCCCGGTTCGCCGAACCGGTCAGCAGGGTGACGATCTTCCCTTCCTCGACGTGCTGCCCGTACAGCTCGACCCGTTTCGCCGCCACCCTGATCTGGATCGGCGACGGCACCTCGTACCGCAGCGTCTCCTCGACTGCGTTCGGGACGAGCGACCTGTCGGCCACGACCTGGGCCCGCTGGTCGGGGTGCTCGGCGAGGACCTTACCGAGCCAGCCGATCAGCCGGGCGGTCGTCTCGACCCCGGCCGCGTAGAGCATGCCGACGTAGTTGAGGATCTCGGCGTCGCTCAGCCCGCGTTCCTCGCCGGTGAAGACGTCGGTGAAGCGGGCCTGGATGAGGGTGGTGAGGAAGTCGTCCGCCGGGTTGGCCCGGCGGAACTCCAGGAACGGCGCGTACGGTGCCCCGATGCTGGGCAGCCGCTGCTCCTCCTGCGGCTTCTCCTCGGTGAGCCGGGCCGACTCCTCCACCTTGTCGCGCAGGCTCAGCAGGTACTCGTCGGGAATGCCGACGAGGGCGCCGATGACCCGCATCGGCAGGTGGCCGGCGAAATCCTGCACCAGGTCGAAGCCACCGCTGCCGACGAGCGGGTCGAGGTACTCCGCGCACAGCTCCCGGATCCGCTCCTCCAGGACCTGCACGCGCCGCGGGGTGACGGCCCGGCTCAGGATCAGCCGGTGCATGTCGTGCTCGGGCGGGTCCTCGGCGATGAAAAGCCCCGGCGGGGTCGGTAAGCCGGCCTTCACCATCTCCATCAGGATGCCCTTGGCGGACGTGTAGCTCTGCCAGTCGACCGAGGCGGCCTCGACGTCGGCGTACCGGGAGAGCGCGTAGAAGTCGTACCGCTCGTTGTAGTAGAGCGGCTGCTCCTCCCGCATGCGCTTCCACACCGGGTAGGGGTCCTGGTCGATGTCGAAGTCGTACGGGTCGTAGTAGATCTCGGTCGCGGTGCTCACGCTGTGCTCCTGGCTTCCGTCGACGTGCGTCTGCGCGGGTGTGCGGGTGTGCGGTACCGGCCCCGGGGGGTCACACGGGCTCGCACAGGGTCTTGATCTGGAGGTACTCCTCGAAGCCCAGCTGGCCCATCTCACGGCCGATGCCGCTCTGCTTGTACCCGCCGAAGGGGACGTCCGGCCCGTAGTAGATGCCGCCGTCCACGATCATCGTGCCGGCGCGGATCCGGCGGGCGACCGCCTTGGAACGCTCGTGGTCGCCGGAGAAGACCGCGCCGGAGAGGCCGAAGATGCTGTCGTTCGCGATCCGCACGGCGTCGTCCTCGTCGTCGAACGGCAGCGCGACGAGCACCGGCCCGAAGATCTCGTTGCGGACGATCTCGGCGTCCTCGGGCATGTCGGCGAACAGGGTCGGCTCGAAGTAGTAGCCACGGTCGAACCGCGACGGGCGCCGCCCGCCGAGGACAGGCGTGCCACCGGCCGCCTTCGCCCGCTCGACGATGCCCTCGACGCGGTCGCGGTGGCGCTCGCTGTTCAGCGGGCCCATCACGTTCGCGGGGTCGAGCGGATCGCCGTAGGGCACCATCGACAGCATCTGGGCGGCGAGCTGGACGCCCTCCTCGAAGCGGGAGCGCGGCAGGAGCAGCCGGGTCAGCGTGGCGCACCCCTGGCCGGCGTGGACGCAGACCATGAAGGTCGACATCCCGATCGCGGTCGCGAAGTCGGCGTCGGCGAAGACGATGTTCGCCGACTTCCCGCCGAGCTCCAGGAAGCACTTCTTCACCGTCTCCGAACCCAGCTTCATGATCCGCCGCCCGACCGCGGTGGAACCGGTGAAGCTGATCAGGTCGACGCGCGGGTCGGTGATGAGCTCCTCACCCCGGTCGTTGACCGAGCTGGTGATGACGTTGAGGACGCCGGGCGGGATGTCGGTGTGCTCCGCGACGATCTTTCCGAGCGCGCTGGCGCACCACGGGGTGGTCGGCGCGGCCTTCAGGACGACGGTGTTCCCGGCCGCGAGCGCGGGGGCGACCTTCGCGAGGTTCACCTGGGTCGGCTGGTTCCACGGGGTGATCGCGCCGACCACCCCGTAGGGCTCGCGCTCCGTCCAGCGGCGGGAGCGGAACTGCTCGATCTGGCCGATGCCGTGCGCCTGCGTGAACTCGTAGTTCTCCAACAGGTCGGCGACCCAGCCGATGCCTTCGACCGGCCGGTCGAAGGTGGAGCCGGAGATCCTGCTCGGCAGGCCGACCTCGGCCGTCGACATCGCCTTGAACGGCTCGGCGTGCTTGGACAGCGCGTCCTGCAGCTGGCGCAGGCAGCGGACCCGCAACGCGACGTCGGTGCTCCATGTGGTCTCGTCGAAGGCCCTGCGGGCGGCCGCGATCGCCGCGTCCACATCGCCGGCGGAGGCGTCCGCGGCGACGCCGATGGCGGCCTCGGTGGCCGGGTTGATGTTGTCGTACGTGGCCCCGCCGTCCGCGTCGACGAGCTGGCCGTCGATGAGCAGTTTCGCGATGTCCAGGCCCGCGTAGGTCATGTCCTTGCTCCTGTCAGATGAGACGTGTTTCAGGCGAGCGGCGTGTCAGGCGAGCGGCGTGTCAGGCGAGCGAGGTGTGCTCGTGGCGGACGACGTGTGCTCGTGGCGGACGACGTCGGAGACCGCCCATTCGGTCTGGCGCTTCGCCGCGGCCGACGGCGGGCTCAGGCAGTCGGGCATCGCGACGGTGCGGCCGGGGCGGACGTCCGCCGACCAGGTGACGGCGTTCCCGCCCTCGGCCCAGGTCAGCTCGGCCCGGGTGCCGTGCACCGACCCGCTGCGGGGGCGGTCCAGCACACCCCAGCCCTCCCGCCGCAGGACCTCCACCTCGAGTGCCTGCACCTGCGGGCCCGCGAGGCCCGAGCAGCCCCGGTAGTGGCCGGCGAGCCGCTCCGGGTCACCGGAGCGGCTCAGCACGGAGTCGACGAGATCGAGATCGGCGAAGGCCCAGCCGGTTCCCTCCGGGAGCACCAGGCACACCGGCGCGAACCGATGCCCACCGAGATGACTGGCCCGCCACAGGTTCACCCCCGGCCGCACCCCGGCCGCCTCCAGTTTCACGGCCAGGCCCGCGCCGAGCCGGCCGCAGCAGGCGTCGCGGCGGCCGTGCCCGCACACCAGGACGTCGACAGCGGGGATCTCCAGCGCCGACGGGCCCGGGTCGGCCGCCGCCGCGACCAGCTCGCCGACGGTGTCGTACAACGAGCAGCCGACCGCGCTCTCGAACCTGCGGTATCCGGCGAACCCGGCCTCACCGGGCCTGCGGGCATGCAGAATCACCCGCCGTTCCTCCCCGGCAGGGCGCTGCTGGGCGGGGACGACGGCCTGCAGCCGGTAGCCGGGCGGACCGACGAGTGGCTCCAGGGCGGCGGCCTGGGCGCTTTCACCGACGTCCCGTGGCCATGGCAGCGGGATCTCGACGAGCAGGAAGCCCGGGTACGTTCCGGCCGTGCCCGCCGGCGACATGGCCGCCGCCCGCGCCCAGTCGGAGCATCTGATCTTCGTGTCGGGGTCGACGTCGGGTGGGCGGACCCCTGCCGTCACGTCCATGCCGTCAACCGGCCGGATGGGCGTTCGGCGCCGGGGCCTGGACGAGGTCTCGGCGCGAGGGCGGGACCGGCGGACTGGTCCGCCAGTCGGCGACGCCCTGGTCACCCGGCTGGCCCACCGGCATTCCGCCCTCGTGCACCCAGGCCCAGTGGGAGTGGTTGAGCTCGTGGAGGGTGAAGCAGGCGTTCAGCGCGTTGTAGAAGCCCATGTTGTCCACGCTCTGGTTCACCGACTCCTTGATGAGCAGGGCCGCCATGGTGGGGATCGAGGCGATCCGCCGGGCGAACCGCAGCGCCGAGTCATGCAGCTCGGCACCCGGGAAGACCTTGGAGACCATCCCGAGGCGCCAGGCCTCCTCCGCGTCGATCGAGTCGCCGGTGAGGAGTAGCTCCTTGGCCCGGCGCGGGCCGAACTCCCAGGGGTGCGCGAAGTACTCCATGCCGCACATGCCGAGCCGGGTGCCCACCATGTCGGCGAACGTGGTGCCCTCGGCCGCCACGATGAGGTCGCACGCCCACATCAGCATGAGGCCCGCCGCGTAGACCTCGCCGTGCACGGCGGCGATGGTGATCTTCCGAAGGTTCCGCCAGCGGCGGGTGCTTTCGAAGAAGTGGTGCCACTCCTGCAGCATCAGCTTCTCGGCGCCGTGGCGGGTGCCGCCGTTCACCTTTGCCGAGGGATGCTGGTTCGGCCCCGGGTGCATGTCCTCGCGACCCTGGCGCGAGCCCATGTCGTGGCCCGTCGAGAACATCGGGCCGTGGCCTCCGAGAATGACGACACGGACGGTGTCGTCGGCCTCGGCGCGCAGGAACGCGTCGCCCAGCTCCACCAGCAGGCCACGATTCTGGGCGTTACGGGTCCCGGGGCGGTTGAGCATGATCCGCACAATCACCCCGTCGTCAAGCTCCTCGTAGGTGAGGTATTGGTAGCGCGAATCGACGGGTGCTCGACGCGCATCAGTAACAGCACAGTTCGAATCGGTCATCGAGTATTGCGGCTCGCTCATGGATGCCCTTCCCTCCGGGCGGCGCGGTCCGCTCGTACCAGTCTCCCAACACCGGAGGAGACAGGTCCCCCACCTGCCGCCTTACCGTCCATATTTACACTAGGTTCAAGTACATGTACTGTCAACCCGGTCGCGGGCAGGACCGGCATGGCCCCATTTCCCCACGGGGGGTCGAGATGCCGATCCGCCCCGGAGCAGACCTGGGCAGGAAGAATCGGAGGGCGCGGAGCATGACCGAGACAGCAGCATTTCGCTACGACGGAAAGCGGGTTCTTGTGGTCGGGGGGGCCACCGGTATGGGCGCGGCGGCGGCCCAGGCGGTCAGCGCGCTCGGCGCGGAGGTCGTGGTCATGGACCGCGCCCCGGTCGACTATCCGGTCGCCCGGCARATCACCGTCGACCTCACCGACCCCGACGCGCTGGACACCGCGATCGACCAGGTCAGCGGGCCGCTGCACGCGGTGTTCTCCGCGGCCGGCATCGCCGGCGGGCCGGCCGTCATGCGGGTCAACTTCATCGCCCACCGCCATCTCGCCGAGCGGCTGGTCCAGGACGGAACACTGGTCCCCGGCTCGGCGATCTGCATGATCTCGTCGGTGGCCGGGCTCGGCTGGCAGAATCACCTGCCACTGCTGGTCGATTTCCTCACGACGCCCGACTACGCGTCCGCCGATGCCTGGGTTGACGGTCATGACGGCACCTGCACCTACATGTTCAGCAAGCAGGCGATCAACGCCTACGTCGCCCGCGAGTCCTATCCGTTGCTGGCGAAGGGAATTCGGATCAACGCGGTCTGCCCGGGGCCGACGGACACCCCGCTCGCCCGTGCCAACACCTGGCTCGGTTTCGACGAGCAGTACCGCAAGGCGACCGGCACAGCGCCGTTGCGGGCGGACGAGATCGCCGACGTGATGGCGTTTCTGAACAGTTCCGCGGCCGCCGGTGTGAGCGGCGTCAGTCTCCTCGTCGACTCCGGTCACGTGATGTCCTCGATCGGCGGCTCGTGGGAGACCGGCCGCCCGGTCATCGAGTTCCTGATGACCCAGCGGTCGGTCTGACCCCGGCCGACAAAAGCGGCGGCCCGCCGGTTTCCGGTGGGCCGCCGCTTTCTTTTCTAAAGCCGCGGGGCGGCCGGATTTCTCGACGGGAACGGAGGCAGGTCGAGCAGCGACAGCACCCCCGGCTCGGCCGCGCAGACCCGGGGAACAGCGTTGACGACGCTCATCGCCGACGCCACGGCCACCGGGTCGCCCGAGTAACCGGCCGGCGAGGAGATCTTCAGGTCCAGGGTGATGCCGGGCAGGCCCTCGACGACCGCCCGGTAGCCGTCGCCGGAGAATCCCAGCTCCGCGAAGTCGTTCTCCCGCAGTTTCTCGACATGCTCGACGACGACCTTGGCCACGCCGCCGACCAGGCCCTTGACGCGGTACCTGACCCCGGCGATCGTCCCGGCCGGAATGTGGCCCGACGCCACGTCGAAGGCCTCGTCCGCGTAGCTGAGCGTGTGGTCCTCGACGATCTCCTCGATCGTCACGCCGATGGCGTCGGCCAGCAGGTGCAGCGTCGTCGCGTGGTACCTGGTCGTCACGCCGGGCGCGAGGATGGGCGAGCGGGCCGCATCCCGCTGGCCGAAGCCGAAGAACTTCGTGATGCCCTCCCCCTCCCAGTAGGCGTTGTTCATGAACTGGTACATGTGCACGCTGCTGACCTCACGCGCGAGCGCCAGCGCGGACAGCGCGAGGCCCGCGGTGCCGTAGCCGGGGTCCATCCCGACCGTGACGATCGACGACCCACCGTCGAGGCAGGCCTGCTCCAGCTCCTTGTAGAGGTCGTCGTCCTGCGCCTTCGGGTACACCAGGGTCGGCCACCACAGGTTCACGACGTTCTTGCCGGACCGCAGGATCCGCAGCAGGTCCCCGAACGTCTCGCTCGGGTCCTCCACCCAGTTCCGTCCGACGGTGAAGCAGACGCAGTCGGCGGGCGTGGCCAGCAGCGCTTCCTTGTCGCGGGTCGCGGCCACGCCCAGCGGGCCTAATCCGCACAGTTYGCCGACATCCCTGCCGTCCTTGTGCGCGGAGTGGGCCCAGGCGCCCACCAGCTCCAGATCGGCGTGGCCGAGGATGCCCGCCACCGCCTCCCTGGCGACGGTGCCGGTTGTCCATTGGATGACGCGGTACGTCACGGTGTCCTCCGCTGTCCGAGGGGCTGGGCTGGTCCGGGGGGCTGGGGTGGTCCGAGGGGGTGCGCGGGGCTCACCGGTCAGGTGACGGCACCGTCGATCTTCATCTGGATGATCTGCTCGTCGGTGTGCCCGAGCTCCCGGAGCAGGTCGTCGGTGTGCTCGGCGAACTGGGGGGCGCGCCGGGTGTCCGGCGGCAGGTTGTCGAACTGGACGGGGTTGGCGACCAGCGAACGTTCCTTGCCCTCGCTGTCGGGAAACGTGCTCAGGTAGCCGTTGGCCTGCATCTGCGGGTCGTCGAGGATGTCGAGCGGGCCCTGGACCGGGGCCCACGGGCCCTCCATCGTCTGCAGGTGGTCGATCCAGTGCGCGTACGGCTTCTCGGCGATCGCGTCGGCGATGTACCGGCCGGCCTCGGCGGAGTTGGCCATGAGCTTCTGCGCGGTGTCGAAGCGCTCGTCCGTGACGAGATGCTCGAGACCGAGGTGGCGGCAGACATCCGGGAAGTAGCGGAAGGCCTGCGGCATCGTGAAGTTGATCCACCGCCCGTCGGACGTCCGGAAATGGCCCACCGTCGGGTTGAGCGCCACGTTCATCATGGTCTGGTTGAGCGGCACGGGCTCCTTCGCGGCGCCGGTGAGCGCCGCGTTGCCCAGGTCGAGCCCGAAGGCCCAGGCCCCGACGCTCATGAGGGAGACGTCGACGACCGAGGGCTGGCCGGTGGTCGCGCGGCCGTAGAGCGCGGCGGCGATGCCGCCGGCGATGGTCATGGCGCCCATCGAGTCGCCGTAGGCGCCGGCGGGCATGCTGACGACCCGCGGGCTCTCCGGCGGGGTCACCCCCCAGGCGCTGCCCATCCGGCACCAGAAGGCGGAGCCGTCGTAACCACCCTTCTCCGCCCACGGCCCACGCTGCCCGTGCGCGGACCCACGGACGAAGATGATGTCCGGGTTCGCCTTTCGGATGTCGTCGACGTCCAGCCGCAGCCGGCGGCGCGCGGCCGGGAGGAAGTTGGTGAGAAAGATGTCCGCGTCACGGCACAGTTCGAGCAGGACGTCGTAGCCCGCAGGGGTGGCGAGATCGAGGCCGATGCTGCGCTTCCCGCGGTTGGGATGATCCATGATCGGCTGGAATGTGCCGTCCTTCGGGTGGTTCACCATTCCCCGCTGGGCGTCACCCGCCACGGCATGCTCGACCTTGATCACATCGGCACCCCACTCGGCAAGAATTCCGCCTGCCGCAGGGGTGAACGTGAACTGGGCGACCTCAACCATCTTGACGCCCGCCATCGGCTGATGCACTGGCTCGCACTCCCTTCCCTAACGGCCTGAAAGCCCGCCGGACGCCGGCCACCCCGGCCACTCCCTCGACACCATAGTTAGACTGAGTCAAAGTATGCAAGGGCCGTCCGCACCCCGGGGACGGGCGCGGCGCCAGCCCGGCACCGGACCTCCGAGCTGCACCGGGCCCCTGCCGACAACAGGGAGGCCCACGAGCCGACCCGTGCGACCACGGCACCCGGGCCGAGCCGGGTCGCGCCTCGGAGGCGGGGCAGACGCCACCAGCCCTCCCAGCACATCGGACCTGGACAGAGGGTTGTGCGACCCGCGCCCACCTGTTAAAAAGTAGATCTCGCAAAATTTGACTCAGTTCAAAACTGAGATTCCTCCAGAGACGGAAACGGACAAACCGCACCCGACGGGCCGGCACGGCCCTCAGCGTGGGGCGGGCCAGTCTGCGGCGGGTCAGTGCGCGGCGGGAAAACCTGCCGTGGCCGATGAGCGCTGCCCAGAAAACACCGATGAGCCTGCGCCTGGCGTGTCCCGGGCCAGGCCAGCCGGAAACAAAGGAAACCGGCCGAAACGCCGGTTCCGTGCTGCCGTCACAAGAGTCTCCCGTTCCTTTTCACCGGGAGAACACCGGGAAGGGAAGTCCGATCATGAAGAATCGCAGGGCACTCGCGGTGATCGCCGCGGCCGGTCTGTTATCGGCCGCACTCGCCGCCTGCGGTGGCGGCTCCGACGACGAGGCCGCCGCCGACACCGCCGGCCTGGCCGGTGACCCGATCGTCGTCGAAGTGATCACGCCGCTGTCGAGCGTCAGCCCACCCGTCGAGGTCTACCACGGAGCGCTGGCCGCGGCCTCCGCGGTGAACGCCTCCGGCGGCATCAACGGCCGGCCGCTCACCGTCAAGGTCTGCGACGCCGGCGGCACCGACGGGCCGGCGAAGGCCGTCGAGTGTGCCCGCGACCTGGTCGCGGACAAGACGATCATCGCCGAGGTGGGCGACTACGAGGCCTACCAGGAGCAGGTCAACACGATCCTGGCCGCCGCCGGTGTTCCCAACATCGGCCCGCCGCCGCAGAGCCAGTCGGTGCTGAACTCCACGAACTCCTTCCCACTCGCCGGTTCCGAGGGCGCGGCGCTGGGCACCGTCCTGGCCGACGCCGGAGCCAGGAAGATCCAGGTCGCCTACACCAACATCGCGCAGGCCGCCTCCGCGGTGCAGTTCAACGAGGTCTCCCTGGAACGCGGCCGCGACATGAAGATCACAGGCAGCATCCCGATCGACCTGACCGCCACCGACCTCACTCCGGCCGTGACCCGCGGCGCCGACGGCGACGGGGTGGCCCTCGCCGCGATGCCCACCCACCTCGCCGCCTGGCTCACCGTGGCCCGCGGGGGCGACTTCGACCAGAAGATCTCCGCCAGTGCGTCCTCGCTCGTGCCCAGCGCGCTGTCCGCGCTCGGCGACAAGGCCGACGGTGTCCTCGTCTCCGCCGGGCTGCCCATCGTGACCAGCGACGAGCCGGGCATCGTCCGGTTCCGCGACGAGATGGCCAAGTACCAGCCCGGCAAGATCATCGACCAGGTCAGCCTCTACGGCTGGCTCGACACCTGGGCGTTCGCACAGGTGGCCCGCACGATCGACGGACCCGTCACCCGCGAGTCCACGCTGAAGGCGTTCAGCAACCTCAACGACTTCAACGTCTTCGGCCTGCTGCCGGACGGCTTCTCCACCACAAAGCCCTTCGACGCCCTGCCCGGGATGCCCCGCCTGTTCAACCAGCAGATCGTCGAAGGCGTCGTCAAGGACGGCAGGCTCCAGCAGACATCCGAGGGCTACGTCCCCATCTTCACCAAGCCGTGACCGCGACCAGCGCGGGCGGCGGGAACCGAGGGGTAGCGCAACGATGATTCGCTTCGCCTTGCTCGGCCTCGGCCTGGGAGCCATCTACGCCCTTGCCGGTCAGGGCCTTCTCCTCGTCTATCGAGGCTCCGGCGTCGTGAACTTCGCGCAGGGCGCGTTCGCCGCGGTGGGCGCCCTGGCCTTCTACCAACTTCACATGGAGGCCGGCGTCCCGACCGCGCCCGCCGTCGCGCTGGCGCTGGCGATCTCGGGGGCCGTCGGCGCCCTCATGCACCTGGCGGTGATGCGCCCGCTGCGCGACGCACCACCGCTGACCAGGGTGATCGCGACCCTCGGTGTGATGGTGGTGCTGCAGCAGGCGGGCCGCATCGTCTTCGGCACCGAGGTGCACATCGTGGGGTCGTTCCTTCCCACCGACAGCGTCCGCCCGTTCGGCGGGCCGGCGGTGGGCGCGGACCGGCTGGTCCTGCTCGCCATCGCGGTGGTGATCTCGGCGGTCCTGTGGCTGGTCTACCGGTACAGCAGGTTCGGCGCCGTCACCGCCGCGGTGGCGGAGAACGAGCGCGCGGCACAGCTCACCGGCCACTCCCCGGACGTGGTCGCCGTCATCAACTGGACGCTCGGTGCCATGCTCGCCGGGGCGGCCGGCATCCTCATCGTCCCGATCACCGGACTCGACATCAACACGCTCATCCTGTTGATCATCCCGGCCCTGGCCACCTGTGTGGTCGCGGCGTTCGCGTCCTTCCCCATCGCGTTCGCGGCCTCGATGGTCATCGGAATCACCCAGTCCGAGATCACCAACTACGTGAGCGCCGCGGGCTGGGGCGAGGCCGTCCCGTTCCTGGTCGTCGTACTGGTGCTGGTCGTACGGGGCCGCGGCCTGCCGCTGCGCAGCCACGTCAACGAGGTGCTCCCCGAGATCGGGACCGGTGTGCTGCGGCCAGGCCGGGTCGCGGCCGTGGTCGCGGTGGCGACCGTGGTCATCCTGTCGACGCCGGACAGCTGGACGGACGCGTTCACCACGACCATCATCGGCGCGATCGTCTGCGTCTCGCTGGTCGTGGTCACCGGCTACGGCGGGCAGCTCTCGCTGGCGCAGTTCGCGTTCGCCGGCTGGGGCGGCTACGTGGCCTCGCGCCTCGCCGCCGAACACGGGCTACCGTTCCTGCTGGTGCTGGTCATCGGCGTGGTCGCGGCGGTCCCCCTGGGCGTCGTGGTCGGCCTGCCCGCGCTGCGGACCAGGGGCATCCACCTGGCCATCGCCACCTTCGGCCTCGCCTACTCCCTGCAGGCCGTCCTCTTCCAGAGCGTCCCGCTGACCGGCGGTCTGGAAGGAACCGTCGTCGAACCCGCCTCGCTGTTCGGCTGGGACGTCGACCCCGTCAGCCACCCGAAGCGGTACGCCGTCGTCTGCCTGGCCGCGCTGCTGCTGGCCGCCGTGGCAGCCGGCAACATCAGACGCGGGCGGTCGGGCCGGCGGCTGGTGGCCGTGCGCGGCAACGAACGCGCGGCCGCCTCGCTGGGCATCAGCGTGTACGGCGCCAAGCTCGTCTCGTTCGCGCTCTCGGCGGCCATCGCCGGGCTCGGCGGCGTCCTGCTGGCCTTCCAGTCGAGCTACGTCGACTTCAACCAGTTCAACGTGTTCAACTCGATCGCCGTCGTCATCAACACGGTCATCGGCGGCGTCGGCTTCCTGCTCGGCGGCGTCATCGCCGGTGCCAGCACGTCGGGCGGGCTCACGTCCAAGATCTTCGGCGAGATCTTCCCGAACGGTGACATCAACCAGTACGTGACGCTCGCGCTGGCCGCGCTCCTCGCGCCCACTCTGATCAGCTTTCCCAACGGTTTCGCGGCCCGCATCGCGGGCTGGCGGCCCCCGGCGGCACTCACCGCCCGCCTCCGCGGCGGAGCCAGCCATTCCAGCGGCGGCGCCAGCCGTTCCAGCGGCGGAGCCGTCCCGCCCGCGGTCGCGCACCGGGTGACACCGAAGGTGCTGCGGGTGCAGGACCTCGCCGTCCGCTTCGGCGGCGTCCACGCTCTCGGCGGTGTCTCGATGGAGGTCCGGCCCGGCGAGATCGTCGGCCTCATGGGTCCCAACGGGGCCGGCAAGACCACCTTCATCGACGCCGTCACCGGCTTCACCCGGCTGTGGAGCGGCACCATCCAGCTTGACGACAGTCGGATCGACGCCCACAACCCGCGCCGGCGGGCCCTGCTCGGCATCGGTCGCACCTTCCAGTCGCTGGAACTGTTCGACCAGCTCAGCGTGCTGGAGAATCTGCGCACCGCCGCCGACCCGCGTGACTCGATCGCCTACGTCACCGATCTGGTGCGCCCCAGGCGCACCCAGCTCACACCGGCGGCGCGCTCCGCGGTCGAGATGTTCGCGCTCGCCGACGATCTCGACCGTCTGCCGTCCGAGCTCTCCTACGGGCGCCGGCGCCAGGTGGCGATCGCCCGGGCGATCGCGGCCGAGCCCTCGGTCCTGCTGCTGGACGAACCGGCCGCCGGCCTGAACGAGTCGGAGACCCGCGAGCTCTCCGACCTGCTGCGCCGACTGGCGGACGAATGGGGCATCGGCATCGTCCTGGTCGAACACGATGTGCCAATGCTCAACCGGGTCTGCGACCGGCTGGTGGTCATGGACTTCGGCAAGGTCATCGCGACCGGAACCCCGGCCGAGATCCGCTCGGATCCCCGGGTGATCGCCGCCTACCTCGGCACGGAAGAGCCGGAGATCGAGGGGTCCGCGGAGCACAGCGGTTCCGCGGAGCACAGCGGTTCCGCGGAACCGCCTGAAGCGGTCCACCCGGCCCGGCCGGCAGGTGCGGCGGAGCCGGCCGCCGGCCAGGACGTCGCCGCGGTCGGCCGGGAGCTCTCCGGGTGAACGGAGCCCGACAGCCAGTGAATCGGATCAGGGAAACCGAAGGGCCGGTGTGAGCATGGAAAAAGAAGACATGATCCTCGTCAGCATCGACGATCATTCGATCGAGCCGCCGGACATGTACGAGCGGCACGTGCCCGCCAGGTACCGGGATCTGGCGCCGAAGGTCATCCGCAACGACGCGGGAATCGACCAGTGGGTGTTCCAGGGCGTGGCGACGTCCACGCCGTTCGGGATGGCCGCCACGGTGGGCTGGCCGGCCGAGGAATGGGGCCGTGACCCCGGGACCTACACCGAGCTGCGACCCGGATGTTTCGACCTGGGCGCGCGCGTCGACGACATGAACGCCAACGGCGTCCTCGCCTCGATGTGCTTCCCCAGCATGGCCGGTTACAACGCCCGGACGTTCGCCGAGGCACCGGACAAGAAACTCTCCATGATCATGCTGCAGGCCTACAACGACTGGCACATCGACGAGTGGTGCGCGGGCGCCCCCGGCCGTTTCATCCCGATCGGAATGCTCCCGATGTGGGACGCGGAGCTCGCCGCGGCGGAGGTGCGCCGGCTCGCCGCGAAGGGCTGCCGGGCCGTCAGTTTCCTGGAGGCRCCGCACGCGCAGGGCTACCCGAGCCTGCTGTCCGGCTACTGGGATCCGATGCTGCGGGCCGTCGTCGACGCCGGCACCGTGCTCTGCCTGCACATCGGCGGCGGGATGGGCCTGCTGAAGCTGCCGCCGGAGGCCCCGCCGGACCACTCGATCATCCTGTCGACGCAGATCATGACGCTGGTCGCGCAGGATCTCCTGTTCGGCCACGTCCTCGAGAGGTACCCGACCCTGAAGATCGCCTTCTCCGAGGCCGGGATCGGGTGGATTCCCTTCTACCTCGAACGAGCCGACCGGCATGTGAGGAACCAGGTGTGGCTGCACAACGACTTCGGTGGGCGGCTGCCGTCGGAGATCTTCCGCGAGCACGTGCTGGGGTGCTTCATCACCGACCTCGCCGGGCTCAAGGCCCGGCATGACATCGGCATCGACATCATCGCCTGGGAATCCGACTATCCGCACACGGACACCACCTGGCCCGAATCGCCCGAGCTGCTGTGGGGCGAGCTGACCGAGGCCGGCGTCACCGAGCTGGAGACACACAAGATCACCTGGCAGAACGCGTGCCGTTTCTTCGACTTCGACCCGTTCACGACGATTCCGCGTGAGCAGGCCACTGTCGGCGCGCTGCGGGCCCGGGCCGCGAACGTCGACACCACCCGCATGCCGAAGGACGAATGGCGGCGGCGCAACGAGGCCGCGGGAATCGGGGTGCTGGCCCGATGAGTCAGCTCGCGGGAAGGAGTCAGCTCGCGGGCAAGGTGGTCGCGGTCACCGGGGCGACCAGCGGATCGGGCCTGGCCGTGGCCAGACGCTTCGCGGCCGAAGGCGCCTCGGTGGTGCTGCTGGCCCGGGGGCCCGACCGCCTCAAGGCCCTCGTGGACGACCTCGGGCCGGGCACCGTGGGCGTGGCGACCGACGTCGGTGATCCGGACAGCGTGCGGAGCGCCTTCGGTGCCATCGAGGAGCGGTTCGGAAAGCTCGACATCCTCATCAACAACGCGGGCCTGCACCGCCCGTGCCCGTTCGACGCGCTTTCCGACGGCGACATCATGGCCCAGGTCCGCACCAATCTGCTGGGCCCGGTCTACACCTGCCGGGCGGCGATTCCGCTGCTGCGGGCGGCCGGTGGCGGCGACATCATCAACACCTCGTCCGAGGTGACGATCGAGGTCTTCCCCTTCGAATCCGTGTACCGCCTCACCAAGGCGGGGCTGGAGGCGCTCGGCCAGGCCCTGAACCTGGAGTTCGAGAAGGAGGAGATCCGGGTGACCACCCTCATCCAGGGCGTAGCCCTGGGCGAGGGCGGCGGGTCGACCGACTGGGAGAACCACGGGTCGCACAGCGACCTCGTGTGGCCGCGGCTGCAGGAGGAGGGCACGATCCGCCGGGTCATGGGCAAGCACGGCGGCCAGACCGTCGAAAGCGTGGCAGACGTCCACGTCTTCATCGTCACGCGGCCGCGCGGCCAGAAACTCGACGTCATCCGCGCCCGCAGCTACTGACCGTCATTCAGGAGAAGCAGTGGCTGATTTCCACGACGCCGTGCCGGTTGACTGGATCGGTCCGGGCGAGACCGCGACCGTCATCGTCGACGGATTCCCGGTGGCTGTCGCCAACGTCGACGGCGAGTACTTCGCCTTTCAGAACCTCTGCCCGCACCAGGGCAGCGTGCTGGGCGGGCGCCCCCTGGACCAGGGGTGTTTCATCATCTGTCCCCAGCACGCCAGCCGGTACGACGTCCGTACCGGCGCCTGTGTCCGGCCCTCGTCCTCGGACGGGTTCAACCAGGATCTGATGGTGTTCCCGACCCGGGTCGAGGACGAGGTCGTGCAGATCCAGATCTGACCCGCATCTGGATCAGTCCCGGGTGGCTGGCCGGCCGGTACCACACCGGCCGGCCAGCCACCCGCAGGTCACGCCGCGGTCGCCCCGCCGAGGTAGGCGCCCTCGATCCGGCGGATGTCCCGCGTCGCCTCCKCGGCCGGCCCCGACCACACCACCCGTCCGCGCCTGAGCACGCAGGCCCGATCGGCGACCGCCAGTGCCTGGCGGGCGTGCTGCTCGACGAGCAGGACTCCCGCACCGCGGTCGGCGGCCTCGCGCAGCGCGCGCATGAGACGCGTGACGATCTTGGGTGCCAGGCCCAGCGACAGTTCGTCGGCGAGCAGGACCGCGGGTTCGGCCGCCAGCGCCCGGGCCGTCGAGAGCATCTGCTGCTCRCCCCCGGACAGCAGGCCGGCCCGGCGCCCGAGCAGCCGTTCCAGTTCGGGAAACAGCTCCAGTGCCCGCTCGACGGGCCCGGGACCGATCCGGAGGTTGTCACGCACCGAAAGCCGGGAGATGACGGAGCGTTCCTCGGGCACGACACCGAGTCCACCCCGCACACGGTGGTGCAGAGCCGCCGTGGTCGGCTCGCCCCTCCATCGGATCTCACCACCGAGCGCCGGCAGTGCGCCGGAGAGGGTGAGCAGGGTGGTGGTCTTTCCGGCCCCGTTCGGGCCGAGCACGACGACGATCTCACCGGGCCGGACGTCGAGATCGACATCCCGGACGCAGGGGACCCGTCGATACCCGGCGCAGAGGTTCTTCGCCTGCAGGACGGGAGGCTCTTCCGCGCTCATCTCAATCCGTTCCCTCGAAAGAATATTTAGACCAAGTTGAATTAGTGTGAGACCTCGCACGCGGCGGCGCAACCGTGGCCCGACAGCCCTCCGGAAGCCTCACCACCCGAACCCACCGGGCATGGAGATCGAATCCCCAGGCCGCCGCCCACAGCCACAAGGATCATGGAGTGACTCTTGCATACTTAGACTCGGTTTAACTAAGCTCGCGAAGCGGACAGGCGGGCGGAACGCCCGGGAGCCGAACCGACATCTCCTACCCGCGGGACAACACCGCGCGGACTACACAAGGAGCCACCGCACGTGAGCTTCACGATCGATCTGAGCGGAAGGACGGCCGTCGTCACCGGCGGCGGTCAGGGCGTGGGCCGCGCCGCCTGCCTGACCCTGGCCGCGGCCGGCGCCAGGGTCCTMGTGAACGACTTCGTCGCCAACCGGGCGGAATCGGTCGCCAAGGAGATCGAACAGGCCGGCGGCGCCGCGGCGGCCGTCCCGTTCGACGTCTCGGACTACCAGGCGGTGACCAGGTCGATCAGCGACGCGGGCGTCGACATCCTGGTCAACAACGCGGGTAACGCGGGGCCGGCGATCGGGGACGCGACCGCGCCGGCGTCAGGCGGGCGCGGCCCCTCGGTCAGCCTCGGCGAGTTCACGAACACCGAACCAGCCGACTGGGAGCGCTACTTCGCCGTGAACCTCTACGGCGTCATGAACTGCACCCGGGCGACGCTCCCCCACATGATCGCCGCCGGTCACGGTCGGATCATCACGATCGTCTCCGACGCCGGCCGGGTCGGCGAGCCGCAGATGGCCCCGTACGCCGCGGCCAAGGCGGGTGCGGCGGGGTTCACCCGAGCGATCGCCCGGGAGGTGGGGCGGGACGGGATCACCGTCAACAACATCGCGCTCGCCACCGTCGACACCATCGGGCTCGCGGACATGGCTGCCGGGTCACCCGAGATACAGCGCCGCGTCGAGCGCCAGCTGCGGCGTTACATCGTGCCCCGGCTCGGGCAGCCGGATGACGTCGCCGGGCTTGTCACCTTCCTCGCCAGCCCCGCCGCGTCCTGGATCACCGGTCAGACCTATCCCGTCAACGGCGGTTACTCGGTCAACCTCTGACCACGCCCACCACTGACCGCCCCCACCACTGACCACGTCCACCACTGGCAGGCGCGGCACCAGCCCCCGAAGGGAATGAGAACCGGCATGGATCCCGATCTCTCCCCCGATCAGCGGCTCCTGCGGGAGACCGCCGAGCGGTTCATCGAGGCGAGCCTCCCGCTCGGGAAGCTGCGCGAGCTGATCGACGCCGGCGGTGAGGTCGGCCCGGCCTACCGGCGTGCGGCGGCGGAGGTCGGCTGGTTCGCCTTCCTGGCTCCGGAGTCCCTCGGCGGCGGGAGCGTCTCCGATGCCGGTGTCCTGGACACCGTCGTTCTCGCCGAGCTGCGCGGCCGCTACCTGCAGCCGGGTTCGTTCATCGACACGAACCTGGCCGTGGCGACACTCAGCCGCGAGGGCTCCGAGGAGCAGCAGGCGAAGATCCTGCCCGACCTCATCACGGGCGAGGCGGCCCTCGCGTGGGCCGTCGCCGACCCGTCCGGCGACTGGTCCGGGCCCGCGGGAGCGCACGCGCAGACGGTGTCCGGGGGGTACCGCCTGACGGGGCGCAAGGGGCTGGTGGTGGAGGCGCAGTCGGCGCAGTGGCTGCTGCTGACGGCGAACACGACCGAAGGGCTCACCCAGTTCCTGCTCCCGGCGTCCGCACCAGGCGTCGGGGTGGAGGTTCTGTCCGGGCTGGACCTGACCCGGCGGCTGTGCGAGGTCCGTCTCGACGACGTCGTGGTGGACGACTCCGCCGTGCTGGGCCGGCCCGGCCAGGCCGGTGCCGCCGTCGACGCGCAGATCCGGCTCGCCGCGGTCCTGGGCGCGGCGGAGTCCGCCGGCGCCATGCAGTACCTGTTCGACCTCACCCTGCAGTACTGCAAGGACCGGGTCGCCTTCGGTCGGCCCATCGGCTCCTTCCAGGCGATCAAGCACCAACTGGCCGACAGCAGCCTGGCGCTGGAGATGAGCCACGCGGTGGTGACCGCGGCTGCCCGCGCGATCGCCACCCAGGACCGGGGCCCGGTGGAGGCCGCACGGGCCGCGCACGCGGCGAGCCTGGCGAAGGCGTTCGTCTCGGACGCCGCGATCGAGCTCGCGCACAACTGCTGGCAGCACTTCGGCGGTATCTCCTACACCTGGGAGCACGACTTCCACCTGTACCTGCGTCGCCTGACCGCCGACGCTGCGCTGTACGGCACGCCGACCTGGCACCGCGAGCGGGTCTGTCAGCTGTCCGGTGTCTGAGCAGGACGGCGTCGGACGAGAAACGGAGCCCCACGGGCACCGAAGCTCCACGGGCACCGAAGCTCCACGGGCACCCAGGCTCCATGGGAAGCAAAGGAGGCGTCATCGTGAGCGAGACAGCTCCGGGAAGACCGGATCCCGGCGAACCGGATCTCGAGGAGTACCGGCTGGCCGCCCGGCGGTGGCTGGCGGCCAACCTGCAGCGCCGCGAGGCGGGGCCGGCCGGTCCGGTCCGCGGCGGGGGCACCCACAGTGCCGAGGAGTATCTGCCGGAACGCGCGCTGCAGCGGAAGATCTACCAGGCCGGGTACGCGGGCATCAACTGGCCGAAGGAGTACGGCGGGCAGGGGCTCAGCGACGCCCATGCCCGGGCGTTCGGGCAGGAGGCCGCTCCGTACCGGATGCCCGACCTCGGCCATGCCGGCGGCACCACCTACGGCCCGGTCAGCCAGACACTGCTGCGGCATGCCTCGCCGGATTTCCTGGCCCGGCACGTCCCGCGCATCCTCGCCGGGGACGAGCTGTTCGTGCAGCTGTTCTCCGAGCCGGACGCGGGCTCCGACATGGCCGGCATCACGACGCGGGCGGTCCGCGACGGCGAGGGCGGCTGGCTGATCACCGGGTCGAAGGTCTGGACCAGCGGCGCCTCCTACGCCGACTACGGCCTGTGCCTGGCCCGGACGAACTGGGACGCGCCGAAACACCGCGGGCTCACCTGGTTCGCCGTCCCGATGCGCGGCGAGGGCATGACCATCCGGCCCGTTCGCGAGATCACCGGTGCGGCGGAGTTCTGCCAGGAGTTCCTCGACGAGGTCCGGGTGAGCGACGACGAGGTGATCGGCGAGGTCGACCACGGCTGGGCGGTCGCGCAGACCATGCTGCTGGTCGAGCGGGGCGCGGGGCGCGACGACCCGGTCAACATGCCGGAGACCGACCCGGCCACCATCGACCCGTTCCTCGTCGACCTGGTCCGGGCCGCGGGGCGGGCCCAGGACCCCGTCGCCCGCCAGGCACTCGCCCGGATCCACACCGCGGACTGGGCCCGCGGCCAGCTGGGCCGGCGCATCACCGGCCTGCTGCGGACGAGCGACAGGCCCGCGAGCGGCATCGCCTCCTACTGGAAGCTCGCGGCCGGCGTGTACAACCCGCAGCGGGCCCGGCTCATGCTGGAAATCGGGCAGGGGCAGCCGCTGGTGTGGCGGGACGACGCGGGTCAGCGGGCGGCACTCGAATATCTGAACAGCCGGGTGTGGTCGATCGCCGGCGGCTCCAACGAGATGCAGCGCAACGCCATCAGCGAACGAGTCCTCGGCCTGCCTCGGGAGCCGAGCTTCGACCGGGGCCGGCCTTTCAGCGAAGTCCAGCGCAGCGCCCGCGAGTGGCTGGAGAAAAACTGAAACCGGCGGCAGCCCGCACGCATGCCGGTGTGGCGTGCGTCTCGCGGGTGTTCCGTGGCTTCGGTGGCGGGCGGCGGCACGAGGAGGCAGGTCATCTCCGTATGCATCTCGGTGGTCTTCCGGCGGGGACCACACAGGTATACTCCGGACGGTGAGCATTTCGAATGAGCCGCGGCGGCGGGCAGGGCTTCTGCAGGAGCGTTCGCGGGAGACCCGGCGCCGGCTGGTCCGTTCCGCGCTGCATTTGTGGACGGAGCGCGGTTTCGAGACCGGTATCGAGGACACGAAGGTCGAGGAGATCTGCCAGGCCGCCGGCGTGACCAAGGGGACGTTCTACTTCCACTTCGCTCACAAAGAGGACATCCTGCTTGAGATGGGTGTCGAGACGGCAACCATCCTCAATGACACGGCAAATCGTTGCGTCCGGGCGGACCGCGGTATCAACGACTCACTGCGTACCGTCATGAACGCACTCGCTCGCAACATCAAGGGAACCCCGCCGGCCGCGGTGAGCCGCGCCCTCGCCGAGTTCCGGCGTCCGAACCGGTCGGTCGCCTCCTACGAGGGCCCGGCCTTCGCGGAGGCGTTCGAGAAGCTCTTCGCCAGGGCCCAGGAGAAGGGCGAGGTGACCGGCCAGATCGAGGCGTCGGAGATGGCGCAGATCCTGGAGGCCCTGGTCGTCGACTCCATCATGGAATGGTCCCAGGGCCGGCTCAGCCGGCTCAACCAGGCCCTTTACCGGCGCGCGGCCATCGTCGTCGCCGGGCTGCACCCCGACAACGAGCTTCCGCTCTGACCCGACCGCTCTGACCCGCCCGGGCTGAACACACGCCCGCGGGCAAGGCCGTCCGCGACGTTCCGGATGGCATTCACTGGCATTGGCCAGCACACACCGACGGGCCCCCTCCCGTTTTTGGGCTGCCTCGGGGCCGTCGACGGTGCCGACGCGTGACAATCCCGCGGGCACGACCGGCCTGAAGGCGAGCGAAATCCAGGGCGCGGCAGCCCCACTTCAACGCTGCGGGGTGGCGTCGGCATGCACACCAGAGTTAGACTGAGTTCAAATCTGGTGATCAGGACAAGTCTCCTGGAGGAACGTTGCCTGACAGCCCCCAGCTTGGGACGCGCGGAATCTATGTGGCAGATCTCGAGCAGAGCCTCGACTACGGGATATTCGACGCGGACCACCATCTCTACGCACCTTCGGACGCGGTCACGCGATACCTGTCGGCCGAAATGATCGACCGTGCATGGCTGCCCGGAGAACCGCGGATGCTCACCGAGGAAGAACACGAGGAAGACGAGGATGCCGACCACGAGCGGCGGACACTCGGCGTCCACTCGCAGCCCGAGGGCGGCCACGGCGGTGTGGACATCACCGAGTTGCCCGCGATGGCGGGCAGCATCCCCATTCCAGGCGCGATGCTCAACAGGCTCAACCCGATGAAGGATCTCGACCAGCTCAGCCGGGCACAGCTGGTGGAGCGATACAACGCGATGCGCCCGGCCTTCGAGAAGAAGGATCCCCGGCTGGCGCTGATGGATCTGCAGAATGTCGAGCTCGCCGTGCTGCATGCCGTCGGGACCGGCTGGGAGAGCGCGTTCGGGCGCGGCGACATCGAGGCCGGTTACGCGGTGAACAGCGCGTACAACGACTGGCTGTGGGAGGACTGGGGCTACTCCCACGACGACCGGATCCTCGTCCCGGTGCCGATCCCGTTGCTCGACGTCGACCGCGCGGTCGCCGAGCTGCGGCGGGTCCTCGACCGCGGTGCCCGGTTCGTCGACCTCCCGCCCGGGCCCGCCTACGGCCGGTCGCCGTTCGACCCGTACTTCGACCCGTTCTGGTCCCTCGTGAACGAGACCAACACCCGGGTCGCGGTGCACCTGGGCGGCACCTACGCCCGGCACGGGGCCGAGTGGAGCGAGGATCCGAACGGCCGCTACCAGCACTTCGACGGCTTCCAGTGGGTCTCCTACTGGGGTGACCGGCCGATCATGGACACCGTCACCGCCATGGTGTTCCACAACCTGTTCGGCCGCTTCCCCAACATTCGGGTGCTCATCGCCGAGTTCGGCACCGTGTGGCTGCCCTACCTGCTGCGCAAGCTCGACCACGCGATGCTGCTGGGCCGCCGGCCCAGGTGGGGCACGCTCCCCGGGCGGCCGTCGTCGATCTTCAAGGAGCGCTGCGTCATCGCGCCGTTCCCCGAGGAGAACGTCTCCAAGGCGATGGACGTCGTCGGCAGCGACTGCCTCGTCTTCGGGTCGGACTTCCCGCACTCCGAAGGCATCCCCGACCCGATGCAGTACGTCTCGCAGATCAGGCATCTCGACGACGCCACCGTCCGCAAGATCATGCGCGACAACCTCAGCCGGTTCCTGGACGCCTAGTCGTTTCTGGGCGCCTAGTCGTTTCTGGGCGCCTGGACCTTCCTGGGCGCCTGGACATCGTGCCGGTCGTCGCACCGGTCCCGACGAACACGCGGTGGGTGCCGGGCGGGACGGACAGTCCCGGTACCGGCACCCACCGAAGGCACGGAAGCAGCGGAAGAAGGTGAACATCGATGCGCTTCGCGATGCGCTTCGACTTCCGGAACCCGGCCTTCGCCGGGACCACGACCGCGGATCGGTACGCCGCGGCGCTGGACATGGCCGAGTGGGCCGACCGGCTGGGCTGCGCCAGCATCACCGTGTCGGAGCACCACGGCTGTGCCGACGGGTACCTGCCGAGCCCGGTCACGATGCTGGCCGCGATGGCCGCGCGCACCCGGACCGTCCGGTTCAGCATCGCTGCGCTCATCGCGCCGTTCCACGACCCGCTGCGGCTGGCGGAGGATCTGATCGTCCTGGACAACCTGAGCCGGGGCCGGGTCGACGTCGTCATCGCCGGCGGATACGTGCGCGAGGAGTTCGACCTGTTCGGCGTGTCACCCCGGGAGCGGCCCCGGCGGGTCACCGAGGCGGTGACGACGCTCAAGGCCGCGTTCACCGGGCTCCCGTTCGACCACCGCGGCCGCCGGGTCCACCTCACTCCCGCCCCGTACCGTCCCGGCGGCCCGTGGATCTCACTCGGCGGGAGCAGTGAGCCGGCCGCGCGGCGGGCCGCCCGCATCGCCGACGGGTTCATCCCGACGGACCCGACGGTCTGGGAGTTCTATCGCGACGAGGTGCAGCGGCTCGGGCGGCCCGATCCGGGCCCGAGCCCCATCGGCACGACGCGGACCGTCGCCCTCGCCGAGGACCCGGAGAAGGGCTGGGACCAGATGGGTCCCTGTTTCCTCTACCAGACGAACGCCTATGGGGCCTGGCAGGCGCAGGATGACGGGGGCAGCCCCTACCGTGTGCTGCCCGACGTCGACGCGCTGCGCGCGACCGGGCAGTACCGGGTGGTGACCCCTGACCAACTCGTCACGGAACTGCGGGCCTCTCCCAGCCCGTTCGCCAACTTCCACCCGCTCTGCGGCGGGATGCCGATCGACCTGGCCTGGTCCAGCCTGCGGCTGTTCGAGCACGAGGTGCTGCCGCGGCTGCCCTGATCCACCCCGGCGCCGACCCGTCGCCGGGCTGATCCACCCGCTGTGCCCACTGGCTCGTCCCGGCCCGACCCGAGGAGATCACATGCCCGAACCGACATCCGCGCCGGCTCCGCGGGCGGCACTGCCCCTGAGCGGTGTGACCGTGCTCGACCTCACCCGGTTGCCGCCCGGCGGGTTCGCCACCGTGCTGCTGGCCGACCTCGGCGCCGACGTCATCCGGGTGGAGTCACCGAAGGGGCGGCAGTTCGACGGTCCGATCGGGCTCAACCGCGGGAAGCGCTCACTCGCCCTCGACCTGCGGCACCCGCGCGGGCTGGAGGTGCTGCGGGCACTCGCCGCACACGCGGATGTCCTCGTCGAGAACGAGCGTCCAGGTGTCCTGACGGAGCGCGGGTTCGGCTACGAGCACGCGGCGGTCGAGACGCCACGCCTGGTGTGGTGCTCGATCACCGGCTACGGCCAGGACGGCCCCTACGCCCAGTGGTCCGGGCACGACCTGTCGTTCGCGGCGCACTCCGGGCTGCTCACCGCGCTGAACCCGCAGCAGCCGTGGCATCCGGAGCTGATCCTGTCGATCCCCGTCGGTGCGCTCACGGCCAGCGTCGGGATCCTCGCCGCACTGCGTGAACGCGACCGCACCGGCACGGGTTCCCAGCTCGACATCAGCCTGTCCGAGGCGTCCACCTGGCTGCTCTCGTCCGCCGACGGGATCATCGACCGCGGGCCCCGCGGTGTCCCGTTCGGACCCGACCGCAGCGTCTACGAGTGCGCGGACGACACCTGGGTCGCCGTCACCGCCGCGGAGCCGCGGACCTGGGACGCACTGTGCGAGGGGATCGGACTGCCCGACCTGACCGGCTCCCTGCGCCGCTGGGAGGACCCGCACGCCGTGGCCGAGCGGCTCGCCGAACGCTTCCGGAGCAGGAGGGCCGAGCACTGGGTCGCCGAGCTCGGGCCGCTCGGGGCCAGCGTGGTGCGGGTGAACCGCGGGCCGGACCTGCCGAACGACCCGCAGGTGGCGGCCCGCGGGCTGCTGCGGAAGGTCGGTGACCTGACGGTTCCCCGATCCCCGGTCCGCATCCGGGACGAATCCGGCGAACGCCCGCCCGGCCCGACCTACGCCCCGCCGCCGGTCGGCGAGCACACCCGCGCGGTGCTGGCGCAGGCGGGGCTCAGCGCCTCGCTCATCGACGAGCTGCACGCCTGCGGCGCCGTGGGCCGCCGCTCCTGATCGATCCCGCACCGTCGCGCAGCACCGGCAATTCACCTCAATAGCCGCAAAAGGGTCACAGATTCACCTGGCAACCCGCAAGAAGTAAGGATTTTGGTCGTCGGAACGACCAAAATCCTTCACTCCTGCGACTCACCAAACCGGGCCACCGGGCTCTCGGAGGTCCGGCCGCGTTCGTGGAGTGCGAGCCTCCCCGGCTGCCGACCAGCGATCCTGATCGACGCCAATCCGTGGCAGGCTACGGACACAGCCACGTGCCGTCGCAGTATGGGAACGGTCAGGACGGCGAGCCCGCCACCTGCTCGGGCTCGGTGAACCGCTGCCAGTTCCACTGCACCACCGACTCGAAGGGGCCCGCGAACACCGGCTCGACACCGCCGTCCTTCCAGCGTTCCTCCAGCAGCGGGCGGACGGCGGCCCCGACCGTCGCCGGGTCGGCGTCGAGGTAGGCCACGGTGACCCGGTGCGTCTGGTCCACCTGGTGCGAGGTCTGGTAGCCGGGTGCGGTGCCGTACAGGTAGACCCCGGCCACCCCGGGCACGGACAGCAGGCCGTCCGCCCCGGCCCCGCGGAACTCGCTGTCGTACTCCTCGGCACGCTCCGGGTCGAGTCGCTCCACGACGAGGTAGACCCCCAGGTTCGGGCGCCATGGGACGGCGTGGTCGGAGATGAGGGTGCGCTCCGCCGCACGTGGTTCGAGCAGCTTGTACGCCCCGAGCATCAGGAACGGGCTGGGCTCGATGAACCTTCCGGTCTCGTTCAGCCTCCTGTTCAGGGCCTGGAACTCCGCCAGGTTCTGCTCGACCGGATCGGACAGCAGGTACGAGACGAGGTTCTCGGCATCGACCAGATCGTCGGACTGGGCGGCCCGCTGGGCGCGGCAGGCTGCCGTGGAATGCCACCGCTGGGCGTTGACGATCCCCGGGACCGTGAACTGCTCCGGCATGTGCCTGGTCGCATGCCATTCGAGGTACTCGGCCTCGGAGACACTCTTCGGCAGTCCAGTGAGTGCGATGAATCCAACCTTGACTCGGTTCAACGGAACACCTTCCGGGATGACGCTTTCGGATGTGGTCTCATAGCTCAGGTCAGCCTTTTCAGTTCGGGTAGCCGGTCGGGCAGGCACAGGACGCCGTCCGCGGCCAGCCTTTCCATCTCGGCCGGGGAGAGCCCGAGCCCGGCGAGGATCTCCACCGCCTGGGAGCCCACCGGCCCGGGGCTGGCGCCCACGACGGGCGGCGTCTCCGACAGCCACTGGCCGATGCCGGGCCGTGGGACGTCCGCGCCGTTCGGGCCGCGCTCGAAATAGACCACGCCGCGGCCGTGCAGATAGCCGACCGCGTCGTCGATGGGCACGTGGTGGTGCGCGCCGATGCCGGCGTCGACGAGCCGGCCGACCCAGTACGCGGCCGGCTCGCCGGAGAACCGGGCGGCCAGCCGCGCGGCGAGTGCTCCGCCCGGGTCCCGCCAGGTCTCCACGTCCCCGCCCGGGTCCGCCGCGTCGCCCGGCTCGAGGACGTCGCCCGGCTCCGCGGTGGCCTCCAGGCCGACGGCACGCAGCAGCCCGTTGACGTCCCGTTGCCCGGCCGCGAGGAAGAACCAGCCGTCCTTCGCCTGGTAGAAGCGCGCCAGGGCGGTCGCGCCATGCTCGTTGCGCAGTGCGTCCGGCCCGCTGCCTTCCGCCGCCTGGGCCTCGGCCGCCAGGTGGACCGCCTGGTGGAAGGTGGACCCCTGCACCAGCGACGCCCCGACCTGCTGGCCGGCGCCGTCGCGCAGGCGGGCGAACAGGGCGACCGCCACCGCGTAGGCGCCGAGGATCCCGGTGTCCGCGTCGTTGACCGGGGTCGGCTGGTAAAGCGTCCAGCCGAAACGCGCGCCGTAGCGCCAGCTCATGCCGGTCGCCGCGTTGCACTGGTTCTCGTAGCCGCGACGGTGCGCCCAGGGCCCGTGGTGGCCGTAGGCGGTGATGGAGCAGTGCACCAGGCCGGGGTTGAGCACGCTGGTCCGCGCGTGGTTGATGCCGTAGCGGGCCTGTGACCTGAGGGTGAAGTTGGTGACCAGCACGTCCGCGTCACGGACCAGGTCGGCCACGAGCCGGCGGCCCGGCCCGCTCCGCGCGTCCAGCAGGATCGTGCGCTTGCCGCGGTGGAGCTGGCCGACGATGCCGTCGGTCACCGCCGGCACCGGGTTACCGATCTTGATGACGTCCGCGCCGAAGTCGGCGAGCACCCGGGCCGCCGTCGGGCCGGCGACCGCCTGGCTGAGGTCGAGGACGGAGTGCCCCTCCAGCGGAAGATCCACTGGGCGCGGCCGCGTCGCACCGGTTCGCGACGGCGACACCCCGGCCCCGGGCACGGCTGGCCCGCGGGTGGCCCGCTTCCCGGCCCAGTGCCATTCACGCAGCTCGGCGAGCACGGCGCCGCGGTCCTGGTCGGGCAGGTGCCGGGGCCTCGGCGCGGCGGGGGCCCGGCCCAGGTCGAATCCGCGGCCCGGCAGCACGAGCGGCCCGGCGAGCGGGTCGTCCAGGGTGACGACGGCTCCGGACAGGTGCGCGTGCTCGCTGGCGACCCACTGCGCGGGGGTCCGGACCATGGCCATCGGCGTCTCGGCCCTGGTCGCGACCTCGTCCCACCAGGCCGCCGGGCGGCTGCGGACCAGGTCGGCGAACATCGTCATCGCCCGGTCCCGGTGCTCCCGCGCGAAGCCGCGGGTGGCGACGTCGATCAGGCCCTGGCGCTCCCACTCCGGCGCGACCCCGGCGGCGACGAGCAGCGGGATGACGAACTTCGCGTACGGCGACAGGTCGACCAGGCCGCCGTCGGCACACTCGTAGGTGAGGTCACGCAGCAGGTGGCCGTCGCCCATCAGCGGGTTCTCGTACACCCGCATGCCCAGCATCGTGCTGTAGGCCTCGGCGAACGCCTCCGCCAGCGGGACCGCGACCAGCTGCCCCCGGCCCGAGCGTTCCCGGGCGATCAGCGCCATGACCACCGACACGGCGCCCATCAGCGCCCCGAAGTTGGACGCGGTGGTGATCGGGCTGAACAGCGGCGCGGCCGGGTCCTCGACCCGCACCCGCCGGCGGCCCGACGGGTCCCAGTGCTCGCTCAGCGGCCGGTAGCCGGCCACCGCCGTCTGGATCACTCCCTCCCAGGCCGCGAGTGTGGCCTTCTCGTCATCGCCGGCGAAGCCGGGCAGCGAGCAGTAGACAAGCCGCTCGTTGGAGGCACGGGTGGCACCCGGGCCGAGGCCCAGGCGGTCCATCACCCCGGGCCGGAAGTTCTCGACGAGCACGTCGGCGCGGGCGACCAGGTCCAGCGCGACCGCCCGGTCGGACGGCCGCTTCAGGTCCAGCGTGATCCGCCGTTTGCTGCGGTTGACGTAGGCGTCGAGCGGACCGGGCTCGGCCGCGGCGCGCGGCGAGTCGACGTGCACGACGTCGGCACCGGCCTCGGCCAGCAGAAGTGCTGCGACCGGGCCGGCGATCTGGTGGCCGAAGTCGACGACCCGGATGCCCTCGAGGCCGGCGGGGCCGGTCACGCCGGGCATGTCAGTTGACCTCGCGGGTGCGGCCGGCCCAGTAGGGGGCACGCAGCCTGAACTTCTGCAGYTTCCCGGTCGCGGTGCGTTCGAGCGCCGGCCGAAGCTCCACGCTGGTCGGGCATTTGTAGTGCGCCATCCGGGACCGGCAGAACTCGATCAGCTCGGCGGGGGTGGCGCAGGCGCCGGGACGCAGCACGACCAGGGCCTTGACCGTCTCCCCCCACTTCTCGTCCGGGACGCCGATCACCGCGGCCTCGGCGACGTCCGGGTGCTGGTAGAGGCAGTCCTCGACCTCGATCGAGGAGACGTTCTCACCGCCGGTGATGATGACGTCCTTCTTGCGGTCGGTGATCGCGAGCAGTGGGCCGTCGAACGTGCCCCCGTCGCCGGTGTGGAACCAGCCGTCCCGGATCGCCGCCGCGGTCTGCTCAGGCTGCTCCCAGTAGCCGTCGAAGACATGGTTCGACCGGGCGAGGATCTCGCCGGAGGCATCGGTACGCAGCCGGACCCCCAGCGCAGGGGCGCCGGCCTGCGCCAGCAGCCGGGCACGCTCGGTGGTCGGCAGCTTCTCCCAGCCGCGCCGGGCCCGGTTGACGGTGAGCAGCGGCGCCGCCTCGGTCAGCCCGTAGATCTGGATGAACTCCCATCCGAGCTGCTCCTCCACCCGGGCGACCACCGCGCTGGGCGGCGGCGCCCCGGCCACCACGATCCGCACCCGGTCGCGGCCCGGGACCGGGCGACCCTCGGCGACCCGCGCGGACGCGGCGTCGAGGATCGAGGCGACCACCGCCGGGGCCCCGCACATCAGCGTCACCCCGTCCCGCTCGACCCGGGTGAGGATGTCCTCCCCGTCGATCCTGCGGATCACGACGTGCGTGCCACCCATGCCGGTCACCGCGTAGGGCATCCCCCAGCCGTTGACATGGAACATCGGCAGGGTGTGCAGCAGGACGTCGTGCTCGGTGACGGTGGTGTGCCAGCCGAACGAGGCCGCGTTCAGCCAGCAGGTGCGGTGGGTGAGGCGGACGCCCTTCGGCCGGGCCGTGGTGCCGGACGTGTAGTTGATCGTGCAGACGGCGTCCTCGTCGGGCTCCCACTGCGCCCACGCGGCGGACGCGGCGGCATCGGTGGGGTCCGCCGGGGCGAACAGCTCCGCGTCGGACACCCCGTCCAGCACGAGCCGGTGGGCGACCTTCACATCGGCCAGCGCGTCGGCGTGGTCCGGGTCGACCAGAAGCAGCTCGGCGCCCGAGTGGCCGACGACGTAGGACACCTCCTCGGCACCCAGCCGGTAGTTCACCGGGACCAGCACCCGCCCGCTGCCCGAGACCCCGAAGAAGGCGGTCAGGAAGCGGCCCGAGTTGGGCGACACGATCGCCACCCGGCCGCCCACCGGCACCCCGAGCCGGGCCAGACCGGCCGCCACGCCGCGGGCACGTGCCGCCAGCTCGGCATAGCTCAGCCGGCCCAGTGAACCCGCCTGGCCGGGCTCGTCGACCAGTGCCAACGCACCCGGATACACCGCCTCAGCCCGGTCCAGAAAGTCTCTGACCGTGAGCGCGACCTTCATGGGCGTCCTCCCTCCACACGACCGGGTTGACAGTACAGGTACTTCAACCTAGTGTAAATATGGCCATCCTGAATACGGACAGTCACACCTTTGTAGATCTTTCTGCGAGAGGGCGTTATAGCATTCGGAAAAGGCTGGTTAATTCGTCCGCCACGGCGTAGGAGTGATTCACGCGTCATCGGCGGTTCAGTATTGGGTCGAGGGCAGGGGTTCTTCGTGGCAGAGCGGATTCCGCTGGTGGACTATCTGGTTCTGGGCGGCGAGCCGCGGCTGGTCGCCCAGGAGTGCGAGCAGTGTTCGGCACGCTTCTTCGACCGCCGCAACGCGTGCGCGTCGTGCGGCGCGACGGCGTTCCGGGCCGTCGCGGTCCCGCGAGAGGGAACCGTCCACACGTTCTCGATCGTGTCGATGGCTCCGCCCGGTGTCCCGGTGCCGTTCGTCGCGGCCGTCGTCGACTGCGGCGGAACCAGGGTGCGGGGCTGCCTCGTGAACGTCGAGCCGCGCCCGGAGAACGTGACACTGGGCATGAAGGTGCGGCTGACCACCGTGCCCGTGGGCGCCGACAGCGCGGGGGTCGAGGCCGTCGGGTACGGCTTCGAGCCGGTCTAGACAGCCCACGGGTCCCCCCGAGCCACGGCACAGGCACCGGCGCCGGCGCCGGGCTCGTCGAGAAGATCGAAAGGACGGCCATGGCCCAGGATGTCTGGATCCTCGGGATCTCGATGACCAGGTTCGGCAAGCACCGGGACAAGGACGGCATCGACCTCGCCGCCGAGGCCGCGGCCACGGCGCTCGCCGACGCGGGCATCACCATGCGCGACATCGGCGTGCTCGCCACCGGCAGCCTGACCGGTGGCAGCTCCAGCTTCGGCCAGCTGCTGCAGAAACAGATCGGGCAGACGGGCATCCCCGTCTACAACGTCGCCAACGCCTGCGCCACCGGAGCGACCGCACTGCGGGTCGCCATCATGGCGATCAGGGCCGGCGAGACCGACATAGGGATGGCCGTGGGTGTCGAGAAGCTCGCCGGCGCCGGCCTGCTCGGCGCGCCCGGTCAGGCGTCGGCGGGCGACGGCACCTGGTCGCGCCGAGGCCGGTTCGGCGCGGTCGCACCGCTGGAGGGCCGGGTCGGCACCGACAGCATGCCGGGAGTGTTCGCCCAGATCGGCCTGGAGTACGGGCACCGCTACGGGGGCGCGAGCTTCGAGCTGTTCGCGCGGATCGCCGAGAAGAACCACGCGCACTCGACCCTGAACCCGCTGGCCGCGTACAGCCGCCGCTTGACCCTCGACGAGATCATGAACGACGTCATGATCGCCTACCCGAACACCCGCCCGATGTGCTCGGCGAACTGTGACGGCGCCGCCGCGGCGATCGTCGTCAGCGGCGACAGGCTGCGCCGGATGTCCCCCGAGCAGCGCAGGCGGGCCGTGAAGGTCAGCGCGTCGGTGCTCACCAGCGACCCGTGGCAGGACGGCTGCCAGGTGCTCCCGGACGTCAACACCCTCACCCGCTCCGCCGCCACCCAGGCCTACGAGCAGGCCGGCATCGGACCGCAGGAGCTGGACCTCGTCGAGCTGCACGACTGCTTCGCCACCGCCGAGCTGGTGCACTACGACAACCTGATGCTCTGCGCACCGGGCGAGGCGGTCGGCTTCTTCGAGTCGGGTGCCACCTGGCGCGACGGGCGGATCCCGGTGAACGTCAGCGGCGGCCTGCAGTCGAAGGGCCATCCCATCGCGGCCACCGGTATCGCCAACGTCTGGGAGATCTGCCATCATCTGCGCGGCGAGGCCGGCGACCGGCAGATCGCCGGTGCCCGGGTCGGGCTCGCCCATGTCATCGGGCTGGGCAGCGCCTGTGGCGTGCACGTGCTGGAGAAAGCCGCCGCCTGATGCCGCCCGCCCAGGACCGACCGGTGCCGCCCCCGGCACCCGTGCCCACGCCGCCACCACCGTCGGTGGCACCGGCGCCATCGGGGGTCTCGACGGCGCCGCCGGCACTCGACGCGCCGGCGCCGTCCACGACCGGGAGCCTGCTCGTCATGGCGGCGGCCGCGGCGGCGTTCTCCATCGCGCAGACCGCCGTGGTGCCGGGGGTCGGCGTGCTGACCGACGCCCTGGGCACCACCGCGGCGAACGTCACGTGGGTGTTCAGCGCCTACCTGGTCGCGGCGGCGATCCTCACCCCGGTCATCGGCCGCCTGGGCGACATGTACGGCCGGCGGCGCCTCCTGGTCATCGCCCTCACCGTGTTCGCGGCGGGCAGTGTGCTGTCGGCGCTCGCGAGCGACATCTGGCTGCTGGTGGCGGCGCGGACGGTGCAGGGCGCCGGCGGCGGCATCTTCCCGCTCTGCTTCGGCATCATCGGCGAGGCGTTCCCCGAACGCCGCCGCCCGGGCGCTGTCGGGCTGATCGCCGCGATCGCCGGCATCGGCGCCGGCGCGGGCCTGCTCGCGGGCGGGCTGCTCCTCGATCACGCCAGCTGGCGTTGGATCTTCTGGCTCGGTGCGCTCATGTCCGCCGGCGCGGCGGCCGGCTCGCTGCGGCTGCCTCCGGACTCCGCGTCGTCCCGCTCCCCGGGCCGGGTGGATGTGCCCGGTGCGCTCCTGCTGTCCGCCGGGCTGACCGCCCCGCTCATCGCGCTGACGCAGACCTCCGTCTGGGGCTGGGACAGTCCCCGGACTCTCGGGCTGATGGCGGCCGGGCTGGCCGTCCTCGCCCTGTTCGCGCTGTTCGAGCTGCGCACGGCCGATCCGCTCGTGGACATCCGGCTGCTGGTTCGGCCGATCGTCGCGGCCACGAACCTCGCCACTCTGTTGGTGGGCTGCTGCATGTTCGGCGCGTTCGTCCTGGTCCCGCAGATCGCGCAGGCGCCGCGCTCGGCCGGCTACGGCTTCGGCCTGGACGCCACCGGAACAGGCCTGCTGCTGCTGCCCGCCTCCCTGGCGATGCTGATCACCGGTTCGTACGCGGGGCGGATCAGCGGGTGGCTCGGGCGGCGCGCTCCCCTGATGGCCGGGTTCCTCACCGCCGCCGGTGGCCTGGCCCTGCTCGCGGTGGACCACGGCGAGCGGGTGGTCGTCGCGGTGCTCACGACCGTGGTCTTCACCGGCGTCGGCCTCGGCATGTCGGTGGTTCCCACCATCATCATCGAGGACGTTCCGGCGCGGACCACAGGCCAGGCCACCGGGGTGAACGCACTGGTGCGCTCGGTCGGCGCGGCGCTGGGCTCGCAGGTCGTCGCCGCCCTGCTCGCGTCGAGCACGGACTCGGGCCATCCACTGCCCACCGACAGCGCGTTCACCCGGGCGTTCTGGATCGCCGCCGGTGCCGCCGTCTGCGCGTCCTGCGCCGCCGTGCTGATCCCCCGCGGTGGCGGTCCTCAGGAAGAGCCGGGGTGTTCGAGGCTCAGACGCCCGCCGTGATGCTGATGGGTGACCCGGCGGGAACGTCGCGCAGTTGTCGGGTGCTCGATGTACCGACTGGCCGGTTCCGCGGAACCGGGGCGTTCCGCGCAAGCGCCCCGGTTCCGCGCAAGCGCCCCGTGTCGCCACCCGGTCCGACCGGCGGCGGCCGCCGCGGGCAGGCCGGCCGGCGTCAGGGAGACCTGCGAGCCGGGTCGGGAAGTTTTCGGGTGAGCAGGGTGGCCCGAACCCGGCCGCCGAGCTGGCCGGGCAGCTCGAGAAGCGGGATCCACCGGAAGTCGGATACCTCCTCCTCGTTCGGGGATGTGGCGACCGCCTGATCCACCGCCAGCAGGAATCGAAAATCGTAATGAGTGTGCTCGGGCTCCACTTTGATCGGATTCGCCGGTATCACGTGCGCGTGCAGGTCGACCGGCCGCTCGAGAACGGGGCTGACGCTCCCGCCGGAAATCCCCGCCTCCTCGGCCAGTTCCCGCAACGCCGTAGCCAGCAGTGAGTCGTCCTCCGGCTCGATGTGGCCACCGGGCAGCAGCCAGCGCTCGAGCCGGCGATGCCGGATCTGCAGGACGCGCCGGTCGGGGGTGACCACGACCGCCCCACAGGTCACATGGCCGGGCGTGGTCGCCCTCGAGGCCAGCGGCGCCTCGCTGCCACGCGCCCTCTCCAACAGCGCGGCGAACGGCTCCGCGTCCGTCGGGTACACGTCGAGATAGGCGCTGATCGTGTTGGCGATGTCGTCGTTGCTGACGGGCATCTCGTCCACTCCTGGTCGGCACATCACAGCAGGAACCAGGAGATGATTTCATGCCCGGCCGGCGACCCGTGAAAGCCCGGGAATCCGGCCGTGCCCTTCGGTCAGATTCGCCAGGAAACGCTGCCGGGGGTGGCGTCGTCGAACCGGATGACATCGAAGTCGGCGGTGACATCAAAGGCAAGCTGGACAGTTGTCGGATCATCGGAAAAAGGCTCCGAAGGCCCCATTATCGCCGATTCCGTCCACAGTGGGGTCGCGATCGTGTTCTCGGGCCCCAGCGCGGAGAAGACGTAGAGGTCGGGCCACACGTAGTTGCCGCGCACCGCGACCGTCACGTCCACGAGCAGATACGTGCCGTTGTCGGGCGTCCGCTGGAACTCCTCGGTGGGCGCGGTGGACTGCCTGTGCACGTTGCCGACGGTCAGCTCGACGACGGTCGGCTGGTCGCAGCCCGCCACCTGATACCTGAGCACGACGGTCTCCCCCGCCGCGACGACCGGGTCGTCCTCGTCCGGCGAACGCCGCGCCGAGTCGGGTACCGAGCCACCCGTGGCTCCGTAGCAGGCATCCGACCCGGACACCTCCACGCCCTGCATGTCCGAGCTTCCGAAATAACCGTCTTCTGTGAAGTCGACCCCGCAGAAGAGCGTGAGTGCGCTCAGCGCGACGGCGGCCGCGCTCAGCACGGCGACGACGATGAGCAACCAGCCGTGCCAGCGGGCCGGGCCCGGCGCCGGTGGCTGTGGCGGATACCAGCCGTAGGGCGGCCACGGGCCCGGCGGCGGTGCCGGTGCGGGCGACGCCGGTGACGCCGGCATCGCCGCATCCGGCCCCGGGACTGGTGGTGCCGCGGGTGGCGGCGGTGGCGCCATGGGCGGTGTGGGCGGAACCGGTGACGGCGGTGCCAGCACCCACGGATTCACCGGGCCGCCGGAACTGCCGGAGCCGCCGGAACCCCCCGGGCCTGCCTGTTCCCGGCGCTCCGCCGAATCCTCGCCTGAGTCCCCGCGCTCGTCCGCCACGCCCCGCCCCTCGGCCTGGAACCCGGATTCCCCGGGCCCCGAAACTAGATCGCCGAGATTATCAGGATAGATCAGCACAGATCCGTCAAGGTGGCTGGTCCGCTAATCGGGCAAACTGAGTGTTCCGTTCGCCACGGGATTCCGAACGTACGTTGGGGGAATGGCTGAGCGTCAGACCGCGCGACGGTTCCCCGCCCCGCACCGGGCGACCGTGCTGCGCACGGAGCGTCTAACCCCGCACATGGTGCGGGTCGTCCTCGGCGGCCCCGGACTAGCGCGCTTCTCCGCCGGTGACTTCACCGATCACTACGTCAAGCTGCTCTTCGGAGTGCCCGGGGTGACCTACCCGGAGCCGTTCGACATCCAGGCCGTGCGGGCCGAGATGCCGCGCGAGCACTGGCCACGGACCAGGACCTATACCGTGCGCGCCTGGGACCCGGTCAGCCGCGAGCTGACCATCGACTTCGTCTGGCACGGCGACCGGGGCATCGCCGGGCCCTGGGCCGCCACCGTCACCCCCGGCGCGGAGATCCTGTTCAACGGCCCAGGCGGCGCCTACTCCCCCGGCGCGGACGCGGACTGGCATCTGCTGGCGGGYGACGAGAGCGCGCTGCCGGCGATCGCCGCCTCGCTGGCCCGGGTGCCGGCCGGCGTGCCGGTGCATGYGTTCGTCGAGGTCGCCGGCTCGCAGGACGAGCAGAGCCTGGACGTACCGGACGGTGTCGAGGTCCGGTGGCTGCACCGCGGGGAACGGCCGGTCGGTGCGCTGCTGGTCGAGGCGGTCACCGCGCTGGAGCTGCCGGCGGGGACGGGGCAGGTGTTCGTCCACGGTGAGGCGGGCACGGTGAAGGCGCTGCGGCGGCTGCTGCGCGTCGAGCGCGGGCTGCCACCGGAGTGGCTGTCGATCTCCGGCTACTGGCGGGCCGGGCACGACGAGGACGGCTGGCAGTCCGGCAAGCGGGAGTGGAACGCCCAGGCCGAGGCCGAGGAACAGATCGCGCTCGCCACGCGCTGACGGCTCAGAACAGGGCCAGTGGCTCAGAACAGGGTCAGCGGCTGCGCCGGGATCGGTTCGGGCAGGGCGTCCAGCTCCGGCAGCCGGGCCCGGACGTCGTCGTGGAAACGCCGCGCGAGTCCGGGCGCGTCGGCGTTGTCCGGGGTGTGGATGAACATCGTCGGCGAGCGGCCCTCGCGCAGCCAGCCGACGACGACGTCGACCCAGGGCCGCCAGCCCGCGACCGTCTGTTCGGTGTCGTCACGGCCCAGATAGCGGACGATCGGCCGGTCGGTCAGCGCGACGGACCGCGACGGTACCCGTGGCTTCTTGCTCCAGGCGTCCCGCTCGGCGTCGCTGGTCGGCGGGCTGGCGAAGAACGCCGTGGTGTCGAAGGGGATCCACTCGGCGCCCGCGGTACGCAGCGCCGCCTCGAGCAGGCTGGCCGCCCGGGGGCTGGCGAAGAACTCCGGGTGGCGGACCTCCACGGCGTACCGGTGGCCGTCGGGGAGCCGGCTCAGGAAGCGGGTGAGCAGCGGCACATCGACGGGACCGAAGGCGCCCGGCAGCTGGATCCACACCGCGTGCGCGCGGGTGCCCAGGGGCTCGATCGCGTCCAGGAAGCCACGCAGGGGCTCGTCGACGTCGGTCAGGCAGCGGTCATGGGTGATGATCTTCGGCAGTTTGGCCAGGAACCGGAAGTCCTCGCCGGTCTGGCGCGCCCAGGTGGCCACGGTCTCCCTGGTCGGGGTGGCGTAGAAGGTCGTGTTCCCCTCGACGGCGTCGCACCAGCTGGCGTAGGCGCGCAGGCGCTCGTTCGGCGGCAGCGGATGGGCCAGGAAGCGCCCCTGCCAGGACCGGTGGCTCCACATCGCGCATCCCACGGCAAGACGCATCGAGCGAATCCCTCCGTCAGCGACCCCCACGGCACCGCGCCGGACCCGGCCGGACCGCACTGTATCCGTCCAGTTCTGACCCGGTGCGGTGCGGCCGTGCGGTTCCGCGGAACCGCACGGCCGCGGCGAGCGGTCAGGTCGCCGGCACCGGCTTGGCGCCGCGACGGCTGTTGATGCCGAAGGTGGTGATCGCGGCCACCGCCGCGGCCCCGGCGCACAGGGCGAACAGCTGCTTGTAGCCGTCCAGTGACGGGAGCTCCGCGGAGCCGACGGCGACCGTCTGCGCCGCGAGGATGCTGCCGCCGATGGCGCTGGCGAGCGAGCTGCCGATCGACCGGAACAGGGCGTTCAGGCCGTTCGCCGCCGCGATCTCGGTCGGCGGCGTGAAGGCGTTGATGAGCGACGGCATGGCCGCGTAGCCGATGCCCGTCCCGGTCCCGACCACGGCGTTGCAGACGATGATCTGCCACAGCTCGTCGGTGAACACGATGCGGGTGCACCAGCCGACGGCCACGATGACGGCTCCCAGCGCGAGGGTCTGCGCCCCGCCGCGCAGTGCCACCAGCCGGGCCGCGACCGGCGCGAGGAACAGCATGCCCAGGCCGCTCGGCAGCATCACGAGGCCGCCGACGACCATGGACGAGCCGAAGCCGTACCCGGCCTGCTCCGGTGCCTGCACGAACGACGCCGTCCCGATCATCGAGGCGAAGAGCGCGAAACCGAACAGCATCGAGGCGACGTTCGTCATCAGCAGCGGGCGGCGCAGGAACGCGACCATGTCGACCAGGGGGTCGTTGATCCGTCGCTCGACCACGCCGAGCACCACCAGCAGCACCACGCCGAGCAGCAGCAGGCCGATCACCCAGGGCGAGCCCCAGCCCCAGTTGGCGGTCTCGGCGAGCGGGAGCATCAGCGCGACCAGGCCAGCGCTCAGCAGCGCGGCGCCGACCAGGTCGACCCGGCCACCGGTGCGGCTGGGCGCCTCGGGGACGAAGGCCAGCACGGTGAGGAACGACAGGGCGCCACCGACCACCAGGATCCAGAACAGCACGTGGAAGTCCGCGTGCTCGGCGACCAGACCGGCCAGCGGCAGGCTCAGCGCGGCGCCGACGCCGAGCATCGAGCTGATCAGCGCGATGGCCGAGCCGACCCGTTCCTTCGGCAGCAGCGAGACCAGCAGGCTGATCCCGAGCGGGATCGCCGCCGTGGACAGGCCCTGGATGGCACGCCCGACGATCATCAGCGCGACGTTGCTGGTGACCGCGTCGATGAGTGAGCCGACGGCGAGCGTGCCCATCGCGATCAGCAGCATCCGGCGCTTGCCGAACATGTCACCGAGGCGGCCCATCACCGGGACGGCGACGGCGGCGACGAGCAGCGTGGAGGTGAGCAGCCACTCCACGTTGGTGTGGGTGGTGTTCAGCTCGGTCGGCAGGATCGCCAGCACCGGCACCAGGATCCCCTGGGACATGGACACCATGAGGGCCGCGAAGCCGACGACGGCGAGCTCGAGGGTCGCCCGGCCGGAGGTGGTGTGGGCGCGGATCTCCGCCTCGGCCTGCGCGGCGGTTGTGGCCTGGACGGCTGTGGCCTGGACGGCTGTGGCCCCGACGGTGGTCGCCGCCGGCGCGGACGCCTCTGTCATGCCTGGTCCTCACATCGATCAGTAACGGAAGAATTTCTTCCGGTTACGCTAGCACGAACGGAGGATGCGCCTCCGGTTGGCCCCGGTGGCCGAGCTGGGAGCAGGCTTGACAGCAGGCAGGAGGAGGATCAGGCCGATGCCATCGACAGAGCGGCCGTCAACAGGGCGGCCATCAACAGAGGGGCCATCGACAGAGCGGCCATCGACACCGCCGCACCGGCTGCGCGCCGACGCGCGCCGCAACCGCGGCGCCATCCTCGCCGCGGCCACCGCGGCGTTCACCGCGGACGGGCCCAACGTGCCCATGGAGGAGATCGCCCGCCTCGCCGGCGTCGGCGTCGGCACGCTCTACCGGCACTTCCCCGACCGGGAGACGCTGACGCTGGAGGTGGCGCGCGACAGCGTGAGCGAGATGCTGGACCATGCCCGCCGGGCCCAGGCCGAGGAGCCCACCGCCTGGGGCGCGCTCGTGCGCAGCCTCGGCGGCTTCCGCGCGCTGAGCCTCACGGTGCGCATGCCCGGGCTCTTCTCGGGGGCGACGGCCGCCGCGATCGAGGCCGACGAGACGATCAGGCGGATCCGCGCGGAGCTCATCGAGATCACGGACACGCTGGTCCGGGACGCACAGCGGGAGGGGGCGCTGCGCCCCGACGTCGGCGGCGGCGACGTCACCCACCTGTTCACCCTGCTGCTCCAGAGCACGAACGGATCACCCTGGCAGCCCGACGAGATCGCCTTCGAGCGGGCCCGCGGGATCATCCTCGACGGCCTGCGGGCCCGGCCCGACGCGGCCACCGGCGGACCACCGCTGCCCGGCCGGCCACTGTCCACCGCCGACCTGGACCCGCGCGCGGAATGACGGGGGCGTGGGAGCGTGTGGGCCAGGGCTCCCGCACGCTCGTTCGTGGCTGCTAGTCGACCTGTAGTGCGATGCGCAGGAGATCCCGCTCCGGGGGCAGTTGGGCGCCGGCGTCGATGCGCACCTGGTGCAGGGTGCCCGTCCACGGGAACGGCGGGCGGTAGCCGTCGCTCACCGGCAGCCCGCGGTCCTGCCCGAGGTGGATCGACGCGCCGCCGTGCTGCCAGACGAACGGCAGGCTGTCGTCGACGTGGGCGGTGCCGACGGCCTCCCCGTCGATCAGCGCCTCGACGTGCAGGCCGCCCGCCGGATCGGGCCGCAGCCCCAGCCCCGCCGTGTGCCGGCCGGGCGGCAGCGGCCGGTCCGCCGACACCGCGATCTCACTGCTGGGCAGCGCCGCCACGGCATGCAGGACGCCACCGACCACGTACGCGGCGAAACCGCCGTTCCAGTCGCCGAGCGCGAACAGCACCCCGTTCGCCTCGTCGGCGGACGCCGGCACCTCGACGTCCGCGATGATCCGGCCACCGCCGAACAGCAGCGGCAGCGCGTCGTCGGAGACCGGGCCGCCGGCCGGGTCCAGCACCAGGCTCTGTCCGACCGGGTACTCCCGCGGCAGCAGGTCACCGAAGCGGCCGGCGATGCTGTCGACGATCGGCATCACCTTGTTGGCGCCCGCCTCGACGAACCACTGCCGTTCCAGGCCCCGCACGACGTCCGGATGCTTCTCGGCCAGGTCGTGCGCCTCGGAGAAGTCCTCGTCCAGCCGGAACAGCGACCAGCGGTCGGTCTCGAAGTCGCGGCTGCCCTCCATCAGCTGCTCCTCCTCGATGACGCCCTGCGAGACGTGGTCGGTGGTCGCCTTCCAACCGTCCGCGACGATCGAGCGCGATCCGAGCATCTCGAAGTACTGCGACGTTCGCGGGCTCGGCGCCGCCGGGTCGTCGAAGGTGGGCAGCAGGCTGGCGCCGTCCACCCGCTGCTGCGCCGCGCCGTCGACGGACTCGGGCAGCGGCACGCCACAGGCCTCGAGCACGGTCGGCATGATGTCGATGACGTGCGCGAACTGCCCGCGCACACCGGTGTCGGCACCACCGTCGCCAGCCCCGCCGCCGGTGCCCGGCGTGATCCCGGCCGGCCAGTGGACGATCATCGGCACCCGGGTGCCACCGAGCCAGGTGTAACGCTTCCACAGCCGGAACGGTGTGTTGCCGGCCCAGGCCCAGCCCCAGGCGTAGTGCGGGTAGTGGCGCTGCCCGCCCCAGTCGTCGAGGCGGCCCAGGTTGTCGGCCAGATCGTCGACCACCCGGTGGGTGAAGCTGTGCTCGTTGGCGGTTCCCGACACCCCGCCCTCGGCGCTCGCGCCGTTGTCGGACATCACGAACAGCAGCGTGTCGTCCAGGACGCCGAGCTTCTCCAGCGCGTCGACGACCCGGCCGATCTGCGCGTCGGTGTGGCTCAGGAAACCGGCGTAGACCTCGTGCATCCGGGCGAAGACGCGGCGCTCGTCGGCCGGCAGGTCAGCCCAGGCCCGCACCCAGGACGGGCGTTCGGTCAGCGTCGTCCCCGCGGGGACGACGCCGCTGGCGAGCTGCCGGGCGAAGACCTCCTCGCGCCAGCGGTCCCAGCCGTGGTCGAAGGCGCCGGCGTAGGCATCCGCCCAGGAACGCTCGACGTGGTGCGGGGCATGCATCGCGCCGGGGGCGAAGTAGAGGAAGAACGGCTTTCCGGGCGCCGACTGCTGCTGGTTGACCACCATCCGGATCGCCTCGTCGGCGAGGTCCTCGGTCAGGTGGTAGCCGTCGGAGGGCCCGGCCGGCGGCTCGACGTAGGAGTTGTCGCGGACCAGCTCGGGCGCCCAGTGGTTGGCGTCGCCGCGCAGGAAGCCGTAGTAGCGCTCGAAACCCAGCCCGAGCGGCCACCGGTCGTACGGCCCGGCCGAACTGCGCTCACCACCGGGGACGAGGTGCCACTTCCCCACCGCCATCGTGTTGTAGCCGCCTGCGCGCAGCAGCCGGGGAAGCGTGGCGGCCGAGCGCGGGATGCGGGCGGTGTAGCCGGGAGCCCTTGTCGCGAGGTCCGCGAGGAAGCCCATGCCCACCGCGTGGTGGTTGCGCCCGGTGAGCAGCGAGGCGCGGGTGGGCGAGCACAGTGCCGTGACGTGGAACCGGTTGTACCGCAGTCCCCCGGCGGCCAGCCGGTCGACGTTCGGCGTGGAGAACCCGGAACCGTAGCTCCCGAACTGCGCGAACCCCAGGTCGTCGAGCAGGATCACGACCACGTTCGGCGCACGATTCGCCACAGGAGTCCCCATTCCACGCAATGCCGACCAAGAATGTCGCAAAGACCGCGGCCGTCAGCACACCCCACGGCGGCCGATGCAGTCAAGCGTGGCCGTCCTGTGCGGTGAACCGGATTCCTCCCCGGCCTGACGGCCGGGGCATCCTCCCGGAATCTCGGTGATCCGTGATCGCCGCGCGTGACCGGACCCGTCCCGAGGCGGCGCCGCCCCGGCGCACCGGGTCAGATCGTGACCGAACGCTCCCTCTCGTCGACATCAAGGGCGGCGGCGATGCCGTCCCACAGCTGCAGGCGTGCCCGCAGGGCGCGTCTCGTCACGGCTACGCACTCCGACCAGCGGGCGTCGTCCTCACCGCAGAGATCCGCCAGCATCTGCATCGCCATCGGCGTGTGCTGCTCACCGTCGACCTCGATGTGCCGGGCGAGGTAGTCGTGGAAGGTACGCAGGCGGATCTCGTTGTTCGAGATCACCTGGGCGAACATGTCCGGAATCAGGTCCTCGCGCCCGAAGGCGAACGCCGCGGCCTGGCAGTGGACCGGCGTCTCGGTGATGATGCTCCAGGTCTCCTTCATGAAGCTCGAGGCGGGTGCCGGCACCTCGGCGAGCACCGCGGCCTCGGCGATCGGAACCCCCACCCTGACCGCCTCCAGCAGGCGATCGATCCCGTCGGTCCGCGCACCGGCCTCGATCATTCCGATCCGGTAGAGCTCGAAGTGACTTATGTAGCCGGCGTCGAGCTCGTCGCTCTCCTCCACGAGGACGATGTCGTTGATCAGCCGGCGGCTCGAGACGGGCCCGCTCGGAACCCAGGGAAGGTCGATGCAGGTAAGGGAGCGCTGTAGCGAGGTCAGCAACGACATGAAGTCCCAGACCGCATAGACGTGGTGCTCCATGAAGACCTGAACGTCGCGAACAGTGCGAATACGCTGGTAAAGCGAGTGCGCCGTGACCTCGAGACGGCTCTGGTTGATCATCTCCCGTATGCTGTCGATGCTCGAGTGCTGTTTGCCCCACGAGTAGCGTGACATCTGTCCCTCACTAGGTCGAACTGGCTGTGGCGGCGGCGGTGTCGTCGACGCGGCCGGGACGCGCCGGCCTGCGCGACCGTTGTCAGAGACGGCGGGCGACAAGCAGGTGGACGTCCAGCTCGAGCGGCCGGACGTCATCGAGCACGAATCCCTCGTCGGCCAGCAGCTGGGCATAGTTTTCCCGGGAGCGCTCCCGTCCGTGGCCCATCACCGCGAGCATGTGCAGGTCGAATCCGGCGGCAAGCGACGGCGCGGCGCCGGCGGGGGGCAGCAGGCGCTCCACCACCAGCAGGGTGGCCCCCGGCCGCGCCGCCTCGTGTATGCGCCCGAGGATCCGCCGGCAGTCCGCGTCGTCGAAGCCATGGAGGATCCGGGAGAGAACGTAGGCGTCTCCCCCCTTCGGCGCCTGCGCGAAGAAGTCACCGGAGACGGTCTGAGCGCGATTCCCGAAGGACTGGAGGTTCCGCTCGGTGGCCGCGCTGGCCACCACGTGCCGCGCGTCGTAGAGAACTCCCCGCAACGACTCGTCCGACCGCAGGATCTCGGCGAGCAGACCGCCGGTACCGCCCGCGACGTCCACCACCGTGGTCTGCGCGGGAAACGCGTGGGCCGCCGGTACACGTGCGAAGAAGGAGGCGCCACCGGCCATCGTGGCGTCGTAGCGGGACGCCGTCTCCGAATGCGCGGGAAGGTAGTCGAAAAGGCTCCTGCCAAAGACTTTCTCGAAGCCTGAGATGCCGGTGGTGAGCGCGTTCAGCAGCTCACCCCAGGCAGCGTAGAACTCGCTGCCGTAGAGAACTGTCAACGCGTTCAGCGAATCCGCGGTGTCCGATCGCAGCAGCTCTCCGACCGGGGTCAGGGAGTAGCCGCCCGCGGGATCGTACGTCAACACGTCGAGGTCGACGAGGAAACGTAGGAGACGAGTGACCGGATCGACCTGGAGGGCAAGTTCGGCTGCCAGGTCGGCCGCGTTCCGAGGCCCGCCGGCCAGTCGGTCCGCGATACCGAGTGCCGCGGCCGCGTGTATCGCCTGGGTTCGCCAGTACCCGGTTGCCAGCTCGATCAGGGTACGGGCACTGGTGGAGTCTGTCGTCACCGGAGCTCCTGGGTTGGCAGGTGGTTTTCCGTCATTTCCGTTCGGCGACCAGCCGACTGAGGACCGAGCGCTGGATCTTCGCGGTCGACGTTCGTGGAAGCTGGTGGAAGGGCAGCTCCACGGGCTCGGCCATGTCCGGGAGCCCGTCGATCGCCCGCGCCCAACGGGCCCGGTCCAGCGGTCCGTCATCACGCGTGCACACGACCGGGACGGGCTCGCCCTCGGGGCCGGCGACGATCACGATCTCCCGCAGCTCGGTGAGGCGGCCCATGAGGATGTCCTCGGCCTGCAGGTTGCTGGGCATCGACGCGATCTGGTCGACCTCGCGGTCGATCAGGTAGAGCAGGCCTCGCCGGCTTCGGTAGCCCATGTCGCCGAGCCGCCACCAGCCGTCGCGGAGCTGGCTCGCGAAACGCTCGTCCTCGCCGAGGTAGGTCAGCGCGCGGCCGCGGCTGCGCACCTCGAGGTGGCCCGCCTCACCCGGCCGGACCCGTCGCCCGTCCGCGCCGACGACCCTCAGCCTGATGAAGCCGGGCAGGGTGAGCCCGACGCAGCGCCCGTCCGCCTGGGCGGCTCCGCGGCGGGTGAACCATCGGCCGGCCACCGGTCCCGTCTCGGACTGCCCGTAGAACGCGAGCATCAGCGGCCGCCGGTGTTTCGAGGCGGACAGGAGCCTGGCGACGGTCCGCGGATGAATTGCGTCGAACGTAGCGGCATAGTATTTGATGCTCGACAGGGGCTGGCCGGGCGCGTCGACCAGATCCTCCCAGTCGATGAAGGCGTTGGGATGGGTTTCGATGAATCCCGGACGGGTCCGGACGAGTAGTGGTCCAACGGTCTCAGGAGCCGAGTCCGAGGCGATCACCAGCGGATTTCCGTAACGCAGGAAGACACCGAGAGCGTGGTAGAAGCGAGAATGCACGAAGGTCAGACAGAAAGCCACCTTGAGGCGCTTCCTGACCGGCGAGGCGATCGCCAGCTGCGGAATCAGCCGATGCCAGAGCGCCCCGGCACAGTGCACCACCAGCTTGGGAATACCGGTGGTTCCCGAACTGTGCGTGATGAGCGCCGGCTCCCTCGGGTGCAGCAGCACCGGATCCCGCGGCGGCGAGCCCGCGTACCCGCCCAGGCGGACCACCGGCGCCGGCGCGCCGCTCTGATCGCGAAGCGGGTGGTCGACGGCCGCGTTGCGGACGGCCCCGTTACGGACGGCCCCGTTACGGACGGCCTCGTCGTCAAGGACGGCCCCGTCGTCGACGGCGGGCCCGTCGTCGACGGCGGGCCCGTCGTCGACGGCGGGCCCGTCGTCGACCAGGACGCTGCCCCGGACCACAGGCTCCTGCGCCGCGAGCGGGCCGGCGAGCGTCTCCGTGTCGGTCAGCAACCACGGCCGGTCCAGCCGACGGATCAGCTCGGTCGCGATGTCTCCGGGCAGCGCCGGTGCGAGCAGGGCGGGAACCGCGCCGATCCGGGCCGCCGCGCAGGCGAGGAGCGCGATGTCGAAGTTGTTCTGTTTGTAGATCGCCACCCGTTCGGCGGGCCGGATGCCGATCGCCCAGAGGCGGGACGCCAGGTCCGCGACCAGGGTGGCGAGATCACCGACAGTCGCCTGCGGAGCGTCTGGCGCGCAGCCGAGCGGCTGGTCGAGGCTCACGGAAACAGCGGGATGTGCGTCAGCGGCCTGATCGAACATGCGGCCTATGTAGAAGGCACGCACTCCTGTGTTGAGATCGGCGGACACGTTGCGTTCATCTCCTGAAGATCGCTCAGCTGAGGCCGGCCGGATCTGGACCGAGCCACGTCGTCGAGGCGGGCGTCGCGGTGGGATGCGGGACTTCTGGACGGCCGGCCGGGCTGGAGCCCGGGCTGGCGGGCAGGTTCTCGGCGGCGAAGAGGCCACTGCGCAGCTGGAAACGGCGGAGCTTTCCCGAGGCGGTGCGTGGGAGGGCGGGCACAAGATGGACGGTCCGGGGAACCTTGAACGGCGCGAGGCGTTCCCGCGCGAAACCCACCAGATCCTGTTCGAGCCGGCTGCCGGACTCGTCCGGCCGGCGCGGCACCACATAGGCCCGTAGCCGGGTCGCGCCGGTCTCGTCGGGAACCGCGGCCACGGCGACCTCGGAAACAAGCGGATGTGCGCCGAGAACCCCCTCGATCTCCAGCGGTGACACCGTGATCCCGCCGACCATCTCGAGATCGTCGAGCCGCCCGAGATGTACGAAGGTGCCGTCCGGGTTACGCATCCCGCGGTCGTTGGTCGCGAGCCAGCCTCCGCGAAGGGCCGCCGCGGTCTGCTCCGGCCGGTTGAGGTAGCCGATCATGAGGGTCGGCCCGGTGACCCACAGCTCACCGACGGTCCCGTCGGGGCACGGCCGGCCCTCGGGATCACGCACCTGAACCGTGAAGCCGGGTACCGCACGCCCGACCGTGCCCGCGACGTTGGCTCCGACGCCGTTCGCCACGAAGGCGCACCCCACCTCCGTCTGCCCGAGTTGCTCCAGGACCGGGGCGCCCAGCAGATCGGACGTACGCCCACCGAGTTCGAGGCTCAGCCGTTCGCCGGCGGACACCGCCGCCCGGACCGAGCCGAACGAGGCGGGTTCCGCCGAACGCCCCAGGCCCGCGAACGCCGACGGGACCGCGTACAGCAGGGTCACCCCGTGCCGGCTGACAAGCTCCTCGACGGCCTCCGGGCCGGGACGTTCTCGCAGGAGCACGACCGACCCACCCGAATACAGCGGGAAGACCAGGGAGTTGCAGAGGCCATAGCCGAAATAGAGCTTCGACACGGACAGCGTCACATCGGTCGGCCCGGAACGCAGCAGCGCCTGTCCGATGCTCTGATGGTAGAAGCGGGGGTTCCCCTGCCGGAACATCGCCCCTTTCGGGGATCCCGTCGTCCCGGACGTGTAGGTGAGATAGAGAGGGTCGTCGGTACGCACGACCGGGCCGGCCTCGGCCTGGTGTGCCTCGGCCAGCAGCTGATCACCACTGCGCACCACGGTGGCGGTGAACCGGGAGCAGATCTCCTCGTCCGCGACGACGATCCGCGCGGCGCAGTCGTCTGCCATGAATCCGTGGTCGTGCGCGGTCAACAACGGGTTGACCGGGACGGCGGTCGCTCCGCACCGCACGGTTCCGAGGAAGGTCGCCACCCAGGCGGGGCCGTCGGACAGCGCGATCAGCACCCTGCGGCCGGGCCCGGCGCCATGCCGGACCAGCACCTGACCGACTCGCGCGGCCAGGTCGTGTAACTCCCCGTAGGTGACCACCTGGTCCTCGAACAGGAGGGCCGGTCGGTCCGTCCAGCCCCGGGACCGCGCCAGGTCCGCCAACTCCGCGGCCAGGTTCCTGGGAGGACGCCCGTTCATCGCGGGGCTCCGGAGAACGCCCGCTGCCCGGAGACGGCCCGGCCGGCCGCCGGACTGGCCACCGCGCGGACGGTCGTCGCCGCCTTGAGCAGCATCTCGTCCAGTTCCTCGCCGGGATCGGAGTCCAGGACGATCGCGCCCCCGCTGCCGACATGCCAGACGTCGTCCACCAGAACCGCGGTGCGGATGACGATGCTCAGGTCCGCTGTCCCGTCGCAGCCAAGAAAGCCCAGCGCCCCTGAGTAGATACCACGGGCGTCGGTTTCGAGCGTGTCGATGATCTCCATCGTCCGCAGCTTCGGGGCGCCGGTCATGGAGCCCCCCGGAAAACAGGCCCGCACACAGTCGATCACACTTCGGTCGGTTCGCAGCCGTCCGCGCACGGTCGACACCAGCTGATGCACGGTCGCATAGGTCTCGGTCGTCATGAGGCGCGGCACGTGCACGCTGCCGATCTCGCAGACCCGACCGAGGTCGTTGCGCAGAAGGTCGACAATCATGAGGTTCTCGGCTCGGGTCTTGGGGCTCGTCCGCAGTTCGTGACACAGCTGGATGTCCTGCGCGGCGTCCTTTCCCCGCGGCGCCGTCCCCTTGATCGGCTTGCTTTCGACCCAGCGATATCTGTCGATGCGCAGAAACCTCTCGGGTGAGGAGCTGGCGACCTCGACCCCGGCAAGCCGGAGGTAGGCACCGTAGGGCGCCGGGTTCCATCGCCGAAGCGCGAGATACGCCGCCAGCCCGTCGTCCGCGGCCGGCAGGCGCACCATGTTGGTAAGGCAGATCTCGTAGCTCTCCCCAGCCACCAGCTTCGCCTGACAATGATCGATGTCAGCAAGGTATCGGGCTCGGTCACGGCTCAGGTAACCATTGACCAGTGCCCGGTCGAGAGGCGGCGGATTCGACGCCCCGGCCGACGTGGGAAGAACCTCCTCGGAATCACTGAGCAGCGCCAGGCGCGCGGCGGTCGACTCGATCCAGTCCGACGCGCCGTCCGCCTCCAGGGCCAGCAGGTAGGTGGTTTTCTCCTCATGGTCGATGGCGATCATCCGGTCGACGAACATCCAGGCCGCGTCGGGCGCGACCGAACGATGTGCGTTCGTCGCCCCGAGATCCGCCTTGAGTTCATAACCGAAGTAGCCGACATACCCGCACCGCAGGTCGAAGGGCAGGTCGGGGCCTTCGATCTGCCGCTCGGACAACGCCTCCTCGAGATAGTCGAAGATTGTTCCGGGTACCAGGCTGGCCTCGCCCCGAGAACGTACCGAAACGTGCGGATCACCTACCTGGTAGGACACCACTTCACCCAGCGGGCCGCCGGCGTCGCCCAGGAAGGAGAATCTGGCGAGCCCTTCGGGGCGATAGGAGCTGTCGAGCCAGAACGTGTCGGGCGACTCCCCGTACAGTTCACGGAATACCGCGGGCGCGTCGGCCGCACCCGGCAGCGTGYGGACGTTCAGCCGATGAGGCCGGCCGGTCCGGGGCGCAGGCACGGGGGGACCGGTCCGGGGCGCGGACACGGGAACGGGAACGGGCTGCGCCCTCCCGTCGTCCTCACGGCGCCGCGCAAGCGCCTTGGTCCCGCCGGTCGGCCGGACCGCTCCCCGCCCGCCAGCACTTCGACCCGGCCGTACGAGCTGCTCTGTCAGGGCGCGAAAGTTCGCCAACAGCTGTCTTCCGTGCTCTGTCGCGACCGACTCCGGGTGGAACTGGACGCCCCACAGAGGCCGGGAACGGTGCTCGACAGCCATGATCACATCGTCCTCGGCCCAGGCGACGGCGCGCAGGGCCGCGGGCAACGGGTCCGTGAGGGCCAGGGAGTGATATCGCACCGCGAGAAAGGTGCTCGGAATGTTCTGGAAGAGCCCCGTTCCGTCATGGCGGACCGAGCTGAGAAATCCGTGCCTTGGTTTCGGCGCCGGCTGGACCCGAGCTCCCTCATGCGCCCCGATGCCCTGGTGGCCCAGGCAGACTCCCAGCACGGGCACCTCGGCCTGCGCGATGACCTGTGCCGAGATCCCGAAATCCCGGTCGACATCCGGACGTCCCGGACCGGGCGAGATGATCACATTGTCGTAGACGTCCAGCCGACCGAGCTCTTCGAGCGAGGTGTCATTGGTGATGACCGCCGGCTCCACTCCGTTTACCTCGGCGACGAGCTGGAACAGGTTATATGTGTACGAATCGAAGTTGTCGATCAGCAGGGTTCGCACCGGATTCCCCTAGCTCTGGACGTGAAGAGGCCTGCGTCGAATCACGCGGACCATGCGGCCGGCAGCCCGGACTGGCCCACGATTTCCCGGCGGAAGCCGGCTGACATGGGCCAGGATCACGAAAAGAAGGACATGCCACACGCAGGACTTCCACCCCGGAGGATCCGTGGATCCGAGGAGAAGCCAGCTGCCGTGGCCGACGAAAACGCAGGCGAGTGGAAATCTCGCGGAAGGCGTTCGCCCAAATGCAACCCGGGCGAAGCTTATAGCCCGGGTTCCCTGGATGCAACAGCGTTCGCGAATGTCACCCGAAATACCAGGTCAGCGGCCACGGCCGTACCGATGTCGTGCATGTGCACCGCCAGGACCCGCAGCCGGCCCAACCCACCGGGGGGGACGTGAGACAGATCACCCCGCCCGCCATCAAGGGCGGCGAACCAACGCTGATGCCCTGCTGGCGGCACCTGTTCTTCCATTTCCGCCGGACCGGCCGGTGTGACTCCCGCTTTCACCCGGCGGTTGACATGCTCCGGACTCGCTCTCGTAATGTCATGGCGCCRCTCTGAGGACTTCGGGCGGGCTGCGACATTCCGCGGAGAGGAAGATCATGACGACCCCTGCCCGGAAGAAGGAGCAGTACCCGGTGCTCGTCGTCGGTGCTGGGCCGGTTGGCCTGGCGACCGCCCTGGCTTTACGTTCGTTTGGTGCGCCGGTGACCCTGCTCGAAGCTCGGGAGGCGGACGCCACCCGGCCGGGCAGCCGCGCGCTGTATGTGCACGGTGAATCGCTGCGGTTGCTTGGCCTGGCCGACCCCCGCCTCGCTGCCGACCTCAGCGAGCACGGGATCCTCTGGACCGCGCGGCGCACGCTGTTCCGGGGCCGGGAGGTATACGCCAAGCAGTACCCGCGGCCTCGGGCCGGTCGTCCTGGCCCCTACACCAGCCTTCGCCAGGTGGACACCGAGGGCTATCTGCGCGCGGCGTGCGCACGGGCTGGCGTCGACATCCGGTGGGGCTCGCCCGTGGTCCGGCTCGACGCCGCCGACGACGAGGTCACGGTCGAGGTCGAGAGTGGCCGGTCCTTCACCGCCCGCTATCTCATCGGTGCGGACGGCCCCCGCTCCACGATCAGGCGGCTCGCCGGCATCGGCATGCAGGGCGAGAGATCCGAGGGCTTTCATGTCACGGTGGACATCGCGGACACCGGGCCCGACGCGTTGCCACCCGAGCGGATCTTCCACTACGAGCACCCCGGTACCGATGGCCGGCATCTGATGCACGTGCCGTTCCCGAACGGCTTCCAGCTCGATCTGCAGTGCCGTGGTTCCGACCGGGCCGAGGACTTCGACTCACCGGAGGCGCTCGCACGCTGGCTACCGAAGGTGGTCGACGGCAGATATCTCGAGTCGGTGCTGTGGACGGCGACCTACCGGTTCCAGCGGATCGTGGCCGACTCGTTCGTCGACCCACACGGCCGGATCCTGCTCGTGGGCGAGGCGGCGCACCTGTTCCCACCGCTCGGCGCCCGCGGCATGAACAGCGGTTTCGCGGACGGAGACGAGGCGGCCCGGGCCGTCGTCCTGGCCCTCGCCGCGAGGTCGGCCGGCCAGGCGGACGAGGCGGTGCGCCGGTTCGCGACGACCAGGCGGGCCGCCGCGCTGCGCAACAGCCAGGCCGCCGGCACCGCGCTCGTCCACCTGCAGGCGACCCGGCCGATCCTGCGGACCCGGCAGCGGACCGCCGCGGCACTGGCGCCATGGATACCGTCCTGTGGCACGTGGCTGGAACGGGCGGTGTACGGTCCACGCCGTCTGGCCACCGACACCGCACTCGCAGGCAGGTACTGAGTGACCAGCGACCCGGGCCATGCCCCACCGTGGCCGCGCGGCGCGTCCGAGGCCGGCCCTCGCGCCGGCCGGCCGGCCACGACGACACCGGAGGGCCTGTACCTGTGGTCGGCCTCCGGCCTGCACCGAAGCATCGAGGAGGCTGGCGCCAAGCTGCTCGCCGCGGACTCCTGGCTGGTCTCGGAGGGGCGAGCCCGAACCCTGGACCGCCACCGGGACAGGTTCCTCGATGCCTGCCGGGCCAGTCGTCGGGGCACCGCCGAGGTGGACGAGGACATCGCCTTCTTCTGGACCGCCGCCATCACGCAGATCCCCCGCGGGGGCAGGTGGTTCCCGCGGACCGAGCTGGTGGACCTGGCAGGACACCGGCGGCTGCAGGTCCGTATCCGCCCGGCACCGCCACTCGGCACCGGGGTGCGGGTATGGGGTGCGCCCGTCCCTGACCCGCGCACCCGGCCGCGGGTCAAGGGCCCGGACCTCGACCGGCTGGCAGACCTCCGGCGAACGGCCGGCGGCCAGGGGGCGGACGAGGTCGCGCTGACCACCAGGAGCGGCCTGGTCGTCGAGGCGACCACCAGCAGCATCTGTTGGTGGGAGGGCGACGCTCTCTGCGTTCCCGACCCCCGCTTTCGCGTACTGCCGGGGATAACCATCGGCCTGGTCCTCGAAAGAGCCCGCCGGATCGGCCTCGAGATCCGGCCGAGCCGCCGGCGCGTCGAGGAGCTCGCCGGCCGGGAGGTGTGGCTGCTCAACGCGCTGCACGGGATCCGGCCAGTGACCTCCTGGGTCGGCACCACGCTCGAGGCCGGGCCCGCCCTCAGAAGCGAGCAATGGCAGCGATGGCTTACCAGCCTGGTACAGGCCCTGCCAACAAGCCGCGCGCAGGACGTGTGCGGTGACCCGACACGGAAAGGAGATGCAAGGCCGGCGGATGGTCCAAAGAGCAGTGCCGCGGATGGTCCATCACGATAGACCATCCGAAAAAGCGGGTGTAGTGTGACCATCACCAGGAGGTGATAATCTCGATCCTGCCAGCTCTACGCCCGGCAACCCAGCACCACCCAGGCGTGGAATTTCAAGGAAAATTGCAGGCAACAGTCAGCTTCTTTCTCTCGCCGGCCCAGCTCCCGGCATTTTTTCTCCTCCGCATTCGGCTGGCGCTGTGCGGCCGATCGGCACCGGCCTGCCAACGGCCCACGTTTCAGGAGACTCCGATTCCCGATCACCCCGAGAAGCGAACCGTCAAGGTCTGCATTATTGGCGCCGGTCCGGCCGGGCTACTTCTTGCTCGCCTTCTTGAACAGTGCGGCATTGCCTCCGTGGTTCTGGAGCGGCGCAGCCGGGAACACGTTGAGAAGCGTGTGCGGGCCGGCCTTCTTGAATGGTCCACCGTCGAGGCCTTCCGAGCGGCCGGTGTGGCGCACCGCCTGGACCGTCACGGCATGGTGCATGACGGAATGGAGCTTCGCTATGATGGCGCGGCCTTCCGCCTCGCGTTCTCCGAGCTCACCGGCGTCCCGATGGTCGTCTACGGCCAGCAGGAGATCGTCAAGGACCTGATCGGCGCCCGGCTGGAGTCCCAGGGTGAGATCCACTTCGGTGTCACCGATGTGCGGATCTGCCAGGTGGGCGTCGACGGCTCCCTGGTCCAGTGCACCCTGGACGGAATCCCGGTCGAGATCTCCTGTGAGTTCCTTGCCGGCTGCGACGGCCATCACGGGGTGTCCCGGGCGGCGATCCCCGCACAGCGGCGCAGCTCACACCAGTGGGCCTACCCCTTCGCCTGGCTCGGTGTCCTCGCCCAGGCGCCGCCGCTCTCCCCGGAACTGATCTATGCCGTGACCGATCGGGGCTTCGCCCTGCAGAGCATGCGCTCGCCGGACGTGAGCCGCCTCTACCTCCAGGTACCACCGGACGAGCCGATCCACCTGCGCAGCGACGAGGAGATCTGGCACGAGCTGGATCTACGCCTTACCGGCGGAACGGGCAAGCTGCCGACCGGGACCATCACGGAACGGGTGCTGGTCGGGCTGCGCGCCCATGTGGAGGAGCACATGCAGTACCGGACCCTGTTCCTCCTGGGCGACGCCGCGCACATCGTGCCGCCGAGCGCCGCGAAGGGGCTGAACATGGCCGTCGCGGATGCCCGCCTGCTCGCCGAGGGGCTGGACCACTGGTATCGCTCGGGGCGCCGCGACCTGCTCGACGGCTACCAGAGCCACTCACTGCGGCGTGCGTGGCATGGGCAGGAGTTCTCCGAGTTCATGACCTCGCTGCTGCACGTCTCGCCCGGAGAGAGCGCGGCCCAGCGCCGGATGAGGCGGGCTCGGCTCGATCTCCTGCGCCGGTCGAGCACGGCCGCGACTGCATTTGCCGAACAGTACGTCGGGCTTTCCCGGCCGTAGGGCTTGGCCGGCCGCAGGGAAAGCGCCGCCGCCGTACCGCTCGGGCCACCGGGGGCTATCCGGGCACAAGGTCCACGAACTCCGCGATTCCACGTGCGAAGGAATGACTGGGTGGCCGGCCGTAGGCGAGCACAACGGCGTCGTCCGCCCGCTCGCCGGCGATCCGGTAGCTGTCCAGATTGCCGATACCGAGGCCGCGCCGGGCCGCGGACCGCTGCAGCCATCCGGCCTGCACCCCGGCCGGAAGCTCGATAACCGCATGCAGGCCGGCGGCAATTCCGCGAACCGTCGCCCCGGGCACCCGCTCCGCCACCATACCGACCATGTGGTCGCGCCGTTGCCGGTAGGCGACTCGCCGTTTACGCAGGTGCGTCGCGAACGCACCTGATCGCAGCATCGATGCGAGCACATTCTGGTCGAAGCTTCCGGAGGCGGCATCACTCAGATACTTCGCCTCGCACACCGGGGAGATGAGATGGGGTGGGAGCACCAGCCAGCCGAGCCGGATTCCGGGTGCCAACGTCTTGCTCACGCTGCCGATATACGCGACCCGGTCGGGGTCCTCGCCCTGCATCGCGCCCAGCGGCCCGCCGTCGTAGAGGAACTCCCCGTCGTAGTCGTCTTCTATGATCAGGCCGTCGGTCCGGCGCGCCCAGGCGAACGCCTCCGCCCGGCGGTCCGGATGCAGTCTCACTCCCAGCGGGAACTGATGGGACGGAGTGAGCACGACCGCCTGCGCCGAAGATGTCCACAGCTGCTGGGTGTCCGCACCCAGCGCATCCACCGGCAGCGACACCACGTTCAGGCTCGCGCCGGCCACGCGATGATGATCGGCCAGTCCGGGGTCCTCCAGGGCCACCGTCCGGGTGCCCGCATCACGCAGAACCCTGCATATCAGGTCAAGCCCCTGCCGAAATCCGGCGCAGATGACGATGTTCTCGGTGTCGACGGCGAGATTTCTCGACCGCCGGAGGTGATCGGCCACYGCACTGCGCAGCTCCGGGACGCCCTGTGGGTCCTGATATCCGAGGAAGGACGCCGGTGAGGTGCGGAGAATCTCGCGCAGCGCATTCTGCCACTCGCTCCGCGGGAAGGAGGTCAGATCGGGCTCTCCCGGACGGAAGTCCCAGCGAAGGGCACTCGCCTCCTTTTCCGACCGCGGACCGATGTTTTTCGGTTCCGCTCCGCCGGTGGCGAGATCCGCGACCCGCGATCCACCGCCCCGGCTGCTCACCAGGAAACCCTCGCTCACCAGCTGCGTATACGCCGTGCTGATCGTTCCGCGGGAGACACCGAGCTCCGCCGCGAGGATGCGACTCGACGGCAGGCGCGCGCCGGGGCGGAGACGACCGGCCCGGATGGCGTCACGAAGGCCGGCCTCCAACGCGGCTCTGCGACCAAGCTTCGGGTCGAGATCGACCAGGAAGCTGTACGGACCGGGTTTGACCCAGGAAATGGTCACGAGTTTGGACCTTAGCATGAGGCCGGGCACCGATATGGTTTCGCCGTGGAGAATAAGGATGGAGACGAGTGCCAGGCGTCACATCGGGCACCTCCGCTGGCCGGTATCGAACCGACAGGCGGTATAGAGCCGCTGGCAGTGCCCATGGCCGCGGGCAACGGGGATACCACTTCGGCTCGCCGCCCCTCGGCCCGATGGTCCCTCTCCGACCATCGCATCCTTGTTCTCGCGATCACCGCCRGAGCGGTCGCGGCAAATCTTTACTATGGTCAAACTCTTCTGGTCGACATGGCGCAGGGACTCGGCGTCGGCGAGTCCACCATCGGTGCGATCGTGGCATCCACCCAGCTGAGCTATGCGGTCGGTCTGGTGCTGCTGGTTCCGTTGGGGGATGTCGCCGACCGGCGGCGGCTGGTATCGATCCTGCTCGCCGCGACAATGGTCGTCCTCGCCGGCGTCGCCACCGCCCCCAACACGGCCGTGCTGCTCGTCGCCAGCATCATGCTCGGGCTGGTGAACGTCACACCGCAGATCGCGCTCCCGCTGGCGGTCCACCTGAGCAGGCCAGCCGACCGCGGGCGCGTCGCAGGCCAGATCATGACCGGACTGCTCACCGGAATCCTGCTCTCCAGAACGGTCGCCGGAATCATCGGCGGGCAGTTCGGCTGGCGCACGATGTACGGGTGCGCGGCGGTCTGGACCGCGGTTCTTCTGGTCGCCTGCCGCCGCGCTCTGCCCATATCACCAAAGACCACGGACTGGGCCTACCGGGACCTGGTCGCGAACACGTTCCTCCTCGCGGTTCGGACGCGTGGCCTTCGGCGTCCGATGCTCTACGGATTCCTGGCCTTCGCGGTCCTCACCGGCTTCTGGACCACGCTTCCCGCCCGGCTGTCCGGTGCTCCGTTCGAACGCGGGCCCACGACGGTGGGGCTTATCGCGCTGATCGGGGTCGGCGGTGCGCTGGTAGCGCCACGAGCCGGCCGTATCGCGGATATGGGCCGCGGGCGCCTGGTGACCCTCTGCGGGCTCCTGATGATCGCTTCGTCTTTCTGTGTTCTCGCCGCCGGCCGCTCGAGCCTGGTGGTGCTGGCTCTCGGGGTCGTTCTGCTCGACGTCGGTTACAGCGCGGCCAACAGCGCCAACCAGCAGCGAATATTCGCCAGTGCCGGGGAGACCGCCGCCCGCCTCAACACCATCTACGTGGTGACGCTCTTCGCCGGCGGCACACTCGGTACGAATGCCGCTCTCGCGATCTGGCAGCAATGGGGCTGGAGCGGGGTATGCCTGTTCGGCGGACTGCTGGCCTCCGCCGGCGCCGCGGCGGCAACGACCGATTTCGATTTTCGTGGCCGACGCGTCCGGGGCGACGGGCCGACTCCGTCCGAGATTCCGACGCGGCGTGAACAGTCCGTCAACTGACAAGAAATGGGTGATAGCACGATGCGTGTTTTTGTGGTCGGTGCCACCGGTGCCGCGGGCAGGCCGCTGGTGGACGCTCTCCTGGCAGCGGGCCACGAGATCACAGCGATGTCTCCGGGCCCACGGCTGGACCAGCTGCCTCCCGCCGTACGACGGCTGCGCGCGGGGCTGCTGGACGCGGATCTCGAAGACGTTCTGCCATCTCGGCTCGCAGGTCATGACGCGGTCGTCAACCTCGCCACGGCGGTACCAGCCGATGATGACGACCCACGTGGGTGGGATCTCGACTCGAGCATCCGCGAGACGGGTTCCCCGCGGTTGGCCAGGCTGGTCGCCCAGGTCGGCGTCCCGGTACTGGTCCAGCTCAGCATCAGCATGATCTACCCGGTGCGCGGCGCCGAATGGATCGACGAGTCGGTCCCCATCGACTCCGATCCCGAGCGGGCCGCTCTCGTCGGCCCGACCGCGGCGATGGAGGAAGCTGTCATCGAACTTCCCCGGACATGCGCCTGGACGATTCTGCGGGCCGCGCGTTTCGTCGGGCCGGCAACCATTCAGGATCGGCAGCGAGAGCTGCTGCGGGCGGGAAAACTCCCGATTCCCGGGGATGGCAGCACTTTCGTCTCCCATGTACACGTCGCGGACGTCGCGGACGCCGTGCTCGCGGTGCTCGACCGACGGCCGTCGGGTGAAATCCTCAACCTCGCCGCCGAGCCGGTGACCTACGAGTCATATCTGACCCGGCTCGCCCGGATCGACGGCGCCCCGCAACCAGCCGTCGACGCTGACCTCGAACCGGATCTGGACAACCAGCGGATCGACAGCGGCCGGGCACAGCGCCTTCTCGGCTGGACCGCACGGCGGGGGAACTGGCCGGAGGCGATCGCGGGCTGACCCGCGCTGCTGGGGCACGGGGCGGCTGGGGCACGTGGGCGGCTGGGGGCACGTGGGCGCCGGGCTCAGCCGGCCCTGACGCTGGCGCCGAGGCTGGCAACGTCGTAGGCGGCGTTGCGGCCGGTCAGCACATCGCAGCGAGCCGCCGCGGTCAAGCGTGGCCGTCCTCCGCCAGCTCCGGCCGGAAGACGGTCAGCTGACCCCCGCCCGTGGCCTTCGCGTGGTACATGGCGAGATCAGCCCGATGGAGGAGGGCCTCCGCCGAGACCGTCCCCGCATCCTCCTCCACCGTGACCAGACCGACGCTGGCGTCGACGCGGCACGGGCAGCTCCGCAGCTGGACCGGGGCGCGTACCGCGCGGGTCAGACGGCGCCCGACCGCCTCCGGATCCCGCGAGTCCGATTCGAGCAGGATGGCGAACTCATCCCCGCCGAGCCGGGCAACCGAGTCGCCCGGCCTGACCTGCCCGGCCAGCCGCGCGGCGACGACGCGCAGAAGTTCGTCGCCGGCCGCGTGCCCGAACCTGTCGTTGACACCCTTGAATCCATCCAGATCGCAGAAGAGGAGCGAGACCCGGTGCGGCCGGAGGCGGCGGTCGGCCAGCGCGCGATTGAGGCGGGCGACGAAGAGCGCGCGGTTCGCGAGCCCGGTCAGCGGGTCATGGAACGCGAGGTGGTGCAGCTCGTGCCGCTTCCCCTCGAGCTGGGTCAGCAGGTGTGCGTTGTCGGCCATCGTGGTCATCTGGCGGAGCACGGCCAGCAGGAGCAGGCCCAGCAGCCCCCACAGGGTCAGATCACGATCAAGGCTTCCGCTCACGGGCTGGAGATGGAAGATGGCGAACGCACCGCCGACCAGCAGCGGGATGTACGGCAGCACCCCGTGCCACCAGCGGTGACGTGCCGGCGAACGCGCGGGGGCCATCCCGTCGGCCGAACCTGCCCCCGCGGCCGCGCGGCCGTCCACCCGGACGGCGGCGGCGGTCTCCCAGCGGTCTGGCGGCAGGCGCCCGGTGGCCGGCACAGGCCCGCCGGGACGGAGCAGGGCGGCGAGCGCGAGAAGCAGACCACTGCCCCCGAAGCCGAGATCCAGCACCCGCGGGACGTCGGCAAGCCCACGGACACCGGCATACATGTGCGACATGACGGACAGACAGAAGAGCATGATGCCGGATCCGACCAGCACCAGGCCAAGCGGCGACCGCGGCCTGCGAAACGCCGCGGTCAGGATGACCAGGACGATGAGCAGGGTCGCGACAGCCGCGACGGCCAGGGTCCCGGGCAGGCCCGGCGACACGGGTGAGTCCAGCGCCCGGTTCAGGATCAGCACCCAGCAGAGCAACGCCACCGCACCGACGACGATCAGGCCGTCCAGAACAGTGATCACGTGTAGCCGCCGGTTCGCCCCGTCGACCCGGGCGCGGGTCGCGTGGTCGTAGGGCTCGGACGGAAAGCACAGCAGGGCCGCCAGGCCGCACACCGTCGGTGTCAGGCCGAGCATCGCCAGCGGGGTCATGCTGGGCAGCGCGGGACCGCCGTTGATGACGTCCCGCGCGATCGCCCCTCCCGCCAGCGCGTTCRCCATGATCATGGCGGCGATGAGTAATCGCCAGGCCCGTTCCGCCCCGTGGTTGCGCAGACCAGCCCACACACAGATTCCCACCGCCACCGCCGAGAAGATCGGGCTCGTGAGGCGCACGAACGCGAGCTCGGTCCGGCCCTCCAGAACCAGCAGCGGGAGCGCGGAGCCGAGCAGGAGCAGCAGGATCGCGCCAGCGGCCCGGCGGAACGGGCGGTCCGCCTGTTCCCACAGGCGGTGCACCCATCCCGTGCGGTGCGGGGACGCCGACGGAGCCCGCCTGGCACCCCGGACAGCCGTGGGAACGACGGACTCGTCCCGGCCGCAGGGGGGCTCCCCGGTCCGCTCCGGGACGTGGCCCCGCATGGCCCCACCACCGCCCATGCCGCTGAGATTGCGTCGAACCGAGCGTGTCAACACACGCGGGACATCGCAACTACAGACCGGCGATCGCAGCTCGCTGCCGTCGTCAGCCGGTCCTGACGCCGAGGTTGGCGACGTCGTACGAGGCGTTGAGGCCAAGGTTCAGGTAGACGTTCGTCAGTCGCTCGCTGAAGAGGACCTGGGCGCGGCGGTGCACCAGCGGCACGAGGGCCGCGGTCTGCTGCACCAGCTGGTCCACCCTGGCCCAGCTGTCCGCCGCCGCCTCGGGATGCTCGGGATCGCTCCTCGCCGCCGCGACGTCGAGGGCGTCGTTGACCGCCCGGTCGTCGAGCTCCGAGATGTTGAAGTTGCCCTGCTGACGGATCTGCCGGCCGTCGACGATCTGGTGGAAGAAGGCGTAGCCGCTCGGCCAGTCCGGGCCCCAGTTGGTCAGCGCGAGCCCGATCCCGGCGGCGTGCACCTGGTCCGGCGCGCCCAGCGTGTCGTAGAAGTCCCCGGTCGCATAGGTCTTCAGCGTCACTTTGATGCCGATCTTGCCCAGGTCGTCCTGGATCGACTCGGCCGCCTTGACGTCAGCGGCGCGGTCAGGCACGGAGAGGGTGGTGGCGAAACCGTCCGGGTGGCCGCAGGCGGTGAGCTCGTCGCGCGCCCTGCCCAGGTCACCGCGCAGGCCGTCGCTCGGGTAGGCGCTGGAGCCGGTGTAGCCGGCGAGGGCCGGCGGCAGCAGGCCCGCGGCCCCGGTGCCGCCGAACGCGTCATAGCCGCGGAGGCTGGACTGCCGCGCCCGGTCGACCGCCCAGGCCACCGCGCGCCGGCAGTGTTCGTTGTCGAACGGCGCCTGCCTGGTCATAACAGCCAGGTAGCTCAGGTAGGGCAGGACGGTGACCTCGCTGCGTGCCTTCAGGGCCGGCTGCGCGGCGATCGCCGCGGTGGTCGACGCACCGACCGAGCCGCCGGAGATGTCGGCGTCGTAGGTACCCCTGATCAGATCGGCGTCGATCTCGTCCGCGGGGACGTCGAAGGCGACCGTGATCCGGTCGGGCAGCGCGGCCCGGTTCGGGTCGGTGGCGGCGACCCACCTCGGGTTGCGCACGAAGCTGATCGACTTGGCCGCCGTGTACGACTCGACCCGGTAGGGCCCGCTGGAGACCAGCCGCGTCGCGTCGTAGCCGGAGCCGGCCTCGCTGGTGACAAGGTCGGCCCTGGCGGGAATCGGCGCGGTCTGCGGCAGCGTGAGCAGGTAGGGGAAGTCGTCGAACGGCTCACGCAGGTGGAAGACCAGGGTGGTCTCGTCAGGCGTGTCGATCGAGGTGAAGCCCGCCAGGGGTTTGTCACGCGGCCCGGGGAACTCGGCCGGCGACTGGCTGAGCACCTCGCTGAGGTACCCCGGCGCGCCCCGGAGGACCAGCGCCTGGTCATAGCCACGGGCGATCGCGTACTTCACGTCCTCCGCCCGGATCACGGAGCCGTCCTGGAACGTCAGGCCGGCACGGATCCGGACCTTCCAGGTGATGCTGTCGACCCGCTCGGGCATGGCCGCCRCCAGGTCCGGCACCAGCTCGGTGCCGGCCGCCCCGGCCTCGGCCCGGTAGGTGAGCAGCGTCCGGGAGACCAGCCGCTGCATCGACCAGCAGGGGGCGAGGTAGGTAAGTCCCGGATCCCAGGAGTCACAGTCGCCGCCGCTCGCGACCAGGTTCAGGGTTCCACCGCTTTTCCCCGACGGCTGCCGTGGCGAAGGCGCCGCCGTGGCTGTCGCTGCCTCATCCCCGGCGAGCCGCTGGTGCCGGGAGGAGCCATCCGGCCAGGTGAGCAGCAGTCCGAGCCCGGTACCCACGGCGATGATCAACACGGTCGCCAGCGCAACGACCCGGCGGCGACCGAGGCGGCGGAGGCCGCGCGAACCCAGGTAGGGCGGACCGATCGCGATCCCGGTACCACGCGAACCGGGCGTGGCACCCGCCGGCGGGACCGGTGGCGCCCAGGCAGGTACGCCCGGTGGCGGCGGTGGGGTCGGCGCGGTCGGCGCGGTCAGCGGCGGCTGGGAAGTCAGCGGCGGCTGGGCGGTCGGCCGCATGGCTCGCCACGGCGCGCCTGGCGGCGGGAGTGCTGCCGGCGGGGCGGCTCGTGCGGCGTCGACGACCTCGTCGTCGAGGCGGACGGGGATACCGCAGTCCGCCAGCCAGCCCGGCCCGAAGCTCTGCGCCGCCGCCGCGGCCAGATCGAGCGCGAACGCGCGGGCGGACGGGTGCCGCTGCGCCGGGTCCTTCGCCAGCGCGCGCAGCACGACACCCGCCACCGGCGCCGGGGCCTCGACCAGCGGCGCGGGACGTCCCGCCAGATGCCAGTGCACCAGTGCGCCGGGAGTCGTCACCGGGCCCGACGGCCGGTGCCGCTCGAACAGCTCGTACAGCGTCACACCGAGCGCGTACAGGTCGGTGGCCGGGCCGAGCCCGCCCTCGCCGAACTGCTCCGGCGCCATGTAGGGCAGGGTCCCGACCAGCCCGGACGTCACCGAGGTCGACTCGGTGACGATCTTGGCGATGCCGAAGTCGGCGACCTTCACCAGCGAGCTGCCGGTGAACAGGATGTTCGCCGGTTTGATGTCGCGGTGCAGCACGCCGACCTGGTGCGCGGCACCGAGCGCCTCGGCCACGCACAGGCCGACCGCGCACGCCTGCCGCGGGCTGGTGGCGCGCAGCCGCCGGGAGAGGCTGCCGCCGGAGAGCTGCTCCATCACGATGATCCGCAGGTCGTCGTGCTCGAGATAGTCGTAGATCGCGACGACGTGCGGGTGGTCGAGCCGCGCGAGCACCCGCGCCTCGGCCGCGAACCGCCGGCGCACCTCGACGTCGGCGTCGCTGTCGGTGCCGCCGTCGACGTCCAGGATCTTGATGGCGACGCTGCGCCCCAGCTGGCGGTGCCGGCCGGACAGCACGACACCGAACCCGCCCTGCCCGAGCGGCCCCCCGATCTCGTAGCCGGGCAGGGCCCGCTCGACGCTTTCGCGACGAGGTGGGCGCATATTGCCTTATTCTGCGCCCTTTCCTGCCAGCGGTGTGGCCGGCGGGGCCAGGGCCCCGAAACCGCCGAGGCAGAACGCCCAGACCCGGGCGGCGACCTCGGCGGAGGATTCCTTGCGCGTCGCGAACGCGTAGTGATGGAAGACCGCTCTGACCAGCAGGTTGACCAGCTCACCGGTCTGGGCGGTGTCGATCGGGCCGATGAGGCCGCCGGCCTGGGCCGCCTCCAGCTCGCCAGCCACGAGATCGGCGAACGGGCGGGTCGCGTGGTCGACCTCGTCCGGGTAGAGCTGGTACAGCCGCCAGTGCTCGGCGGTGATGAACCGCGCACCGCGGACGGCGCCGTCCTCGCTGCCGAGTGAGTGCAGGGCGGCCTCGATGTACCTCCGCATGCGGGCGAGCGGGTCCGGCTCGCCGGCCGCGGACTCCTGGTAGCGCACCACCTGCCCGCTGATGACGTCCTCGATGACGGCGAGCATGAGCTGGTCCTTGCCGGGGAAATGCCGGTAGAACGTCTGCATCGCGATGCCGGCCTCCTTCACGAGGTCCTGCGTCGTGAAGGAGGAACCCCGGCTGGCGATCAGCCGCTTCGCGGCATCGACGATCACCGTCATCTGCTGCACGCTGCGCGACCGGGACCGCTGTACCAGCGGCGACCGGTCCGCGGCACGATCGGCCCAGGACACCCCTCCGACGGTACCGGGGGCTACGCGGGCGTCAGCACCACCACGGGTATCGGTCTCGCTGTTCTGGCCTGGTAGGCGTCGTAGTTCGGCCAGACCTCGGTCATGATCTTCCACAGTCGGGGCTTCTCCTCGTCGGAGGCCGTCCGCGCGACCACCGACAGATGTTCGGCACGGACCTGGATCTCCGCCGCCGCCTGATCGGTGAGGTTCAGATACCACTGCGGGGCGGCGGGTGCGCCGCCTTTCGAGGCCACCACAAGGTAGTCCGCCCCGTCCCGCCCGAAGATCAGCGCGGATGTCCGCGGCTGGCCGGAGCGGCGGCCGACGGTGGTGAGCAACAGGGTGGGCACGCCGTTCCACTCGTAGCCCACCTCCCCGCCGGTCTCCCGGTAGCGCGCCACATGCTCCGCGCCGACGAGAGCCAGATCCGGCGGCCGGTAGCCGGCTTCACTCATCAGGAACCTCCGAAGACGACGGGGATCTCGGTCGCGCCGCGCTCGTACATGCCGATCAGGCGCGGCGGGGTGGCCAGCGGGTCGAGGCGCAGGTTCGGCAGCCGGTCGAGCAGCGCGCCGATACCGACGCTGATCTCGGCCCGGGCGACGTGCATGCCCAGGCAGATGTGCGGCCCGCCGCCGAAGCCGAGGGAGCGCTTCATGGGGCGGAAGATGTCGAACTCGTCGGGGCGCTCCCAGCGGGCCGGGTCGCGGTTCGCCGCGCCCAGGCACAGGTGCACCAGGGCACCGCGCGGGATCCGCTGCCCGGCGAGCTCGACGTCCCGGGTCGCGAAACGGGAGAACATCGGGTCGGTGGGCGACCAGCGCAACGACTCCTCCACGGCCGGGCGCAGCAGGGAGCGGTCCGCGCGGACGGCGTCGAGCAGCTCCGGCCGCCGCAACAGGGCGGTCAGCGTGATGCCCATCTGCTTCCAGGTGGTGCCGGAGCCGGCGAGCAGCAGCAGTACGGCGAACGTGTAGATCTCGGTGTCGGACAGGCGGTGCCGCGTCCCGTCCTCGTCGGTGATCTCCGCCGCGACCAGGGTGCTGATGAGATCGTCCTGGGGCTGTTCGCGCCGCGCCGCGACGATCGGGGCGAGCGCGCGAATCACCTGCGGCGGGTCGGTGAGCACCTCGCGGATGTGCAGCGCCTCCTCGACGGGCACCCCGAAGCTGCTGGTGATCGTCAGCACCGGGATCGCCGCGCAGAAGTCGACGTTCAGCTCCGCGGAGCCGTTGTCGGCGAACCGGTCGATGAGTGCGTGCACCGTCTCCTCGATCCAGTTCGTGATCCACCAGCCGGCGCGGGCCGGGACGAACGACGGCTGGACGAGGGCACGGTACCGGCGGTGCTGGGCGCCGCCCATTGACAGCATGCTGCTGGCGGTGCCGATCCCCCCTCCGGTCGGGTCGACGGCTTCCGGCGACGAGGCGAAGGTCTCGCTGTCGCGGAAGACCCGGTCGCACTCGTCGAACGAGAAGACCGAGAAGTGCGGCCGGTCCGGGTAGGGCAGGCCCTGGAACATCGCCGGGCGGGGGTACCCGGTCAGCTCGTGGACGGTGCCCTCGTGCACCGGCCCCCGCTCCCGCAGCTCCCGCCAGACCGGGTTGGGGTCGTCCTCGTAGTCGCCGCCGCTGCGCACGTTGTAGCTGCTGCGCAGGTCGAACAGCGTGCGGATGCGGTCGGGGTCGAGCACCTGGCCCATATCGCTCACCGCGGGCACCTCAGTCACCTCGGTCACCTCGCCACGTATCCGCCGTCGATCGGGACGAGCACCCCGGTGATGTTGGCGGCCCGGTCGGACACCAGGAAGGCCGCGGTCTCGGCACAGTCCTCGGCGGTGATCGGACGTCCCAGCGGATGCGTGGCCCCGACCTGGCGAGCGGCCGCGGCCGTGGTCTCGGCGTCGCCGCCGAGGCCACCGGCGGCCATGAAGCCGGTGTAGGGCATGCCGGCCGGGCAGATGGCGTTCGCCCGGATCCCGAACGGCGCGCCCTCGATGGCGACGGCCCGGGTGAGCTGGTGCACCCCGCCCTTGGTCGCCCCGTACACCGAGCCGCCCCAGCCGACGAGGCCCGCGACCGAGCCGGTGTTGAGGATGACCCCGCCGCCGCCCTGGCTCTTGAACCGGATCACGGCGTGCCGGCACCCGAGGAAGACCCCGCGCAGGTTGACCGCCACCAGGCGCTCGAAGTCCTCGACCGTGTGGTCCTCCAACCTGGCCCCGAGCCGCGGGGTCGGGATACCGGCGTTGTTGAACACGACGTCGAGCGCACCGAACCTCTCCGCAGCGAGGTCGAGGGCGCCCACGACGTCCTCCTCCACGGAGACGTCGCAGCGCACCGGCTCGGCGCGGCCGTCGGCACCGGCCTTCTCGATCTCGCGAACGGTCTCCTCGGCGCCGTCGAGGCTGATGTCCGCGCACACCACGCGGGCACCCTCGGCGGCGAAGCGCAGGGCGGATGCCCGACCCACCCCCGAGCCCGCTCCGGTGACGACGGCGACCTTCCCGTCGAGTAGCAGGCCTGCCACTCAGACCCCGCTCAGCACGGGCGGGGTGGCGGGGGTGAAGCGGTAGAGCCGCTCGGCGTTACCCCGCAGGATCTTGTACTGGGTCTCGGCCGGCAGGTGGCCGATGATGCCCTTCACCGTCTGGATGCAGTTGGGCCAGGTGGAGTCGGAGTGCGGATAGTCCGTCTCGCACATGATGTTGTCCTCGCCGATCTCGGCGATGCTGGCGATGCCGTGGTGGTCCTCGATGAAGCAGCCGAAGACGTGGTCGCGGAACGTCGCACGCACGTCGAACGTGTCCAGGTCGATGGCGCCGGCGGCGCCGTGGTCGTTCCAGCGCGCACCCTTCTTCACCCAGTGCCGCTGTTTGTCGAGCACCTGCTCGGCGCGCTCCAGGTAGTACGGCATCCAGCCGATCTCACCCTCGGACAGCGCAATCTTCAGGTTCGGGTGGCGCTGGAACATCCCGGAGAACAGCCAGGACAGCATCGCGCCGGACGTGCGCATGGCACCCCAGGTCAGGTTCGCCATGAACGGCGCGTCCGGGGCGATCTTCGGCACCTGCGACGACGAGCCGACGTGCATCGACACGACCATCTCCAGGTCGTTGGCCGCGGCCATCACCGGCTCCCAGTAGCCGGACGGGTCATGGATGGTCGGCAGGCCGAGCGGGGCCGGGTTCTCGGAGAACGCGAACGTCGTCGCGCCCTTCGCCGCGCAGCGCTCCAGCTCCTTCACGGCCAGGGCCGGGTCCCACAGCGGAATCAGGACGAGCGGGATGTACCGGCCGGGGGCCGCACCGCACCATTCCTCGAGCATCCAGTCGTTGTAGGCCTTCAGGCAGACCAGCCCGAACTCCCGGTCGGACGCCTCCATGAACAGCTGGCCGCAGAAGCGGGTGATGGTCGGGAAGCACAGCGAGGCCAGGATGCCGGCCCGGTCCATGTCCTTGATCCGCTCCGCGGCGTCGTAGCAGCCCGGGCGCATCTCGCTGTACCGCAGCGGCTCCGGGGAGAACTCCTCCTTCTCCTTCCCGGCCACCGCGGACAGTCCCGAGCTGGGGAACTTCTTGCCGTCGTACACCCAGAAGTCCATGCCGGTGTCGTCGAACTCCATGTGCGGGGCACGGTCGCGGTCCTTCGCCGGCACCCGGTCGAGCCACAGGTTGGGCGGTTCGAGCACGTGGTCGTCGACCGAGATCAGCCAGTCGAGCGAGAGGGTGTCTGTCATGACTGCTCCTTGATCGCGAGGTGCTTGACCTCCTGGAAGGCGCGGATTCCGTCCGGCCCGCGCTCGCGGCCGAGGCCGCTGTGCTTGTAGCCGCCGCTCGGGGCGTAGGCGCTGAACATTCCGCCGACGTTGACGTTGACCGCCCCGGTGCGCAGCCGGCGGGCCACCGCGGTCGCCGCGGGCAGGTCGGCGCCGTAGACCTGCCCGGACAGGCCGTAGTCGCTGTCGTTGGCGATGCGCACCGCGTCGTCCAGGTCGCGGTAGCCGAGGATGCTGATCACCGGCCCGAAGATCTCCTCGCGGGCCGCGGGATTGGTGTTGTCGGGCAGGTCGAGCACGGTGGGCTCGAAGTAGTAGCCGCGTTCCAGCCCGGTCGGGCGGCCACCGCCGAAGGCGACCTTGCCGCCGTGCTCCTGGGCGGCGGCGACGAACCGCTCACAGCGTTCCCGCGCCGCGGCGTTGATGAGCGGCCCCATCCGGGCTGCCGGGTCGCTGGGCGGACCGACGGTGATGGCCGCGTAGGCCCGCGACACCGCCTCGACGACCTCGTCCTTGCGGTCGGCGGGGACGAGCATGCGGGTCGCGGCGACGCAGGCCTGCCCGGCTGTCATCGCCACCACCGCCGCGGCACCCGCCGCGGCCCGGCCGACCGCATCCGGCAGGTAGATCTGCGCCGACTTGCCGCCGAGCTCCAGGGCCACCCGCTTCACCGTCGGCGCCGCCTGGGCGAGGATGCGCCGGCCGACCGCGGTGGAGCCGGTGAACGAGACCATGTCGACGGCGGGATGGCTGGTGAGCAGCTCCGCCCCGGCGGCGCCGCCTTCCACCACCACGCTCAGCGCGCCCGCCGGCAGCCCGGCCGCCTGGGCCGCCGCGCCGAACAGCAGCGACGAGACCGGGGTGAGCGGGCTGGGCCGCAGGATCACCGAGTTGCCCGCCATCAGCGCCGGGATCAGCTTCTGGAAGGCCATGATGATCGCGCCGTTGTATGGCGTGATGGCGCTGACGACACCCACCGGCTCGTGCCGGCGGATGCTCAGGACCCCGCCCGCGCGCACCAGCTCGTCGACGGGCACCGGGTTGGTGTCCTCGTGTGGCATCGACAGGTAGAGGTCGATGGTGCCGCGGGCCAGCGCGACGCCGGCGCCGAACTGCGCGCGCTCGGCGAAGGAGACGGGCTGCCCGGCCTCGGCGACCATGGTGGCGATCAGCGCGTCGCGGCGGGCCACCACATGGTCGACCAGGGCGTGCAGCACCTGGGCCCGCGCGGCCGGCGGGACGTCCGCCCACTCCCCCGCGTCGAAGCACCGCCGAGCCTCGACGACGGCGCGCTCGATCTCGGCCAGCGGCGCGACGGCCACGTCGGTGACGTGCGACTCGTCCGCCGGATTCTCGACGGCGAGCGTCTCGTCACCGTCCACCCAGCTGCCGGCGATGTAGGAGCATCGCTCGGCGATGAGGTCGGGCACTGGCTGTCTCACCTTCTCGGCTCGGCCGTGTAGACGACGGCGCCGCCGTAGTGGGGGGAGGAGTGGCAGGCGAGGCCGACGGCCGCGCCGACACGCTGGCGGTCACCGGCCCGTCCGGAGAGCTGCAGGTAGCACTCGAGCATCTGCGGGATGCCGTGCATCCGGCCGTTGCCGAGCGCGCCGCCGCCGGAGAGCACCGGCAGGGCGTCGGGGCGGTCGCTGTCGATCCGCCCGTCCTGGACGAAGCGGTGCGCCTCGCCGCGCGGGCAGAAGCCGAGGGCCTCCAGCCAGAAGTAGACGAACGGGGAGAACCCGTCGTACAGCTGCGGCAGGTCGACCTCGTCCGGGCCGACCCCGCTGCTCTCCCACAGCCGCCGGGCGGTCTCGGCACCGACGTCCATGATGTCGTCGAGCGGCCAGTGCAGCGGCAGCCGCCGGGTCGCCGGCAGCCCGCTGGCGTAGCCGGCGACGTACACCGGCCGGTGCGGCAGGTCGGCGGCCCGCTCGGCCGAGGTGAGGACGAACGCCGCCACCCCGTCGACGGGGATGTCGCAGTCGTACCGGCAGACCGGGTCGCTGATCATCGGCGCGGCCAGGTACTCGGCGGCGGTCAGCGGGCGCTTGTACCAGTAGGACCACGGGATGCGGGCGCCGTTCTTGCGCGCCTCGACGAGGACGGCCGCCATCGCCTCGCGCCGCGCGCCGTACCGCTGGAGGTACTCGGTGTAGGGCAGGCCGATCATCGCCAGCGGGCCGAAGAAGCCCTGCGGGGCCGTCCACTGCGCCGGGCCGGCGGCGCGTTCCATGGTGTTGGCGTGGTACTTCCCGGGCGGGTTGTGCAGCGCCCGGTAGACCAGCACGTTGTCGGCGGCGCCGCTCGCGACGGCGTTGACCGCCATCCCGACCATGCCCGGGATCTGCCCGATGCCGTGGAAGCCGGCGACGTACCGTGGCACGTCGCCGCCCCCGCCCCCGGCCCCGGCCCCAGCTCCGCGGAGCCGCTCCGCCAGCCAGGTCGCCGGCACCGAGCTGACACCGTCCTGGACGTCGTGCGACCCCGCGGTGGGGAACAGCGCGGAGGTGACCACGCCGTCGATGTCCGCGCAGGTGAGCCCGGCGTCGGCTACCGCGGCGCGGGCGGTCTCCAGCGTGATCGCCCCGAGGGGACGTCCGGCGTGGCGCTGGATGGCGCTCTGCGCGTACCCGACGACGGCGACCTTGCCGCGGGCGGTGAACCCCCGCCCGGTCACGGCTCCTCCCCCGGCCGCGCGGCGGCGGCGAGGGCGAAGGCGGGGATGGCGACCCCCGGTGCCACGTCCTCGAAGCCGACCCGGACCGGAGCGCCGAGGCGCAGCGGCTGCGCAGGGCCGTCGGGGCTCGCGGGGCTTTCGAGGGCGGCGGGGCCGTCCAGCAGGCGGCCGATCATGCGCAGCTCGGGCTGCTCGGCGAGCTCGACGTCCACCAGCACGAACGGCACCTCGGTGGCGAACCCCGGCAGGCCCGACTGGCGGATCACCGTCCACGAACGGACCGTGCCGCGGCCGCTGACCGGCTCGAAGGCGTAGTCCGGGTCGGTGCTGCCGCAGTGCGGGCAGGCCTGGTCGGGCGGCAGCGCGAACGACCCGCAGCGGGCGCAGCGGGCGATCGCCAGCACATCGCCGGCCGCCGCGGCCCAGTAGGGCGCGGAGATCTCGTCGGGAACCGGTAAGGGGCGGGTGGTCACGGGATCACTCCCGCCTCGGCGAGCTCACCGATCTGCTCCCAGGTGTAGCCGAGCTCCAGCAGCACCGACTCGGTGTGCTCACCGTACTCGGGAGCCCGCCGCAGGTCGGGCGGGCGCTCGTCGATCTGCACCGGGCCGGTCGGCAGCCGGTAGGACGGGCCGGTGTCCGCGCCCGCCTCCCCGGGACGGACCTCGCCGAGATAGTCGTTGGCGAGCACCTGCGGGTCGGTGAGCAGCTCCTCGACGGCCTGCACCGGCGCCCAGGGCGCGTCGATCCCGGCGAGCAGGTCCTTCCACTCGGCGAAGGTCCGGTCGGCGAAGACCGCCGCGATCGTGGCGACGCAGGCCTCCCGGTTCGCCGCGCGGGCGGCCAGGTCGGTGAAGCGGGGGTCGGTGACGAGGTCGTCCCGGCCGACGAGGCGGCAGAAGTCGGCCCAGTAGCGGTCCGGTTCCAGGAACACGAGCTGGATGTGCCGGCCGTCCTTGGTGCGGTAGGGACCGACGAGCGGATTGCGGTACGCGGCGGCGCCGGACGCGGCTCGCGGCGTCTGGCCGGCGAGGGCGGAGAGCACGTCGGAGGACAGCGTCCACATGGCGGTGGCGAGCAGCGAGACGTCCACGACGGAGCCGCGGCCGGTGCGCTCGCGCCGTAACAGCGCCGCGGCGATCCCGAACGCGAGCGCCGTCGCCCCGTTGCGGTCCCCCATGGCGCCCCGCTGGCTGATCGGGACGTCCTGCCCGGGCGGGGTGAGGACGTGGGCGAGCCCGCCCTGCGCCCAGAAGGCGGACGAGTCGTAGCCGGGCCGGTCTGCGCCGGGGCCGCGGGCGCCGAAGCCGTGCCCGCGGGCGTAGACGAGCTTCGGGTACCGGGCGGTCAGCGTCTCGGCGTCGAGCCCGAGGCGGCGCAGCGCGCCCGGCCGGAAGTTGGTGAGGAAGACGTCGGCGGTGGCCAGCAGCTGGTCGAGCACGCGGCGGCCCGGCTCGGTGCGCAGGTCGAGGGCGAGGGAGCGTTTGCCCCGGTTGGCCAGGGCGATGGAGAGGTTCACCCCGCCGGCGCCGTCGGTGCCGATGCCCTGGGTCGCCAGTCCCCGGTAGGGGTCTCCCTCCGGGCGCTCGACCCGGACGACGTCGGCGCCCCAGTCGGCCAGCAGCGCGCCGGCGACCGGCACGAACACCCACTGGGCCAGCTCGATCACGCGGACACCGCCGAACGCGGGATCGTCCACGCCGGCACCTCCCTCGGCCACTCGACAGGCAAGCAAGCTTGTGGTGCGTGAATGTAGAACGTCACTCTCACATTTGTGAAGACGTTGACTTCTCGAAATGTGCGTGCAAGCATCCACCGCCAAGCCGGCAGATCAGCTCGGCCCGCCCGGCTGACCGAGCGTCCAGGCAGGTCAGCCCACCCGATTTCGAACCGCCACGAGCCGCTGTGGACCGCCCGCGGCGCGGCGGGACCACCCATCACGACAGACCCGGGGCAGGTTGCACATGCGCAGAAGTGGCAGGACAACCAGGCAGCGCGAACTACCGGCGTTATCCACCTCACCGGTCCTACCCGCCTTACCGGCGCCGACGGCCGCACCGGCCCTCCCGGCTCATCCGGGCCTCCCAGCCCTCGCGGTTCGAGGCCGTTCGGCCGCCCGAGCCCGGCTGGCGCTGACGGCGTCCGCGGTCGCCGTGCTGCTGGCGGTGACCGCCTGCGGGGACGACGCGGACGACGGCCAGGGCGCCGCGACGGGTGCCGCGGCGACGGGTGCGGCGAGCACCGCCGACGCACTCGGGCCGGCGGCGCCGGCGAGCGGCGAGCCGGTGCGGATCGGGCTGGTCACGGGGCGCGGGGCGTCCGGCGACCTCAACATCGAGAAGGACGTCGCCGAAGCGACCGTCAAGTACCTCAACGAGCACCGCTCCGGCATCGCCGGCCGGCCCGTCGAGCTCGTCCTCTGCGAGACGCTCGCTGACCCGGGCAAGGGCGCCGACTGCGGCAACCGGATGGTCGAGGAGAACGTCGCCGCGGTCGTCGTCGGCTCCACACCCGTGCTGGAGAGCGTCTGGCAGCCGATCAACCAGGCCGGGCTGCCCGCGGTCTTCTTCGGCGCGAGCGGCAATCGCATCCTCGGTGACACCAAGGCCACGTTCGCGCTCACCGATCCGACGTTCCCCGTGTCCGGCGTGCCGATCGCGCTGGCCAAGGAGCACAAGACCACCAAGGTCACGGCCGTCGTGATCGACGTGCCGTCCTCCCGGGCGAGCTACCAGGCGGCCGTGGCCGTCTACAAGGCCGCCGGCATCGACCTGACGATCGTCCCCGTCCCGCTGGGCACCGCCGACATGACCCCGCAGATGCGCAAGCTCGCCGGCGACGACCCGGGCGTCGTGCACATCCACGGCAACGACTCGTTCTGCATCTCGGCGCTGAACGGCCTGCGCGCCGTCGGCTACGACGGCCCGATCTCGATGATCGGGCAGTGCGTCACCGACGCCACCCGCAAGGCGGTGCCCGCCAGCTACCTGGAAGGCGTGTCCGTCGCCGCCAACAGCCCGATCGGCACCGACAACCCGTCGACCCGGCTCTACCAGGCGGTCGTGACCACCTACGGCAAGGACATCGACCCCAGCAAGCCGTCCGGCGTGAACATCTTCACGACCCTGGCCGGGTTCCAGGCCAGCCTCGCGAACCTGACCGGCGACGTCACGCCGACGTCCGTCATCACCGCGATGAAGGCGATGCCGGCGACGGAGCTGCCCGGCGGCGGCGGCCTGAAGATCCGGTGCAACGGCCACGCCGTCGCCGGCTCGCCGGCGGTGTGCGGCCGCGGCGGCCTGCTGACCACCCTCGACGACGCGGGCGAGCCGACGGAGTACAAGCTCGTCGGCGCGACGCCGATCGAGGACTGACCCGAACCGGCATCGGGAGTTCCCCATGGACCATGTCGCTTCGCTTCTGCTCGGGCTCGGCAACGGCGGCGTCTTCGCGGCGCTCGCGCTCGCGCTCGTGCTCACCTACCGCAGCTCGGGGGTCATCAACTTCGCCACCGGGTCGGTGGCCCTCTACGTCGCCTACACCTATGGCTCGCTGCGCGAGGGCGAGCTGCTGATCCCGGTGCCGGGGCTGCCGAAGACCGTGGACGTCGGCGGGAGCCTCGGGCTGGTTCCCGCCGTCGCGATCGCACTGGTCGTCGGGGCGCTGCTCGGCGCCCTGCTGTACCTGCTGGTGTTCCGGCCGCTGCGGGAGGCCCCGCCGCTGGCCCGGGCGGTCGCCTCGCTGGGGGTGCTCGTCGTCGTCGAGTCCGTGATGGCGATCAGGATCGGCGGTGAGCCGGTCAGCGTCGAGGCGATCTTCCCCGAGGACCGCTGGACGCTCGGCTCGCTGACCGTGCTCTCCGACCGGCTCTACCTGGCCCTCGCCGTCGTCGCCATCGCGCTCGCGCTGACCGCGGTCTTCCGGGCCACCAGGCTCGGCCTGCTCACCCGGGCGGTGGCCGAGTCGCAGACCGGCGCGTACGTCAGCGGGGCCTCCCCGGACCGGGTCGCGCTCGCCAACTGGATGATCAGCGGCACCGTGGCCGGCGCCGCGGGGATCCTCATCGCCCCGCTCAGCCCACTCACCCCGTCCAACTACACGCTGTTCGTGGTACCGGCGCTGGCCGCGGCGGTCGTCGGGGGCTTCCAGCACCTGTTCCCGACGGTCGCGGCCGGCCTCGCGATCGGGATGGTGCAGTCGGAGGCGCTCTCGCTGTCCGCCGACCACTCCTGGCTGCCCGAATCGGGGCTGGCGGAGCTGGTGCCCCTCCTTGTGATCATGGTGGCGCTGCTGGCCAGCCGGCGGGGCCTGCCAGTCCGCGGGTCGCTGGTGCGCCAGCCGCTCGGGCACGCGCCCCGCCCTCGGTCGCTGGCCCTGCCCACCCTCACCGGCACCGGCCTGGGCGTGCTCGCGCTGCTGCTCACCGACGGCACCTGGCGCAGCGCGGTGATCGGCACGTTCATCGGCGCGGTCATCGGGCTGTCCGTCGTCGTGGTCACCGGCTTCGCCGGGCAGGTGTCGCTGGCGCAGCTGGCCCTCGCCGGCTGCGCCGCGTTCACACTGTCCGGCCTCACCAGCGGCTGGGGCGTCCCCTTCCCCATCGCGCCGCTACTGGCCGCCCTGGTCGCGACAGCCGTCGGGGTGCTCGTCGGCCTGCCCGCGCTGCGGCTGCGCGGACTGACCCTCGGCATCGTCACCCTCGCCCTCGCCTACGCGATCGAGGCGGTCTGGTTCCGCAACTCCGACTTCGTCAGCTCGGACGGCGCCACCGTGGAGCAGCCGACGCTGTTCGGGCTCGACCTGGGCATCGGCAGCGGCCACGCCTTCCCCCGGCTGCCGTTCGGGCTGATGTGCCTGGCGGTGCTGGTCGCCGTGGCATGGGGCGTGGCACGGCTGCGGATGAGCGCGCTGGGCTCGGCGATGCTGGCGGTGCGCGCGAACGAGCGCTCGGCCGCCGGCATCGGGATCGACGTCGTCCGGGTCAAGGTGGTGAGCTTCGCGCTGGCGTCCTTCATCGCCGGCCTGGGCGGAAGCCTGCTCGCCTATCGCCGCGGTGTCGTGACCTTCGACTCGTTCAGCGCGATCGCCGGCCTGACCCTGCTGTCGACGGCCTACCTGGCCGGTGTCACCTCCGTCTACGGCGGGATTCTCGCCGGGGTGATGGGCGGCAGCGGGGTCGCGTTCGTCGCCATGGACCGCTGGGTCGACCTCGGCGACTGGTTCCCGGTGCTGTCCGGCCTGGGCGTGATCGGAGTGCTGATCGGCCACCCGGAAGGACTGGCCAGCGGCGGGCACCAGCTCGCCGGGCGGCTGCGCACGCTCGTCGGACGCATTGGCCCGCCCGGGCTCGGGGCCGCGAGGCACGCCGAACCCGGCTCCGCGGAGCCGACCGGAACGGCCGGGATGACGACGGCACCAGTGCCGTCGCCGCCGGCCGCCCGGACCGCGACACTGCGGGTCGACCACCTCACCGTGCGATACGGCGGTGTGCTGGCCGTCGACGACGTCTCGCTGCGCGTCGAGCCAGGGCAGATCGTCGGTCTCATCGGGCCGAACGGCGCCGGCAAGACCAGCGTGATCGACGCGATCACCGGATTCGCACGGGCGACCGGGACGGCGCACCTGGACGACGTCCGGATCGACACCCTGGCGACGCACCGGCGGGTCCGCCATGGCCTGGCGCGCACGTTCCAGGCGCTGGAGCTGTACGACGACCTCACCGTCGAGGAGAACGTCGGCGCCGCGCTGTCGGGTGTCCCCGGGCACGAGCGAAAGCATGCGCTGGAGCGCGCTCTGCACCTGGTCGGCATCGCGGACCGGGCCGACCGGCCGGCGAGCGCGCTCAGCCACGGCGAACGGCAGCTCGTGTCGATCGCCCGCGCCTGCGCCGCCGACACCCGGGTGCTGCTGCTCGACGAGCCCGCGGCCGGCCTCGACACCACGGAGACGGCCTGGCTCGGCGAGCGCATTCGGGCGATCAGCGCCTCCGGAGTCGGTGTGCTGCTCGTCGACCACGACGTCAGCCTGGTGCTGGGAATCTGTGACCACGTCTACGTCCTCGACTTCGGCAGGTTGATCGCGGACGGGGATCCCGAGCGGATCCGGGCCGACCGGGCCGTCATGGACGCCTACCTCGGCGCCGCGCAGCCGACCGCCGAGCCCGCCGCCGGACCCGCCGCCGGACCCGCGGCCGGACCCGCGGCCGAACCGGCTGCCGAGCCCGCCCCGGTGGTGACCTGATGACGTCGCCCCGGCTCACCTGCGCCGGCCTCACCGGCGGGCATGGCACCGCCACCGCGTTCCGCGACGTCGACCTGGCCGTGGAGGCCGGCTCCGTGCTGGCGCTGCTCGGGCCGAACGGAGCCGGCAAGACCACGCTGCTGCTCACCCTCGCCGGCCTGCTGCCGAGCCAGGCCGGCGCCGTCACCCTCGACGGCACCCGGCTTCCCGGCGGCCGGCCGACGGCGGCGAACCGCGCGGGGCTCGTCCTCGTCCCGGACAACCGGTGCCTGTTCACGACGCTGACCGTCGAGGAGAACATCCGGGTCGCGGCGCGCCGCGGCGGGCCGAAGCCGGCGGCGATGCTCGAGATCTTCCCCGACCTCGAGAAACGCTGGTCCCTGCCCGCGGGGGCGTTGTCCGGCGGTGAGCAGCAGATGCTGGCACTCGCCCGCGCGCTGGTGCAGCAGCCCCGGGTGCTCCTCGTGGACGAGCTGAGCATGGGCCTCGCCCCGCTCGTCGTCGAAGCCCTGTTCGCGACCGTGCGCCGGATAGCCGGTGAGCACGGCTGCGCGGTGGTGCTCGTCGAGCAGCACATCGGCCTGGCTCTCGGCGCGGCCGACTCCGCCGCGGTGCTGCGCGGGGGCACGGTCGTCCTGCACGGATCGGCCGACGACCTCGCCGCCGAGCCCGAACGCTTCGAGCGCGCCTACTTCGGCCCAGCCGGATCCGCTGCTGGATCCGCGGCCGGATCCACGGCTGGATCCGCACCCACATCCACGCCCAGGGAGGACGGCTAGTGGACACCGAAACCAGCAACGCGCGCCGCATCCGGGACCTCGCCGCGGCCCACCCGGACGAGGTGGCCCTACGTCACATCGCCCTCGACGGGACGAGGTCGGCGGCAACGTGGGCCGAGCTCGACCGCCGGTCGAGCCAGCTCGCCGGCGCGCTGGCGGATCGCGGGCTCACCGTCGGCGACCACCTCGGCATCGGGCTGCGCAACTCGCCGCAGTTCGTGCTGAGCGTGCTGGCCGCCTGGAAGCTCGGCGCGGTCCCGGTCCCGGTGCGCTGGGACGTCCCGGAGTGGGAGCTGACCCGGCTGCGGGCCGTGATCGACCCGCGGGTCTTCCTGGGCGACGCCGACCTCGGCTGGATCGACGCCACCGAGGGCGCGCCCGTCCCGGACCTGCCCGACGCCGTCTCGCCACAGATCAACGGCATCTGCAGCAGCGGCTCGACGGGCACCCCGAAGGTCATTCTCACCAACCGTCCGTCGCGCTACGACGAACGGCTGACCACGCCGTTCATCACCGCGTGGAACCCGGTGCCGCGCCCGCAGACGATCCTCGTCCTGGCGCCGATGTACCACGCGAACGGCCTGACAACGCTCTACAACCTCCTTGCCGGCGACCGGCTGGTCGTCATGGAGAAGTTCGACGCGGCCCGGGTCGTCGAGGTGATCGAGGCCTGCCGGGTCACCACGTTCACCGCCACGCCGACGATGCTGCAGCGCATCGCCGACCTGCCCGACATCGAGCAGCGGGACCTGACCAGCCTGGTGTGGATCCTGCAGGGAGCGGCCCCGATGCCGCCGTCGCTGGTACACCGGTGGGCGAAGCTGATCGGCCCGGAACGGCTCGTGATGGCCTATGGGATGACCGAGGGCCTCGGCCTCACCGCGCTGCGCGCCGACGAGTGGATGGCACACGAGGGCAGCGTCGGACGCCCGTTCCGCGACACCGAGGTGCAGGTGCTCGACGACGACGGCCGATCGCTGCCCGCCGGTGAGCCCGGGCTGATCTACCTGCGTTCCCGGATGTCGGCTGGCTACCGCTACCTCGGGGACGCATCCGCGCTGCGGGCCACCGCCGAGGGTTTCAGCACCGCCGGCGACGTCGGCTACCTCGACGCCGACGGATACCTCTACGTGCTCGACCGGCGCGTCGACATGATCGTCTCCGGTGGTGCCAACGTCTTCCCCGCCGAGGTGGAGGCCGCCCTCATCGAGCACCCGGAAATCGCGGACGTCGTCGTCATCGGCCTGCGGGATCCCGAATGGGGCCGGCGGGTCCACGCGATCGTCGAACCGGCGGATCCCGCGCATCCGCCGGTGGCGAGTGAGATTGTCGGATACGCAAAGAGCAGGCTGGCGCCCTACAAGGTCCCGAAGACCGTCGAGTTCGTCGACGCCATCCCGCGCAGCGCGGCGACGAAGGTCAACCGCGGCGCGCTCGTCGCCGCCCGGGAGGCCTGACCCGGAACGGACGCACGGACACGGACCAGGGACCAGGGACCAGGCAACGTCAAGCCGCAGTCAACGCAAGCCCGAGCCAGGAGGATCGAATGCCAGTAAGCAAGCCGAGCGAGTTACCGAAGGGCGGCGGCGGCCGCTGGCCGGCCAGCGGCGTCGGTTTCAGGTCGGTGCAGTGGGGTGACATGGAGGTCGGCTACACCTCCACCGGGCCGGTCGACTGCACACCCGGCTATCAGGGCCTGCCGGGCGGGGTGTGCCCGTGCCCGCACTACGGCTATGTCTTCTCCGGCCGGCTGCGGGCCATCTACCCGGGCACGAACTGGCCGGACGAGATCGCCACCGCCGGTGACGTCTACTTCTTCCCCGCCGGGCACTCACTGGTCTACGAGGAGCCGAGCGAGGTTCTCGAACTCAACCCGGCGGCGGCGCTGCAGCAGGTCATGGCGCACTTCGAGTCCCTGGCCGGCACCGGCCGCCTCGATGTCGAGGGCGACTGAGGAGGCGGCGGCATGCCCGACGTCCGCGTGCCCGAGCGGCTGGACGAGGTGCTCTCCCCGGAATGGCTGACGGCGGCGCTCGGCCGCCGTTTCCCCGGCATCGAGGTCACCGCCGTCACCCGCGGCCCGACAGTCAGCCGGATCTCGACGAACGTCCGGTTCGCCATCACCTGCGCGGGCGGTGTCCCCGACGGGCTGTCGCCCGACCTGTGCGTCAAGGGCTACTTCTCCGAGCGCACCCTGCCGGCACGCCACGCCGGCATCCCGGAGACGCTGTTCTACCGCGACCTCGCCGAGCGGACGGGCGTGCGCACGCTGCGCGGCGTCTACGCCGAGGTCGACCGCGCGACCGGCGCCAACATCCTGATCACCCAGGACGTGATCTCCGACGGGGGTGCCTTCCTCGACGGCCGGCACCCCTACACCCCGGACCAGGCGGCCGAAAGCCTGGAACAGCTTGCCCGGCTGCACACCGCGACCTGGGGTGATCCGCGGCTGGCCGACGCCGGCTGGCTGAGCTCGCGGATGGGGCCGCGCAGCGACGAGGGGTGGCGGGGCAAGATCGAGGCGAACTACACCAGTGACACCGGTGCGGGCGTTCCCGAGCAGGTGCGCGACGTCGGACGGATCATGGCCGCCTACGGCGCTCTGGCCGCGGTGGTCGCCGACACGACGCCGTGGACGATCGTGCACGGCGACCCGCACGTCGGCAACATCTTCCTGGACGGCGCCGGCCGCCCGTCGCTGCTGGACTGGCAGCTCGTGCAGCGGGCGCCCTGGTATCTCGACACCGGCTACCACATCGCCTCCGCCCTCACCGTCGCCGATCGCCGCCGCCACGAGGACGACCTGCTGCGGCACTATCTCGACGTGTTGGGCGCCGGCCTGCGGACGACGGGGGTCGAGCCACCATCCTGGGACGAGGCTCAGCTGGGGGTGCGCCGCAGTGTGCTCCACGGCTGTTATCTGTGGAGCATCACCTCCATGGTCGACCCGGCGGTGACCCGCGTGCTGTTGGAGAGGCTCGGCACCGCGGTCGCCGACCTCGATTCCCTGACCTCGGTGGGAAGCTGACGGGTCGCCGGCCGGAAGGTTTTCCGGACCGACACGGACCGGCGGCACGGATTTCCATCCGTGCCGCCGGTCTGTTCTCCCTTCCTCGTCTTTCCCTTCCTCGTCCGGCCCTTCCCCTTGGGCTCGACGCCCCAGGGTGTTCCCTGGCCCGTCAGTACACGCAGTCGGCGGGGGGCTCCGGGGCCGGTGGCGCGGAGCCGGTCGGCTGCGTGGCGGCTCCCGAGCTTCCCGAGGCCGGCGGGCCGGCCGGGCTCGCCGGGCCCGTCGCGGCGGTGCCGGCCGCGAGAGCCTGGCCCCCCGGGGCCTGGGCGGGCGCCGGCAGGTCGGCGAGGCCCTTGTAGGTCGACCCCACGATGACCTGGACGCCGCCGGCGAGATCGTCGTCGGCCATCAGCCTCGCCGCGGGGATCTGGGCCAACAGCTTGCGCGCGGTGGCCTCGGCGCCGGCGCCGTACCGGATCCAGGTGGCCTTGTAGTTGTTGTAGGCGGCGTTGCCGCCGTTGTCCGCGCTGATGCCCCGGGCGCCGAGGTCCCGGACGACCTTCACGACGACCCCGGCGGTGCCGCTGCCGTTGAGCACCGAGATCGGTACGTCGCCACCGCCGGCCGCGTCGTCGCCTTCGCCGGCGCCGGCGAAGGGCCCGAAGACCGCGTCGAGATCCGACTGGTTGTAGAGCTGCGCGGCTCCGAGCCGCTTGGTGAACTCCCCGTTGGCCTCGTCTGTGGCGCCTTCTGCCTTGGTCGGGGCGTGGGTGGGCAGGGTCTGCAGGCCGAGAGAACCGCTGGAGACCCCCTGCAGGCGGCTGGCCAGCTGGGTCACATCGGTCGTCCTGGTCCCCTCGCCGTAGGTCAGGGCGTTACCCACGGCGGACAGCAGGCCGCTGACCCTGGTCGGGCTGGTGAGCACGCCGTCCTCCCTGACCTTGGCGAGAATCCGGCTCAGGAAGTACTGCTGGCGTTTGGTACGGCCGATGTCATAGCCGGGAAGACCATAGCGCTGGCGGACGAAGGCCAGCGCCTGGTCGCCGCTGATCTGGATGTGCCCGGGACCACCCCTGAACCCACTCATCGGATCGTTCGTGTTCGAACTGGTGACGTATTTCCCTTCGTCGTTCTTGACCCGTTCCGAGACATTCCTTTCGAGGATGCAGACGTCCACACCGCCGATCACCTCGGTAATGGCCTTGAAGCCGGCCAGGTTGACCGAGATGTAGTGGTCGATCCGCACCCTGGTCAGCGCTTCGACCATCTTTATCAGCAGGGTGACGCCGCCGTTGGCGATGGCGGAGTTGAACTTCTCCTCGCTCGGCGGGTGGATCTTGCCGGCGGAGTCGGTGTACGCGGGCATGACCACGAGGGTGTCCCGTGGGAAGGAGATCAGCGTGACTTTGCCGTCCTCGCCGAGGTGGGCGAGGATCGTGGTGTCCGAACGCATGCCCCCGAGGCCCGGTCGGTCGTCGGTGCCCACCAGCAGGAAGTTCTTCGCGCCCTCGCGGGCGGCCGGGCGGTTCGCACCGAGGTCGCCGATCGCGGCCCGGTGGGTGCGGGCGTCGAAATAGGTCAACGCACCCCAGCCGCCCACCGCGCCCATCATGATCATGACCGAGGTCAACGCCGCCACCGCCACCGTGAGGCGGCGGGCGACTGTCGGTCGCGGTCGGCCGCCACGCAGGTCGAATGGCATTTTCCTGCCGTCGTCCGCCACCCGCGTACCGCCCTCTCGCCCGAGCCTTCGGCAACAGGCCTGCCGACAGGCTCACGGAAACCGGCCCCCGCGATGCACAGGCGACAAAAGCCGCAGGTCATAGGATCACGGCGGATAAGTGCAGAATTATAGACTCCGCAGCAAAGACCCGCCGAGGCGGTCGACCACCGGCCAGAACCCACGGTCAGCCGAGTAGGCGCAATACGAACGAGTTCAGGTGCCAGGAATCTCCGTGCTCGCCATGGCGAGCACGGAGATACAGCACCGGCAACCGGGCCCGGCCAGCCTCCGAGGGGAGGCCCGGCCGATGGGCGGCACAGCACGCCGGGCCGCAGGCCACCGGGCCTCGGGGTGCCAATCCACGACAGGCTCGTCACAGCGAGACCCGGACGTCCCTCGTCGGCGAGTCGCGACCGGTCAACCCGGAGTCGAGGCGACCGTACTGCAGGACGAGCGCCACATGCGGATGATGGCGGACCTCGTCGCGACCAGTCCGCAGCGGTGACACGAGGAGATCGGCCGCGGCTGATCCCGTCACCCACAACGTCATGGAAAGCGCCGACACAGCAGCAGATACCGACGCGGCAAAAGCCGCATATCCAAGGAGTCGGATGCGATGGCAACGGTACGTGCCGCGATCACCCAGGTGGCCTGGACCGGCGACAAGGAGTCGATGATCGCCCGGCACGAGGAGCTGGCCCGCGAGGCGGCGGCCGCGGGCACCCAGGTGATCGGTTTCCAGGAGCTGTTCCACGGCCCGTACTTCGGAGCCGTGCAGGACCAGAAGTACTACGCCTGTGTCGAGTCGATCCCCGGCCCCACGGTCGAGCGGTTCCAGGCCCTGGCCGCCGAGCTGGGCCTGGTCATGATCCTGCCGGTCTACGAGGTTGCCAACGAGGGCGAGTACTACAACACCGCGGCGGTCGTCGACGCCGACGGCAGCCTGCTCGGCAGATACCGCAAGCACCATATTCCGCACCTGCCGGCCTTCTGGGAGAAGTTCTACTTCCGCCCCGGGAACCTCGGCTATCCGGTGTTCGACACCGCGGTCGGCCGGGTCGGCGTCTACATCTGCTATGACCGGCATTTTCCGGAGGGATGGCGGGAGCTGGGGCTGAACAACGCCCAGCTGGTGTTCAACCCGTCGGCGGCCAAGCCGGGCCTGTCGAACCGGCTGTGGGAGATCGAGCAGCCGGCGGCGGCCGCCGCGAACCAGTACTTCGTCGCGGCGAACAACCGCATCGGCCAGGAGGTCGGCGAGTTCGGCGCCGAGGCCCCGCGTTTCTACGGCTCGTCCTATTTCGTCGACCCGCGCGGCCGGTTCGTCGGCGACGTCGCCTCCGCGGACAAAGAGGAGATCGTCATCCGTGATCTCGATCTCGACGAGATCACCCGGGTGCGCAACGACTGGCAGTTCTACCGGGACCGCCGGCCCGACTCCTACCAGCGGTCGGTGATGGCATGAGCTCCCTGCTCATCAGCGGCGGGACGGTCGTCAGCGCCACCGGCACGGCCCGCCAGGACGTCCTCGTCGAGGGCGAGCGGGTCGCCGCCCTGCTGGAACCGGGATCCGCCCTCGCCGCGGCGATACGCACCGGCTCGGCGGTGCCGGACCGGGTCATCGACGCGACCGGCAGGTACGTGATCCCGGGTGGGGTCGACGCCCACACCCACATGGAGATGCCGTTCGGCGGAACATTCGCCTCCGACACCTTCGAGACCGGTACCCGCGCCGCGGCCTGGGGTGGCACCACCACCATCATCGACTTCGTCGTACAGGCCCACGGGCAGCGGGTGCAGGACCAGCTCGCGCTGTGGCACGAGAAGGCCGGCGGCAACTGCGCCGTCGACTACGCCTTCCACCAGATCATCGGCGACGTCGACGACGAGTCACTCAAGGCGATGAGCGAGCTGATCGGCGAGGGCGTCACCAGCTTCAAGCTGTTCATGGCCTATCCGGGGGTGTTCCTCTCCGACGACGGCCAGATCGTGCGGGCCATGCAGACCGCGGCCGGCAACGGCGGGCTGATCATGATGCACGCCGAGAACGGCTCGGCTATCGACGTCCTGGTGCGCCAGGCCCTGGCGGAGGGCCGCACGACGCCGCTCCACCACGGGCTGACCCGGCCCTGGCAGACCGAGCAGGAGGCCACCCACCGGGCGATCATGCTCGCGGACCTCACCGGCGCGCCGCTCTACGTGGTGCACGTGTCGGCCCGGCAGGCCCTGGCGCGCATCGCCGAGGCCCGCGACGCCGGGCAGAACGTGTTCGGTGAGACCTGCCCGCAGTACCTGTACCTGTCGCTGGAGGACCAGCTCGGCGCCCGCGGCGAGCAGTGGGGCGACTTCGAGGGCGCCAAGTGGGTCTGTTCCACCCCGCTGCGCTCGCGGGCCGAGGGCCACCAGGACGAGCTGTGGCGTTACCTGCGCACCGGCGACGTCACCGCCGTGTCGACCGACCACTGCCCGTTCTGCATGAAGGACCAGAAGGAGCGCGGGATCGGTGACTTCTCCCGGATCCCGAACGGCATCGGCTCCGTCGAGCACCGGATGGACCTGCTCTTCCAGGGCGTCAGGGACGGCCGGCTGAGCGTGGCGCGGTGGGTCGACGTGTGCTGCACCGCACCGGCGCGCATGTTCGGCCTGTACGGCCGCAAGGGTGTGATCACGCCGGGCGCGGACGCCGACATCGTGATCTACGACCCGGACGGCCACACCTCCATCGGCATCGGCCCGGGCCGTACCCATCACATGAACATGGACCACTCGGCGTGGGAGGGCTTCGAGATCGACGGGCACGTCGACGTCGTCCTGTCCCGCGGCACCGTCATCAGGGACGAGACCGGCTACGTCGGCAGCCGATCGCACGGCCGGTTCGTCCCCCGCGGCCTGTCCCAGAACCTCATCTGAGCTGTGTCTGAGCTGTGTCTGAGCTGTGTTCGGAGGCAAGATCATGGACTTCGGCGTCGTTCTGCAGACCGACCCGCCGGCGTGGCGGGTCGTCGACCTGGCCCGTCAGGCCGAGCTGTACGGATTCAGCCATGTGTGGACGTTCGACTCGCACCTGCTGTGGCAGGAGCCGTTCGTCATCTACAGCCAGATCCTGGCCGCCACCCACCGGGTGACGGTCGGGCCGATGGTGACGAACCCGGCCACCCGCGACTGGACCGTCACCGCCTCCCTGTTCGCGACCCTTAACAGCATGTTCGGCAACCGCACCGTCTGCGGCATCGGCCGGGGCGACTCGTCGGTGCGGGTCACGGGCGGCCGGCCGGCCAGCCTCGCGCACCTGCGCGAGTCGATCGAGGTGATCCGTCCGCTGGCCAACGGCGGGGTCGCCGAATACCAGGGCAGCAAGCTGCGCTTCCCGTGGGGCGGGGAATCCCGGCTGCCGATCTGGGTCGCCGCCTACGGGCCGAAGGCGCTCGCCCTCGCCGGTGAGGTCGGCGACGGGTTCATCCTCCAGCTCGCCGACCCCGACGTCACCGCCTGGTCGATCGCCGCCGTGCGCCGGGCCGCCACCGCCGCCGGACGCGACCCCGCGGCCGTCGCCATCTGCGTCGCGGCGCCGGCCTACGTCACGGACGGCACCGACGCGGGGCTGGCGCACGGGCGCGACCAGTGCCGCTGGTTCGGCGGCATGGTCGGCAACCATGTGGCCGACATCGTGGCCCGTTACGGTGCCGACGGCGCCGCCGTACCCGCCTCGCTTTCCGACTACATCACCGGTCGCGCCGGATACGACTACAACGCACACGGCAAGGCCGGCAACTCCTCCACCGACTTCGTCCCCGACGCGGTCATCGACCGCTTCTGCCTGATCGGCCCGCCGGAAACCCATGTGCGGCGCCTCGCCGAGTTGGCCGCCCTCGGCGTCGACCAGTTCGCGCTCTACCTGCAGCACGATCACAAGGACGCCGTCCTGACCACCTACGGCGAGAAGGTGATCCCTGCGGTCTCCACACGCCTCACCGCCAGGCTCTGAGCTGCGCCCACTCGCCGGTCCGTCGGTGCGGCCCGCGCGCTTCGGCCCACGATTACGGATGTCGCACCGACGTCAAAGGTGAGTATGTATTTACTTATCCTTTGTCTGCAGGCTCAGCTTTCGACACCCTCCCCCAGGGCCGAGCCGCGACGCCACCGAGTGGCGCCATTCGCCAGAAACCGGCGTGCCGCGCCACGGGCAAGTTACTTCCCATTCTGGCCGCCTTCAGATCCGCGGCATGGTAACGGGTGGTCCCTCACGGGCCGGCGGTGCGCGCTTCGTCGTCACGGCGCGTGCCGGCCGGGTCGGATCTGTTCTCGACGGCGGCAAGGATGTCCTCGACGGCCGCGAGGGCTTCCGCGTGGCCGACGGTGACGCCCAGCGAGTTCTCCATCATGAATCCTCTGGCGATCATGGTCATCAACACCAGAAGCGCGACCGGGGACACACCGGGGAGGGCGATGTCCTCCCCGGTGGCATTGGCGGCGAGGAACTCCAGCTGCGCCTTGCGGTACTGTTCGGCGATCTTGGAGATCTCCGCGCGGATGGTTTTGCGGTGGTTGGCCAGGGCCATGAACTCGGTGATCAGAGCGGTGCCAGGATCGCGGCCGAACTCCCACAGTGCACGGAGCGGATGGGTCCCGTCGAGGACGGCGTACTGGCGTTGCATCTCGAGGTCCGAACTTCGCCGCAGTACAGCCAGGAACAGATCGTCGAGGGTGGGGAAATAGTACTGCACGAGAGTTGGTGCGACGTGGGCCTCGCGCGCTACGCGGCGCACGGTGACGGCAGCGTAGCCCTCACCGATGATCAACTGTTCGGTGGCGTCCAGTATCCGCTGGCGCGCACTGGCGGCCTGGTGGCGATCCATGCCCTCCATTCTGCGCCAGGTCGGCGAGCAGGCGCTCTTGACGTCCCCCGCGAAGACTGCTAGAAATTCGCGCAAGTACTAATTGGACAGTTGAACAGTTATGGTTCGACAGCTACGACGGGCCGCGCCCCACTGGCGCACCGATACCTGAGGAGCGTGTCAACTTCACGTGATCAGATGATTGCGCGCAGCCCCTCGCGATCATCATCGTGGTCGCGCCAACAACCATGCCCTCCGTGACGCGCATTCCATGGGAACGCATCGAAGCACCGCTTCATGACGTCTCAGATTCCCGACAGAGGGACACCCTTCTGGCGTGCACCGAGCCCCGCAACCCACCGGAGCTCCACATGACGAATCTGCGATGCATGACAGAATGGAGACCCTGAGGTAAGGTTCCTGTCACTGCCGGGGCGACACGCGTCCAAAGGCTTGTCCGGGCCGTCCACGTGCCGGATTTAATAGCCGCGCCCATTCGGCGAGCATGCGGTTTGAGTATCTCCCTCCAATCACCGACGTCTGTCGCGCGCGGCCGGGAACATGCACTCTGAAGCGCATTTTTCATGGGCTTGGCGGGAGTTGGGCTCGCGGTCGCGTCTGGTCATATCGACGGCCGAGGTGAACTCGGCCGCGCCAAGGTACGAGAGTGAGGATCTGACATGTCAAAGGCAGCTGCACCGTTACCCGAGACCACCGTTCCGGGTGACTCCACCGGCCTCAGCCGGCGGACGTTCATCGGCGCCGCGGCGACCGGTGTCGGCACCGCCGCCTTCGGCGGCCTGGTAGCCGGTGCGTCACCGGCCCGGGCCGTGACGACGACCGA